>JAIDSL010000143.1 GCA_029061255.1 Muribaculaceae bacterium
TTCCGAACAGAGAAGTTAAACCTTGTAACGCCGATGGTACTGCGAAAGCGGGAGAGTAGGTAATCGCCGCCTTAAGGGACACACAGGAATGTGTGTCCTTTTTTTTTGTAACGCCGATGGTGATGGTCTTATTGGGAAAGCGGGGGATTAGGTAATCGCCGCCTTAAGAAAGCCGGATTCCAGCAATGGGGTCTGGCTTTTTTTGCTATACTCTCATAGGGACGCACGGCTCGTGCGTCCACCTATTAAGATATCCTAATTCTAAAATATTTATACTTTATCGGAACAAATATGTTAGAATTATGTTAGAGATATAGACACACTAATTTAACCGTGAATATGAAAAGCAATCTATATACAGGAACAGGAGACAATGGCACTACATCGTTAGTTGGTGGAGAGCGCATAAGCAAAATCTCTACTCGTCTTGAAGCATACGGCACAGTAGATGAGTTCTCTTCATTTCTTGGAGTAGTGCTTTCTAATCCTGATTGTCCCATTCGTTTGAAAGAACAGTTCCTTGAGATTCAAAATCGTCTTTTTGATGCTGGATGTTATCTTGCAACATCTGTCAATGAAGGTGAAACTCCATCCTGTCTTGGTATAGATTCCTGTTTAGTTAAATCTTTGGAGCAATGGATTGATATTCTGGATGAGGAAACCCCTAAAATTCGAACTTTTGTTCTTCCTGGAGGTTGTGTATTGGCAGCTCATTGCCATGTGGCAAGAACGGTTTGTAGACGCGCTGAGCGGCGTATTCTCGAGCTTGCGGCGCAAGAGTATGTTGATCCTGTCTTGGTACGTTGGTTCAACCGTCTCAGCGACTATCTTTTCATTGCAGCAAGATACCTTAATTACTGTCAGGGAGTGTCTGAAATTACGTGGTCTCCGGTCTCATAAGTAAATCTTTAAGCAAAATTTGAAAATATAAATTATAAATAAAACAGAACAGCATATGTATTGGACACTTGAACTCGCGTCAAAACTTGAAGACGCACCATGGCCCGCAACAAAGGACGAGCTTATTGACTACGCGCAGCGCAGTGGCGCACCGCTCGAAGTGATAGAAAACCTCAACGAAATAGAAGACGAAGGCGACACCTACGAATCAATCGAGGAAATTTGGCCCGACTATCCCTCCAAAGACGATTTCTTCTTCAACGAAGAAGAGTATTGATCGCTTGTAAGCAGGTAAATGAAAGATAATCAATCGGATAAGCAATGAAAATTTGTTTGTCCGATTGATTTGTTTGTATTTCAGCCCAAAAAATACAAACAAATCCAATTTCTTAAGTTGTTGGTAGTGAATATGGATTTCCCGGATTTATCCAAAAATTCGGAGTTTGTTTGGCCAAAATACATGCCTTTTCAGACATTTGTGAGTATATTCTATTTTTTATAAGGATAAGGGGCTTTCTTTATTAAAAAGCATTAACTTTGCGATATGAAACAGAGAAATATAAGATTAGTGACGGATGATGGTCAAGAAGTTGATGCTGTAGCTCCGACGATTTTGTCTGTGAGTAGAGCAAAGGATATTCCTGCGTTCTACACGCAATGGTTTTTCAATAGGCTTGCAAAAGGTTATTGTCGTTGGCGCAACCCCTTCAATGGAATTGACAGTTATATTTCATTTCAGAATTTGCGTTTTATTGTCTTCTGGTCAAAGAATCCCGCACCGATTATTCCATATCTCCAAATACTTAAAGATAAGGGCATAAACTGTTATTTCCAATACACTCTCAATGACTATGAAGCGGAATGTATGGAGACAAATGTGCCTGTTCTGAGTGAACGCATAAAGACGTTTCGAATGTTGAGTCGTATGGTGGGCAAGAGCGGTGTGGTATGGCGCTTTGATCCGATGATATTGACTGATAGTATTTCTATAGAGGATCTCATATTAAAAATAGAGCACCTCGGACAACAGCTGTATGGCTATACGGATACTTTGGTTTTCAGCTTCGCAGACATATCTTCATATAGAAAAGTAAGTTCTAATCTTAAGCGATATGGTATTATCTATAAGGAGTGGACAGAAGAACTTATGCTTGAATTTGCAGAAAGACTTAAGGTCTTTAATGATCGTATGGGCTGGAATTTTAATCTAAAGACTTGCGCCGAAAAAGTCAGTCTGGAAGAATTGAATATCCGGCACAGTCGATGTATTGATCATGAGCGCATCGCCAAAATTGCTTGGCAAGATACGAAATTGATGGACCATATCGGTATGAAAGTGGAGGATCGAAACAGCAACATATTCGAGGAGGCGGATATTATTCCTAAAGGTGCGATCGAATTGGATGAAGACCATTACGCTATTTCAACACAAAGAAAAAAAGATACAGGTCAGCGCAAGTTATGTGGATGCTTTCCGGCAAAGGATATCGGTCAGTACAACACCTGTCCTCATGGCTGCCTGTATTGCTACGCCAATATATCTCCTGAAATAGCCTTGCGCAATTCAATCCGACATAAAATAGACTCCGACATTATAATCTAAAAGTATAGTTATGTTGAAATTGTTTAGTTTTGACAGATTGCTTGAACAAGCAAGCGATTTCAGTCAGACTATTGACAATCTTGAGAATAATATCTCAGACAGGTTCAATGAAGTTATATTTTACGATTCATTCTGAAGGGTATCGTTAGGCGTTGGAAGATATTCTCGAATGGATGGAGAAGCTAACCAAAGCATGAGAAACATCAGTTTCTGAAGTTTTGGATTAAAAAACTCACTTTCTTTCCCAAGGAACTTTTCAGCATTTCCCAATGAGAAAACTGTGTCATTGTGCCTTATGATGTTGAGTTCTGTGAAAAAGGGGTTATATATTTCTCGATCTAACGGTCTTAATTGTTTTGCTTCCTTCCATAAGGAATCTAGGCCCCACTGTATGGTCTTAATATTGGCTTCAATCAAGCTTATTGTATCAAATGACTGAAACATTTTCTGGTCAGGCCAGTTCCTTGTCGTGCCATTGGTTAAATGCCATCCAGTAGAATCATGGCATATTTTGGACCAATTATATCCGTGATGTCCGGAAGCATAATAGATATAGTCCTGATGGATTGAATCTATTGATGGACATGATATGGAACCTAAAGGATACTCAGAATCACAATTAATAGCTCCAATCGATTCTGTACAGTTTGCTAACAGTATTGATAGGGGCAATATAGCCCAGTTTGTGTGAATGACCGAATCCAAACACTCCGATATCCAAAGTTGTATCCTAAACATATTTATCGCATACGAACTAAGGCTCATTATTGATGACATTATTTTCAAATGAAGAAGGTGGTTTTGGAAGAATATCGAGAAGATACTTACGTATTTCTGGATCTGCGAGCCAACGCATCAGTAATGACAATCTGTGAAATGAACCATTGAAATTTATGCTGTCAGGCCCTGCATAGGTTTGCGTATCGAGAGAACTGAATGTGAGTTCTCCATTGCTATTAAAAACTGATAAGTCTTCATACACTGTCACAAATGTCTTAGGTGGTATAGCTTTCATGTCATTAGCCAAGTATGCAATACTGTCAAAAGCCCATTTAAATATTGGTCCATTAGCGATGAAAAACGAGGTGGTATCAAATTCATTGACGGGTTTTGAGGACGATAAGTACTTATCGCCACAATATCCCACTCTTCCACTGAACGCCTGGTAACGGTTGTCTATTCTTGCAACAATCGACCAGGAATATCCATAATGACCGTATGTGAATAAAATGAATGGATTATTCTCAATCGATTTGCAAATTATGTCGGGTAATCCACTGCCCAAAGCATTCGGGCAAGTGTGCTTACCAGAATGCAATTTAGGTAACTCGTCGGTCGGAGAAACAATAAAAGATATCAAGAAAAATGTAAAAAATATGAATATTCTCATCGAAAAGCAGGAAGTAAAGAAGGGTAGGGGATAGGTGTTTTTTCTCGTCCATGATTTATTCCAGAATTTATAAAAGGAATTCCCATAACGCGAAGAATAAGGTTTTCCGTTCTTATTGCCTGTATATGTTGGTGACTATCTCCTAGTCCAGTCGCCCATGATCTACCATGACCTATAACTTCATGGCCGGTTGTTACGGCTCTTCCATTGGGGTGTTCTCCCCCAATGACAATTATTGAATAAGATCCGTTCTACTCTATGTACATCATTGGAATTAATGGTATTTACGACCATCTCCACTAATGCCTGTTGGTCTTCGTTGAGAGAGACTCCATCAAAGGCGGCTGCGAGGGCATCCTGAGAAATAGGAGCCAATGATTTCCCGTTCTGTTTCTTTCCGCTTTGCACAATAAGATCCCTGAAGTTTGAAAATTCATCCCCCGGGAACATTGCTCGGAAGTCTGCTGCCACTAATTCAGCGTCTTTATTTGTTGCACCTTCCACAACACATCCTGTAGGATCGGTATAGTTGACGGGATTGTTTCCGCAATAACAGTAAGGAGACAGATAATAATATGCCTCCGCTGAAAAAGGCACGAAAGTCAGAAATATGACTAAGAGCGTAAGATGTAAGGTAATCGTTTTCATTCTGGGGATTTTTTATTTTGTAAATATTTCTGAGCCTCGATCGCTCTCTGTTTCTTGCGCTGTTCGAACTCTTCTGTAATTTCAGTCATATATGTTTTGTCAAACCCACGCATGCTATCGGCAATCAACGCTTCAAGATAAGCTACATGCTCGTCATAGACATGGCCGTTTTTTTCCAGATAGTCATGGAGGATTCTATCAAGTGATTTGCCGCGAATGATCCAGGCATTGGGATTCATCGGATAAAACTCCAATGAACGGGTGGCACACCAATAGGAGAAGTCATCGTATCGTTTGAACTTCTCCACATATCCGAATGTGAGCTCCGCTATCTGGTAAGCAACGGTTTGTCTATCCGTCATCGGTGTCATATACGTTCCCACCATGACTGCTGAATCACAGATTTCAAAATCTTTCTTAATCCACCATGACGGCACCATTTGGTTTGTAGTCACTTCAAGGTTTATCCATTCTTCTGGAGTAAGGTTGTCTTCATCCCTGTACATGATGTAGCAATGTCCTGGAGCATGCGCGATAGATACATCGGCGCCGATCTCCTTAGCCAAAATCTTATACATCCATGGAAGGGAACGGCATTGGCCTTTATGGGTCTTCAGCACTTTGGAGACAAACTGTCCTTCCCAATCCGATCCTTCCTTGGCGAAATACTCGAAGTCGTAAGTATAAGGTGTATATCCGTTGCCGGAATAGGGCTTGAAGAAGTAATCGTTGATGGCCATCTGCTTTCCTGTCTTATACGAACTGAGTCTGTTTGCGTCATAAAACCGGTTGAGGAATGCCGTTATCCTGTCTATCTCATTGCAGAAATCCTTTTCATAGTCCAGTTTTCCTTCGAGATAGGCCCATTCCGCCAGAAAGACTGCCCTCTTGATGGAAAGATTATTTCCATCAAACATATCGGACATCTCCTTGAAAGCGGAGACATAATAATCCTCGGCAGTCATTTCCTGTGATACAGCCGACAACCGGATTAAAACGAGCGCAAGAAAACATATTATTCTATTCATTTTGCAAAGATAGTCTATAATTTGACATCAATATCTTTTTTTTATATGTTTTATGACATAAAATGGAAAAAGTTATCAATGTGCCTCAATTTGTTTAGTTTCTTAAGAATGCACAATTAAAAGGTCATTTTAATTTTTTGTGGCGTTTTATTTTTTTTTTTTGTGATAATAGAAAAATGAATTTGCACTGACCCATAATCCACCTCATAATTGAGTTGGATTTCTTTGTCTTAAGTCCGGATGTTTTTGAATTTACATATATTGGATGGGGGACGGCCTGCATCAAGCTCTGCTTTCATAAAATCCATATCAGCTGCGACATGGGTAAAGAACTGACGATAACCTCTGCACAAGCAGTTTAAGCCTGGCTCCCCGTAGCGATCGGTGGCAAGGCGGTTTTTGGGGCACTCTCCATAGCAGGCAAAAAGCCATCGACACTCCCGGCACTCCTTAGGCAACGAAGACTCTTTAGACCATCCGAACCGCAACTGTTTCTCGCCATATAGCATTTCCGAAAGCGGTCGTTCAATAATATTACCCAGCCTATATTCGGGTCGCACGAAATGGTCGCAGCAATACACGGAGCCATCAGCCTCCACAACCGGAGCCAGCCCACATGTTGCTGACATTGAACACACCCCCGGAGCCACACCGGCCCAATTGGCTAACGTGGCATCAAACAACTGTACAAATAGCTTCCCAACATCCTCCTTCACCCATTCATCATAGAGTGAGCAAAGGAAACTGCCCCATTGGTCAGCCGTGATGGAACATTCAGGCTTGTCAGGTTCCACCACTGGCGTGAATTGCAGGAACTCGCAGCCGATGTCTCGAAAAAAGTGATAGAAGGCTTTCGGATATTCCACATTTACAGCATTGACCGTTGCCATTGCATTCCATTCCACTCCGTGACGTTGCAACAACCTGATGCCACGCATGACATCGTTCCACGTTGATGCTCCCCCCGGTGAGCGTCTACAGGCATCATGTAGCGGCTGAGGTCCGTCTATTGAAATTCCTACAAGGAAACGATTGTCGCGCAGGAAATCACACCACTCGTCGGTGAGCAGCGTGCCGTTGGTCTGCAAGCAGTTGTCTATCCGGCGCCCACCGGAATATCTACTTTGCAGTTCAAGTGCCTTTCGGTAAAAGCCAAGAGGCTTCAGCAGCGGCTCTCCACCGTGCCAAGTGAAAAGTACCTGCGCAGTATTCTGCGACGCAATGTATTGCCGGATAAAATCTTCCAGCAGTCGCTCATCCATCACCGTCCCGCTCCCTTTTTTAAGATAGTAGCAATAGTCGCAGCCCAAATTGCAACCTGAGCCTACCGGCTTCAGCATGGCATACATCGGGCGCGCAAAGGGCTCTGCGACTAAGTCATTCATTTTCTATAGGATAATTGGGGCTGGGCGTACGCAACCGGTGCATCATTTGGTCCAGTTCTTTTACCACGTCGGGATGCTCTGACGCAAGATTATGCTCCTCATAGGGGTCCTCCTTTATGCGGTACAGCTCAAGCGGAGCATTCTTTTTTACTGTCACGCACTTCCATCCTCCGTAGCGTATGGCCCGTTGCTTGCCGGGAAATTCCCAGTAGAGCGGACGGCTGTCAGTATCAATGTCCTGTCCGAAAAATAATGGAGATATATCCATTCCGTTAGTGTCCGAAGGCACAGCATCATCACTCCCTGCCAGGCGTGCCAACGTAGGCATAAAATCGGCGAAATACACCAGGTTGTCAATTTGCCGGGCAGGAACACGCCCCGGTTGGTTGACGATTAAAGGCACACGGATACCACCCTCGTAAAGCTGCCCCTTGCGCCCTTTCAGCCCGGCTCCGCAGTTCAGCTCCTTCAGCGGTGCCATTACGGCAGCTCCGTTGTCAGAAGCAAAGATTATGATTGTGTTCTCGCGCAGTCCCAAGGCATCAAGGGTGCCTAAAAGTCGACCTATGTTATAGTCCATGTGGGTTACCAATGCGGCATAACGCTTGGTGTTCATCGACCATTCCCCTTGTTCGTCATACCATGAGGTATCGTCAATGTTATAGGGCTCATGGGGTGCATCATAACCGAGGAAAAGGAAAAACGGATTGTCCTTGTTGCGATGTATAAAAGCAATGGCGTCGTCGGTGGAAATCTCTGTGTTATGGCGCACATGGGCATCGTGTTCGTTTTCGCGGATGTTTATCAGGCTGTCGCCGTGCAGACGGTAATATGGATAGTAATATGGCGAATTGCTGTGTACTGTGGCAATAGTCCAACCGTAGAACTCATCGAAGCCGCGATGGTTTGGGGCTGCCCCCGGATCGTAGCCATCCAGATGCCATTTGTTGACAAGACAGGTACGATAACCTCCCGCACCGACAACGTTACCCAACGTGACATCTTCCTGCAGCAGATTGGCACGCCTCACTATTGTAGTGTCTCCATTTGTCTGGATTTTTAGTCCTGTCATGCCTCCCGCATAGCACTGGTTGTCGCGGATACGGGTGTTGCCGCTGTTCTTGCCGGTCATCAGTGAGCAGCGCGACGGAGAGCTTATGCCACTTCCTGCGTATGCCTGAGTGAAACTTGTGCCTGTGGCAGCCAGCCGGTCTATGTTGGGGGTCCGGATATATTTATTGCCATAGCAGGCCAAGTCGCCGTATCCCATATCGTCGGCCAGGATGAAAATAATGTTTGGCCGCTCGGGGGTAGCCTTTTGCTGTTGTAGCTCCGCTGCCTGTGCCTGTTGCGCCAGCAGCACTCCAACAGCCATTAAAACGTTCTTCATACAGCTTTTTATTTATTCGTGGTAGTTCGCTCTTTTTATTTTTTTCAAAATTAGTCAAATCTTACCATATTTCCAACAAAATTTCCAAGATTATTTGTTTATGGGTTTGCCATGAGGTAAGAGAACCCTTTTATCGATTCATACGTTATAACAACAAAAAAGCAATACTATGGAAAGAAAAGAACTCATTGACATTATAGCCGATAAAGTGGCGGAAGTTATTGAAAACCCCGGATTTTGGGGAGAAGATCCACAGATAAGTATCATCCCAACGACTCTGTTAGTAGGCATAGAGCGGCACAAGGATGCCGACCGTTCAATCGCATTCAGCGACTATGCAATTGAAGAAGATGCCGTTGAAGACGGCGACTACTCGGAAGATGCCGCTGATTTCCAATCAGCGTCAGACCCCGACCTTTACCCGGTCGGAACATTGATCGATTATGTCAACAAGAAACCCGATTTGAAAAAAATCAGCAGACTGGTAGATGATTATATTCCACAGCGCGAGGAAAACCTCTATGCAGAATAAATCGAAGTAATCTATAAATTATTTATACGGCCATACATACTATAGTAATTAGTTTGTATGGCTGTTTCTTTTGAGGTTGTTTAGACTTGTTTAAGTTTCGCTTGTTTGTGTATTTTGATTTGCTATCCCATAGCGCAGAAACTGCGCTTGTTCTCAGCGTGCTCCGGCCGATGCGGAGCAGGCCGCAATCATTGCGAGCTCGCCATAACCAAGTCGCAAAGCTCCCCAAAGCACAGAAACTCTGTCCCTTTGCGTCTTTGCGTGATTTTAAAAGAGCACGCGAAAGTTGAGTTATTTATGATTTTATTTGTCCTTTTTCGAAAAATATCCTAAATTTGCATTTGCTTTTCGGAATGCTTCTGTACTTTCGTGAGCTGCAATAATATTTCCCTTTTTTATTTTCAAGATATGAAAGACCTTATAGCATTTGTGTTGTCAATTCTAATTTGTCTGTCCGCTACCGCACAGACCACCAAGTATTCCGCATCCATGGTTCAATCTCATGGCAAGGAATGGTCTGCCGACAAGGCCTGGGACTATGTGCCCGGACTGGTAGCCAAAACCATCCTAATGTACTGCGCACAGTATCCCGATGATGATCTTTCTGCTCAAGCCTATGGCTGGTGCAAGGTATATGCCGACAATGCCATCGATGCCAAGGGCAACTTCTACAACTTCAAAAAGGGTAGCCTTGACAATATAGCATCCGGCAAAGTGCTATTCGACCTCTATACCCGAGAATCATCAGTTGACCCCATTGCCGCTGATCGCTATCGTGTGGCTGCCGACTACCTTTACAACTATCTGCGTTATCAATATAAACGTATTAAGCTCACCGAGGGGAAAGACGGTTTCATCCACAAGGATTCATATCCCGACCAGATGTGGCTCGACGGGCTCTATATGGGGGCTGCCTTCTATGCAGAATATCTTTCTATGTTTGCCCCTGAAGATAGCGAGGCATGGTCTGACATAGCCTTGCAGTTCACTACCATACATAGCCATACCTACGATGCTCAGACACAACTGAACTATCATGGGTGGAGCGCCAATCCGTCAGATGCTAATTCATTCTGGGCAAACACTGCCGATCCTTTCAAGGGATGTAGCAAGGAGTTCTGGGGGCGCGGCATGGGATGGTATGCAGCCGCATTGGTGGATGTGTTGGATTTAATGCCGCGTGAGCATCCTGATTACGAAGCAATAGCAGAAATCTTTGCCCAGGTGGCTGATGGTATAAGTCGCTGGCAAGATCCTCAAAGTGGTGTATGGTATCAGCTATTGCAGTATGATGATTCATTTGTGAGTGCAAAAGGCCACCGCAACTACCTTGAGGCATCAGCATCATGTATGTTCACCTACGCGCTTCTTAAAGGAATGCGGCTTGGATTGCTCGACCATGAGAAATTCGGTCCCGTTGCGGAAAAGGCATATGACGGTTTGCTCTCCACATTCATCACTGAAAATGCTTCCGGGATTGACATTCACAATATCTGCCGCTCAGCCGGACTCGGACCCTCCAATAAGCGTGAGCGCAATGGCACTGCCGATTATTACCTTGACGGAAGTGATGTCAATATAGTTTCTAACGAGGGTAAAGGCATCGGCTCATTCATAATGGCAAGTCTCGAATATGAGAAGTACGCTGCGGCATCAGTGCATCCATCGCTATCCGATGCAACATTGCCGGCAATGATAGTCGACCTCTATGGTCATCCTTGCCGCACTGCCCCGAAAGGCATATATATAGAAGTTCGGGATGGTAAAGCCACAAAGAAAATGAATAAGGGAGACTGACATGCAAATGTCAGCCTCCCCTTTGCTTTCTCCTACGAAAGGCATTGCCCATTCTCCATTTGGCAACCGTCATTTATTCTTTTCCTGCAGAAATTCCTCATGATAGGAATCGAGGATGTGGCGGATTGCCTCTCCTATCTTGATGTAGTCTGTCTGTGTCAGGTTCGCGAGCGAAGCCCGCACGCTCCAGTCAGGACCGGCAAATCCGCTGCCATTCAGAAGTACTACCGATGTCTCCTTGGCAAGACGCATCACTATGTCGAGGGGTTCATGGGTCTTCTTCAGCCACTCGCAGAACTCGTCGCCGTAGAATTTCTTGCCCCATACCATTATGTCGATTTCGGAATAGTAGCCTACCCTGTCAGGATCCTCCACCAATGTCAGCCCGGCTGATTTCCAGAGCGAGTCAAGACGACGCTCTATCATGTCCTGCATGGCTTTCTTGTAGGCATTTTCTTTATCCACGAGACACATCAGGGCGAACATGTCCATCTGTATCTGCTGCGGAGTTGAAAGTCCTGCCGTATGGTTGAGTGCCACCGAGCGGGAGTCTGCCACAAGACGGTCGATAAATCCTATTGAATCCGGGTCAGGACTGAGTGAACGGTATCGTTCGAAAAGGTCCTTGTGCTGTATCTCGGGCTCTGCGGCGAGCAGACGGTCGTAGATATTGTCTTTAGCGAGGGCGATGACGGCAAGCCGCCACCCCGTTGCTCCGAAATATTTAGAGAAAGAGTAGACACACAGTGTGTTCTGTGGAAGTTCATACATCAGCGAGCGGAAATTCTTAGCGAATGTGCCGTATACGTCGTCCGTAACTATCATAAGGTTCGGATTGTCGTTCTTCACAATCTCCACAATCTTCTTCATGCATTTATCGTCAAGCTTATACGATGGCGGGTTGGATGGGTTGACAAGGCATAGCAGTTTTATCGACGGATCACGTAGCTTATCCAGCTCTGACTCCGGATATTGCCAGGTGTGCAATCCCTCGCTGTCCATTTCCGAAGCCGATATATTGACTACGTCAAACTCGTATTTGTCCAGCTCCGGGATCTCAAGATATGGAGTGAATATAGGAGTCATGAGCGCTATGCGGTCATGCTTGTTGACGAGATGGTTGGCCTGCAGCGAGTCGAAGATATAGCACATGGCTGCCGTGCCTCCTTCCGTAGCGAAAAGGTTGTATTCCTTGCCTAATCCGGGCGCGTTGTTGCCCATTTCCTGCGCCATGTAGGCGCGTACGATCTCCTCAGAGTGCTCGAGCATCCTCACGGGGGTGGGATATTGGTCGCCGATGATTCCCTCCGCCCATTCATAGGCGAGCGAGTCCGGTTCTATGCCGAGTGTCTCCGTACAGTATTTGATAGCCTCATGTAGAAGGATCGCTCCCGGCAGTGTGGAGTTGACCATCAGGAAATGGTTTAGCCTCTCCATGGCTCCTTCGCTGGCAGGAATACCGGCTATTCCGGGCTCTGCCTTAAATGTGCGTGTGCATTCAGTAAGCGCCCACTGCCCCAGAAGGAAGAAAGCCTCGCGTGGTACTGTAGCTATCCAGTCAGGATTGCCACGTCCCGCGTTAAGGAACTGTCGTGTCGATTTCTTTGCGTCCTTCTTGGCAAGGTCGATAAGTGTGTTTTTTATCTCAAACGGACTCATCTTCGCGAGTTCCCGCTCTTTGTTTTTGATATTGTTATTCATAGTGTTCAGATTCTAAATTCTTAATTCTAAACTATAGAAGTACCATCGCGAGCCCACAGAGTATGAGCAAAGTATTGCCGATCGCATATGTGACGGTGTAGCCCATCGCCGGGACGGTAGACTGCAGAGAGTCCTGTATGGCTCCTAAAGCCGCGGTCGTAGTTCTAGAGCCAGCTACGCAACCGAGGGTTATGGCAGGATGGAACTTGAAGATCTTATCTCCTACAATAATGCCGAGGATAAGGGGGATTCCAGTCGCGAGTATGCCGGCTACGAGCATCTGCCATCCTACCTGATGCAGACCGGAAATGAATGTCGGTCCTGCAGAGATACCTACGACGGCAATAAACATGTTTAGTCCGACGTTATTGAAGACCCACACGGCCGAGTCCGGAATCTGTCCGAAGGTAGGATGCTTTGACCTCAGCCATCCGAGCACCAGACCGGCTATCAATGCGCCGCCGCTTGTGGAGAGGCTCACGGGAATGCCGCCGAAATGAAGCGTTATCGCTCCGATGAGTGCGCCGATGGCGATGCCTATTCCGATAAATACCATATCCGATGCGGTGGTCGGTTTATCAGGATAACCGACATATGACGCGGTAGCGTTGACGTCGGCGACAGCGCCGCTGATGGTAATGAGATCACCTCGCTGCAGACGTGTGGCTGCCGCTACCGGAATCTCCACGCCACCACGTTTTATGGAGTCGATCACGACCCCTTTGGTCTGTATCGACTCGCGGAAATCAGCCACTGTCTTGCCTACCATGTTCTTTGATGCCACCATGACAGGGATGCGCTCTATCGGGAAGGAGAGAAGCGATGCATCAGATATCTCGCTGCCGAGCCAGGACTCGTCTTCGATCACGAATTCCCGTCTGCCGGAGATTACGATGTCATCACCCTTGTTCACGCTGAAGTCCGGCGACGGATGTGTGCACACTTCTGATCCGGAGCGCACGCGTTCCACAAACAGGCGACGACCCTTCGATTCCATATAATCTTCCATTTCCTTCACCGTATGAGGTGTGTCAAACCAGTTGCCATCCACCTTATAGGCACGGTAGACCACCGGTCGCCAAGCGTTGACGAGAGCTGGATCAGACGATGAAGGATCCTGGTTCATACTTCGTTCAAGGTCTTCAGTCTGTTGTTTCACTTTCTTCAGGCCTCCGAGCAGAGACGGACCGATTGTACCTAATATCCATGCCGAGCCGATTGTGCCGAATATATATGTGACGGCATATGCCACCGGAATTATGTTGGTCCAGTCGGTCTTGTCAGTTGCAGGGACATTGAGGGTCTGTATCGTATCGTCGGCCACTCCTATCACCGCCGACATGGTCTGTGCGCCGGCGAAAAGCCCCGCTGCCTCCCCTTTATTGTAATGGAAAAGTTCGGCTACTCCAAAAGTGGTGCCGAGCACGATAAGGCACATCACTACGGCAAACAGCACCTGTTTCAGTCCTGATCCTTTGAGAGAGGCAAAGAACTGCGGTCCGACGCTGTAGCCGATGGCGAAAAGGAAAAGAAGGAAGAACACCTGCTTCAGCGGTCCTGGAACAGGAATGTCGAGCTGACCGACGAGGACACCGACAAGCAGCACTGACGTCACAGTGCCCAATGAGAACGTTTTGTACTTCAGTTTCCCGATCCAGAAACCGATGCCGAGTGTAAGGAAGATTGCTATGGCGGGATTGTCACGCAAGGTCTTTACCAGCCAGTCAAGTATTTCCATAATGAAGTGGATTTTGTGTTTTTCAATAGTCGGGTTGTCCTAAGGGGGGATTTCTCCTTAGGCTTATGGTAGTATTACGGAAAATTATTCCGTGCCTGTGTGTCCGAAGGCTCCTTTACCGCGCTCTGTGGTGTCGATGTGCTTTACTGGTTCCCATTCTACATGCACATATTCTTTTATCACCATCTGGGCGATGCGTTCGCCGGGAGTGATGGTATATGGCTCGTTTGATAGATTTATAAGGATGATCCCGATATCCCCTCTGAAGTCTGCGTCTACAGTTCCCGGTGTATTGACAATCGAGAGTCCATGCTTCAGTGCGAGACCCGAACGGGGGCGTATCTGGCATTCATAGCCCTGAGGCAGTTGCATGCGCAGGCCTGTCGGGATAAGGGTGCGTTCAAGCGGACCGAGGGTTATCGGTTCGGTAATATTGGCGTGGATATCCATGCCTGCAGCTGAATGTGTCTCGTATGTCGGCAACCCGTATGGAGAGTCATTGATGATCTTTACTTTTATATGTTCCATTTTCAATAATTATTTAATTTTTTCTATTTAACGTGATATGAAGTGATTAAATTCCCTTTTTCGGAAGCAAGATCAGGTCGGAGACCTGAAGATTATGCTCAACCCCAGACTTCAGTCTGGGGCTTCATATACAATAGCACAGTAGCCTCGGAGAGGCGATTTATGGTATATTTCTCCCGTAAAATCGGAATATCCCCACTATTAACTTTAGTGTTTTAACAATTCATAGTGTCAGTCGGTTTTGTAGCTCTCAGTATTTCTCTTTTCCCTCCGGGAGGTCCTGGCAAGCGTTCCGTAAGGAATCCTATCTGTTGAAGCATACGCCTGATACTCCCTTTTGCGCAATATGTGGTAAGCACACCTCCCGGCTTCATTGCCATGTAGATCTTCCGGAAAATAGCCTCGTCCCACATCTCCGGTTGCTTTTCCGGAGCGAAGGCATCGAAATATACTGCGTCAAGTCCCTTCGGAATCTCCATTGATAGCAAGTCCGCCTCCAGCTTCTGCATAGTAAAATATGGATTGATATGGGTAGGTTCACCCCAAGGCGATTCATTCACTCTTTCATAGGCATCCCGATATTCCTCCTCTAATGTCTCAGCTACAAGATCCGTCATCTCTTTAGGTAGAGGATACAGTTCCACTGCGTAATATTCCGTAAGAATCTTCGATTCCAATGCTGCAGCAGCCGTAATTGTCGCATTCAGCCCTGTCCCGAATCCCACCTCAAATACCGTTACCGGTCTTGAAGTTTCAGCTGCTTTCCTCCATCCCATCTCCAGGTATACGTGTCTGCTTTCGGCAAGTGCTCCCTTTACCGAATGATAATGCTCATCAATATCCTCTCGGTAAAGTGTAGGACTGCCGTCAGCTGTTTCTTCAATCACTATCTTCATCTCCTTTTTTCATTTTCAATCGCAAAATTAATAAAAATCCTCGTGCCTCGCATTGTTTTCGAAAAAAGTATTATCTTTGCAAAAACATAAATAATATATGGAAAAGGAATTCCTGCCCGAATGGGCATACGGTATGGATTGTGCCGTTACTGTAGTAGACTGTGATTGTCGTATAATATACATGAACGAGCGTTCGCGCCAGACATTCGCTTCGCGCGGAGGAGCAGATTTGATTGGCCATAACATCATGGATTATCACAACGAACGCTCACGTGGCATCATCCGCCGTCTTCTGACAGAAGGAGGCTCCAACGCCTACACCATCTCAAAGGAAGGCAAACGCAAGATGATCTACCAGACCTGCTGGCACAAGACCGACGGCACCCTCGGCGGCCTCGTAGAGCTCTCCATGGTCATCCCCGAAGAAATGCCCCACTACATCCGTAAACCCTGATTTTTGTAGGGACGCACGGCTCGTGCGTCCACCTTACACTGTCTAAGACTTAACCTGTCGGAAATTCCGACAGGTTCGTCAAGAGGGCTCTCGGTAGGTGACACGAGAGATTCCTTTCTATAACCTCGACATGATTATTTTCTTGGGATATAGAATCCGCTCGAAAACAGCCACTCATTTCCACCGCTGGGCTACCGAACGCAAATTCCAGGTTCGAGAACTCTCGCCCGTTGAGCGAGCCTATCTCGACACAATCAAGTCTCTCAACACAAAGACTAAAAACAAAGGAACAATTCGATAATTCCCCAAATTTCAGAAAGAGACAAGCAGTCAAAGTAGATACGGGAAAAGGGGGCTCTAAACTTGAGAAGTTAAAAGCGGATATAACAGTAGCAATGTCCATTTCTATATAATAATTTAGGAAGTCTGTTTTGAGGATGACAGTATAATATGAGAGTAAGATCACTTTATGTAAAAAAAATATTGAGATAAAGTGAAGAAACTGCCCACTGATTTATGGTTCGTAAGAGGAAATGTATTATCTTTGCATAGGAATATGGAACAGCTACAAAACTTTATAGGAAGAGAGAAAGAACGTAGGGAACTTGACAGGTGTCTTGACTCCAACCGTTCAGAACTGGTCATTGTATATGGTCGCCGACGGATAGGCAAGACATTTCTGGTCGAACAGCACTTCAATCAGACGTTCGATTTCTGGTATGTCGGGAGACGTAAGATTCCGACAAGAGAGCAGTTGCGCCAATTCGGAAGGGCATTGACAAGATTTTCCGGTCAAGCTTATAGCTTTTCTACCTGGTTTGAGGCCTTTGATGCCCTTGAGGATTATCTTGACACATTGCCTGATGACAGGAAGAAAGTAGTCTTTATCGATGAGATGCCTTGGATTGACAGGGTACATTCAAACTTTGTGCTCGCTCTTGAAGGTTTCTGGAACGGATATGCGATGAGCCGGGGCGACATCATGCTTATCGCCACGGGATCCGCCACATCATGGATGCGTGATAAGTTGATAGAAAACAAAGGGGGTCTTCATTCAAGGATTACAAGTCAGCTCCACATATCCCCTTTTACGCTTGGAGAGACAGAAAAGTATCTTGAAAATATAGGTATAGAATGGGATAGGTATCAAATCCTACAGACGTATATGGTTCTTGGCGGCGTACCGTTCTACTACAGTCTTCTTGACCCCGGACTTAGCCTAACCCAAAACATTGATAGGCTGTTCTTCAAATCAGATGGCAAACTCAAAGATGAGTTCGATGAGTTGTACACGGCATTGTTCAAGTATGCAGATAGGTATATTGAAGTTGTCAAGACCTTAAGCGGTCATAAATACGGCATGACTTTCAATAAACTGGAACATGCCGTAAAGATTGAAGGAGGACAACTTACTAAAATTTTGAAGAATCTTGAACGTTGTGACTTTATAGACCGGTGGTCACAGTATGGTAACAAAAAAAGAGAGGAAGTATTACGCCTTACTGATTTCTATACCCTCTTTTACTATAAGTTCATTGACTCCAGAAATATCCGAGAAGAGCAATGGTGGAGCAAGAACAACAATTCTTCGACCGTCAGTTCATGGATGGGAACAAGTTTTGAGATGGTATGTCTGAAACATAATCAGAACATAAAGGATGCCCTCGGTCTGCAGGTCATATCAACAGAAACGACGACATGGCACTGTAATCCGAATGAACAGGAAAACACTCCCGGTGCTCAGATTGATATGATTATTGAGCGTGCAGACAGGATTATTCATTTGTGTGAGATAAAATTCTCCATAGACAAATACAATATTTCCAAGGATTATGAGAACCGTCTTCGCGAACGTGCATCTCTATTCCGTTGTCTGACCAAGAATAAGAAATCACTTGTCCATACATTTATAACTACTTATGGTGTGGCAAACGGTAAGAACAAAAGTATCGTCCACAGCGAGGTGACAATGGATGATCTCTTCTCATAGTTGTTGAAAATACAATCTCCTGATGTACGGAAGCGTTATGGATAAAGCAAAAGATATTGATGAATTCGTTCAGCGGTTGGCTGAGCCTCTTAGTATAGGTCAGTGTGTCCGTTATGATATAGATAATCTCACCTATGGTGAGGTTCACCAGATGCAGATGGATGAATATTGGGAATATGTAGAGGTGGATCAACTTCCGGATAATCTTGGAGATGAGCTTAAAGACTGGGAGATTGATGAGGTGAAATATATAAGGGATGTGATGGATTTGCCTGATGAGATAGATCCTCCGAGGACTTGGGAGCAGTTGGGATGGATGGCAGATTTCGCCAACGAGCAGTCATTAGGCAATCGCTTTATCCGAGATGTTCAGAGGGCATTGGATTGCCGTCACCCGTTCGGTGCGTTTAAGGATGTCATGTATGACCATGGCCTACTCGACGAATGGTATAGTTACCGCGAAACTGCTACCGTGCCTATGTCCGCCACGAATTAAGTCTCGGTAGAAGATAATACATAAATTCGAATTCATCAATTAAATGAAACCAAATAAACACGAATTAGTAACGAATTCTTTATGATTTACTATGTAAAAGTTAATTGATAAAAATGTCAGCGCAGGATTTACACACTGAAATCTTTACATCCGAATCATACGAATAACTTGTAAACCGATATTCTATTACTTTTAGCTTAATAATAGATAGATTCGTATACTGAAATTCTTTTTTAATTGAAATTCGAATTAATCTAAATCTTCATCTCCATTAAATATGTTAGCATTGGGATTTACTAAATTATCATGATATTCACTAGATGTCATATTAAATAAGAATACATCTCCAGTATAGTATGGACTAGAAGCTACAAACTGATAGTTATATATATTATGATTAATATAATCTAAAATCGCTTCTTTGGTTGGATGCATCATATCTTCGATAACATGATTATCACTCCCTCCAACAATTTTGTAACAATCAATGAATGGTTCTACGTTCTTCAATGATAAAGCATAATATTTAAAGTAGTCACGTTCTCCGATAAATACACTTTTAGGCCATTCATTATAATTGCTTGACCACCACAAAACTACTTTATCACTAATCCACAAGTAAGTTCTTTCTATGTTTGGTTCATCACCCCTAAAACTCATTGTAAGATGAACTCCTTCCGCATTTGGTGCATAAACTTCATATTCTGAAGGCTCATCGTCATCCTTGCTACTACAACTTGTAAAACTCGTAACAAAAATGGCACACAGAGCTACTGCAATCAGTGACTTCTGATATTTCATTTTGTGTTTCATTGAAAAATACATTTAATACTTTATTATTACTGCGTTAACGATGCTTCGTCGGCAACAAGTGTTTGTTTACCAAGAATATAAAATTCTACTGAATGTTTCGATTGAAGCTTAATATATTTTCTCGGATTTAATATCCTATTTTGCAAATATAAAAGGGGGAGGAGAGTCTAGCCCCCTTATCTGTATGCTTTAGGATGATTAATCAGTAAATTCGATGACCGTTCCAGTTGCTATAGCCTTGGCTCCTGTGTAAACAAGTATGATCTTGTTCTTGTAGCTTACATTGACATTGATGATTGCTTGAGAGCCTTTAAGATTAGCATTCTTGTACATATCAGACATAGCAGACTCACCAAGAGATTTTTTTGATAATCCGCCTATTCCGAACCAATAGTTTTGCGATGATTCTCCAGTGACCATACCCACTACCTTGTAGTTCTTTTTGGCAAGTACTACCTCAGTTTGGGTGACATTACGATTGTCTGTCGCCTGACGAGATACTCCACAGCTTGTGGTAAGCAACGCCATACATGCTACGCATGCAATTAAGAATTTTTTCATTTAGATTTATACTGCCGCCGGACTCTCCACATTGGCGTTAGGTTATAAAATGAAAAAGCGTGAGAGCCGTACTGTTGCTCGTTCCGCTTGTAGAGGCCTTCGCATTGCCCATCGTAGTAGAACGAGCAAACTTGCAGAAGCCTCACGCGGAATATGTGTACATAGTACGTCAATATCACTCGCTCACGCGATTACTAATGACAGAATATACACTTCCACAAGGCATCTACTGTTTGCTACATTCTTGACTACGATTGAAAGTTGCGAAGTTTCTACAAGCCAAGAAAGAGCGTCAAGTAAACGCTTTCTATTATGTCTGCAGTCCCACCCGCGTTGCCCTTGACCGGGCTTCCGCGTTGCGGTCTGCAATCGCAAAATTAATAATAGTTTTTGAATTCTACAACGATTTTATTCCGATTTTTCAAAAATATTAGCTAAATCTCAAAACTAATACGTAAATTTGCGTATGGAAAAGAATGAATCCAACGATATAATCAAATGTAAATACGTAATAATTCCTAAATATTTGTCCGCGAACTTTCCGTGAACTTTCCGCGAACTTTTATATAGTATATATTATAAAACTCTTATTATATGCATATTATACAAGTCCGTCAAGAAAATCATTCCGTGAACTTTCCGTGAACTTTCCGTGTCTCCCCCTATCGGACCACGAGCGTAGCGATAGTTTCTCTGCACCTTTACCTATAAGTAATAAATTTATTCAAGTTTCGCTTGTTCTATTATTTTGTACATCAATGACCAGAGCCTTAAAGTTGCGTAGCTTTCTCTGCGAACTCCGGCCGATGCGTAGCAGGCCGCAACCATTGCGAGCTTGCCATACCCAAGTCGCGAAGCTCTACAAAGCATTGGAATTCTGCTCCTTTGCGTCTTTGCGTGCGATCATTACAATTTAAACCGCTCCAACAATGAACAACCCCTTCGACTACACCCCCGATGCCGCTTGCGACGAGGCTTTCCATGAGCTGACCGACAGGATTGAGACTCTGAAAAAGAGCGACTATCCTGAAGATATCAGCCTATGCCGAGAACTCGAGTCAGGGAAGATGCTCGGGGTGCTCATTGCAGATGACACCGAAGGCGTGCGTCATACCCTCTATGCCTTCTCCGGGCAGCTTGGCGATACCGGTTTCTACCATCCTGACTTTGTCGGGCCTGTCTTCGACTATCTCGATCCCGACGGTCATTTCAAGACAAAGGAAGCTGACATATCCAGACAGAATGCCGACATATCCCGATTCGAGGCAGAAGCTTTGGCGGAGATAAGAAATGAATATAAGCAGGCAAAAGAAAGACTCAATGCCGAGGTATCCGCATATAAAGAAAAATGCCGACAATCGAAGCAGCAGCGGGATGCCAAGAGAAAATCTGGAAACATTGATGAGTCAGAACTCGCAGCAATGATTCTCCAGAGTCAGTTCGAGAAAGCTGAACTCCATCGCCTTAAGAAGAAAGTGGCATCAGAACTCGAACCCTACGAATCCAAACTTAAAGAAGCCCAGTCCATTCTTGATACGATGAAGGAAAAGCGTCGTGCCGACTCCGAAGACCTGCAAAAATGGCTTTTCGATAGTTTCCGTCTTCGAAATGCTCATGGTGAAAGTAAAAGTCTTAGCGATATTTTTGCAGAGACTCCATTGAGGATTCCGCCGTCGGGAGCAGGAGAGTGCTGTGCTCCCAAACTGTTGCAGGCTGCTTATCTAAAAGGCTTGAAGCCTATATCGATTGCGGAATATTGGTATGGCAAGCCAAAAGGTGGCGACGTGCGCATCCATGGCAACCATTATCCCGCTTGTAGGGGCAAGTGCCTTCCTATACTCACATGGATGCTTAAGGGTCTAGACATAGAGCCTCCTCTCGAAAGTGAATTCCGATCCATTGCCCATAAAGAACCGAGAATCATATTCGAAAACCAATGGTTTTGTGTAGTCGACAAACCATCCGGTATACTCTCCGTCCCCGGCAAAGGATCGGCTGTTTCTGTTCAGGAATGGCTTCAAGAAAAATATGGTCCAGACCGACAGGTAAAGATGGTCCATCGCCTTGATCAAGATACGTCCGGCTTATTGATAGCCTCCTTCGGTCCGCTTCCCTTCAAACTGCTCCAGACCATGTTTGCCATGCGACAGATTAAAAAGACATATATAGCAGTTTTGGAAGGTGATTATGAATCGAAGGGTATTGCCCATAGTGGGCGCATTGAGCTTCCGCTATCTCCAGACTGGCTCGACCGTCCTCGCCAGCGTGTTGACCTTGAGAAAGGCAAGTCCGCATCTACCGACTACGAATTCATTGAGGTTCACGAAGGCAGAAGCCGCGTGATATTCCATCCCCATACCGGCCGTACACATCAACTGCGAGTTCATGCCGCCTCTGAAATGGGACTCGGCATGCCGATAGTCGGAGACAGACTATATGGCATAAGTGCAGGAATGGAATCAGACCGCCTCCTCCTACACGCCCACAAGATAGAATTCACCTTCCCTATAGATCGCCAAAACTACACCTTCGAATCCCCCGTCCCCTTCTGAATTCGAGGCTTCGATCTCCGAAGACCTGCCAACTCGACAACCTGCCAACCCAATAAATCACTTCGCCTTAGCGAGCTTGAACGTCACCGGATAGGTGTAACGTGTCTTTGCAGGCTTTCCATGGGCATATCCCGGTGTCCAGCGTGGCAGGCTCTTTATGACGCGGAGTGCTTCGCTGTTGAATACATCGTTGATTCCTCTCACTACTCTCGGACTTGTGACCGCACCATTTTTGTCAATGACGAACTCAACGATGACCCTACCCTCTATTTTGGCTCTTGCCGCATCTGCAGGATACTGCAGATGCTCTTGAATCCACTTCTCGAGGCCCTGGGAACCCCCTTTAAAAATGGGAGCAACCGGAATCCTTTGCATGTCATAAATAAGTTCAGGTACTCGTCTTTCCTCCGCAATCTGTTTGGTTGCCGGTTGATGATTATCTTTCTGAGGCTTGTTTTGTGGAAGTTTGAATATTACGAGACGCAATTCGCGGGAGTTTACGGTCTTACCTTTATACATCGCTGGTGTCCAACGGGGCATTGATTCAAAAAGCCTTATGGCTTCTTGTTCCAGTGACTCATCTGCAGGTTTGCTTCCATTTTGATTATTTATGGCTATATCTTTGATTGATCCGTCAGTGCAGACAGTAAAGTTCACCAATACGCTTCCCTCTACGCCTTTTTCCAACGCTTTCTTGGGATAGACCATGTTTTTATCAATCCATTCATGGTAGTTATTCATAAATTCCTCGTCTCCGGGGAATTGAGCGTGGCTGTCGCACATAAAAGGCTTGAGGATTTTTTTATCCTCCGGCAAATCAGAATTCAGGATTGAATCCGCTATTGTATAGTGATACCGTTGTGATTCTCTGTGTCTGTTCAATGCATCAAGCATATCATCGTCTACTTTAGGGAGTTCCTTCATGCCATGCTCCTCACACCATGCCTTCACACTGTTCAGCATGTCAAGTGTCTCGTCGTTGATGTCGGCAAGGATTCCGGTAAATCCCGGATAAGTGGAGGGGAAGTTAAAATCCCGGATATATCCCATTTCCTTCTTCTCAAGCTCCACAAACGTATCGGATGGATTGTCGCCAAAACGTATATTGCCAAGAGCCGTACGAATTAGCTTATCCTTATCTTTCTCATAAGCAGGGTTATACATCACCCTCAGGAGTATCGCCGGGTGATTCTTTTTCCTTAGGTAGATACCTATTCCTTGTGTATAGATATCCATGAAATGTCTGGGCAGAGGGAATTCGTATATTGCCACTGTATCCGCATTGGCATATTGCGACATATCCTCTTCATCAATTATCTTGACGAATGGTCTCACATCAAGATGCATGTCATCATGTATCATTCTCAGGTCAGCCTCTATTTTGCTGCTTCCGTGCGTTGTTGATAAGTATATAGGCTCAGATCTACCCGGAAAATCTAACTTTATTTGTGGGTAGCAGATAGCTGCCTTGCAACTGTCTTCCTCAGCAATCGCTTCTATATCTATAGGCTGGCAGAACATATTTATGTTTTCCGTGCCATTACCTATGGAAGCTTTGACATCAGAAAGCCCCCTTATGCTGGCTGGCGAATACCCTTGAGGTAAAGTAATGTAGACGTCATGCTGTTTGAGAAACTCCACATAATCGTGATAAGCCTTCCCCGTATCCTTATAATCCATAGGATTTACGATCACACTTTGTGCTGCCAGCGAAGCAAACAGAAGTATAGAAATAGTTATTACCAGTTGTTTCATAATTCGTCATCTTTAATAATAAAAATTTTTTTTCTTGGATACTGATTCGCAATCCCTTAGCGCAGGAACTGCGCTTATTCTCTGCGCGCTCCGGCCGATGCGAAGCAGGCCGCAATCATTGCGAGCTTGCCATAACCGAGTCGCGAGGCTTCCCAAAACGCTGAAACTCTGCCCCTTTGCGCCTTTGCGTGATATTTTTAGAGCATGTGAAAGTTAAGTAATTTATCATTAATAATTTCCGTAGAGCATTGAAAGAAACAGTTCCCTGTCCTTAGTCTCATGCTCCTCAATATGCTTCTTGATGCGGTGGCGCATAGTGCGCGCTGCTCCTAAGCGAAACACGCCCTTGGCTTGTGGCCAAAGACGTGCCGTAAAAGAGAAAAGACATGTATTTTTTGCTTTATTCTTCTTCTTCGGCGAGGCCGTCGAAGTCCTCCGGCAATTCCCCGAAGCGGCCGTTGCGGAGGTCTTCGATCCATTGCATCCAGTCATCGTTCTTTGATGAGCCGGCAAACATCTCCTCAATGCTATCCATATCGAAGTCTGGATTTATCCAGGAGTATCCTCCCCCTGATGCGGCATCAGCCTCGATAGCCTCCATCAGCTTCCGATAGTCTTCCGCATTGTCGATACGCTGTACGGCGAAACCCTCTCCGAATATGCGTTGGCTATCCTGGCTCTCCGGTTTTTTCTCCTCCCTGAAAAGATTGTCGATTTCAGTGAGAGCCTTGTCGTGCTCAAGCATATCCGGGTTGTCGGAATTAAGAAATGAATGCAACTCGCTCTTGTAGGCAGCCGAATAGAATTCATTGGCATCGTCCTCAAGATAACCGTCGTGATCAAAAGTATCATCACAGACACCAAGGTACTTGTCGTCCTCATGTGGAGTATGGAGGATCTCTCTCCAGTTTGCCACCCTCTTCTCAATCTTCTTCATGTCTGGGTATACGTTTCCCTTGCGGTCTACACGGCACATGCTGAGCACCGGATAGAGGAAGTCGAAATCACCGCGCCATCCGCCATCAGAGATAGAGAGCTTGCCGGTCCAGCGACCGTTCAGTTCGAGATTTGGAAGTTCCTCTATTCCATTCTCAGAAATATAATCAGTAATAGTCTTTTGAATGCGGTCTGCAAGGTCTGGGGTATCAAGAGCCGCATACTTAGCAATAAGTTTAGTTCGTGCCATAAGCGTCAGTTATTAAGATATGCAAAAGTAACAATAAAAAACCATATCTCCAAATAATTATCCAGATAGCGTTAGCGTCTCGTCCGCATTTGTGCATGGCTTTTACGCTATCTTTCCGGTCTCGATTTCATTTTTCAGGAAATCAAAAACATAGATTGCCCCTTGATAATACATTCCACATTTTGGGTCATTGAGCCTTGCAAATGTCTCAGATTCATAGAGTGCATCCAGTGCTTTCATCATGTCCCATCCATAATGCTCCATTATCATTTGAACCAATTCTGACGATAGGCATTCAATTTGAAATTGTATATCTTGATTCATTTTTGTAGTTTTAGATATTGTAATGCTTTCTCATTGGCAAAATAGTATTGGATTGCCTTGCTGCCATAGAATTTTATTTCAGTTATCAACTCTTCTATCGTTATATAGTTCTGCATATAACGGCGAATTTGATTGCCTACACTGTCATCAGCTATAGGTCCAATCACTACATCATAATCGTGTATGAGTGTTTGAGTAGAGTTCTTTCGATTACTGACTACAAATTTAGCCCATTCAGTGGAGTAAGAATCAAAGATTTTTATATTTAAACCATCTTGTTTAGCTTTGTCAATATCGAATAGAAATGACGTTACAATGGCTTTGCCAAAATTGTAGAAGTCTACTCTGGTGCGGACCCATTTGAGAGCTTGCTCATAATCTGGATTAAGGTAGAAGCCTTTACCAAAATCTTTGCCATTTTTGCTTTTCGAGAGATCAACGGAATCAATTGCTACATTTGAGCCATGGTGTAGTTGTATCATTCTATTTTGCCTCCTCTATTGTAACAAGCAATTTGTAGATCCTCAACAGCATTTTCAATTGAGAGAGTGTGCATTGTGTCATAATGCTTAATTAGTAGCTCAATTCCGTTGAAATTACGAAGATAGGAATAGGCCTGTCGAGTTGACAGATTAAATCGCTCAGCGAAGACACTGACACATGCTATTATATAATCAATTCGATTCTTGATTTCTCTTTTATCCATAATAGTTCCAATATTATAGAAGTTGTTTAGACTTATTTTGTTATTAAGATTTCGTCAGGTTTTCGAGCAGGTTTTGTCTCTTGGGGTCATACTCTTCATTGGATTTCTTCAAGGTTGCTTTTTAGGGCATTTCCATAGGCCGGTAGCCTGCGGTAGAAGCCAATCCAGAATGCAATGTAGTCCTGCACTATCTTACGCCCTGTTTCCTTTCCTTGCGATGCCCCGATACATGCCTCAGGCAACAGGTTATGCTCCTGAATATACACAGCCACATCATGCGGCATTGCATTGTGGAAGATGAGGTCGTTAAACGAGTCTTTTGCGGCTGCCCGTTTACGATAGAAACGGTTGCCGGGAAGATCAAATGCATATCCCATATCCGGCAATAAAGCTATCCCTAATTCCCGGCTGATGAGGACTATGAAGTTTTTTGCATCCGGATACTGCCCTCCTATTTTAGTCGGCAGATCGAGTTTCTTAAGGAATGATTCCATCTTGGCTACACAGACTACCTGCTTCCCATCGAGCATATCGATCCATTCCCGGGCCTGCTCTCGTTGCTGTTCGTAGGTAAGGTGGAAATGCTGATTTTCCCACATTGTCTTTAATGACGGATCGCCCGCCAGCAATCCGTTCAGAAGATACTTCCCTTTATATTTTAATAGGTTGCATCTTGCATACTGGATCATATCCGGCTTGAACCCTTTTGCGAAAGATTCCCGCTTCACCTCCAGTCTTTCATGTCCGGAGGTTTCGAAGAAAATCTTTCGACTTTTCTTATCCTGACTTATTGCATATATCTGCAGGGGAAGCACCTCTATTGCCTCGATTTCTGTAGCAAGGGCATCATAGCCGAATTCTTCAGCCATTGCAGCAGTCAATGTCCTGGAAGGGCAGCCCATGGCACTCATTGATCGTTGCCAGGCCTCGGCAGCAAGCAATCCATAAGTGAATTGTCCAAGATCCTTTATTCCTATGGACTCATCCATATAAGCATTTTCCGCTTCGTTCAGAAGTGTATCTAAAAAACCAGGAAAATAGCTGAGTGGGTTACGGAAAACGAGCCATGTTGCGATTTCCCTTACGTCTATATAGTCTTCCTTTCGGAAAGATCGACGTAGCCAGTCGGTCACACGTCGGGCTTCCGGTGCCTCCTCATATCGGGAATCAAGCACATCGAAAATTCTGGCTGACAATAATGGCCATCCGGGTGCAAGGGGCGAGTATGTCATGTCATTATCCTTGCCGATCTGGCAGACAGTTTTCCAGATAAGAAAACGTATATCCTCTTCATTTATATGGTCGGGCATATAGTCTGCATGGTTGCAGTCGTAGAAAGGAAGTCGATAGCCATATCGTTGCATGCAGACCCGCCGCATTGAGCTGAATACCTTGGTCTCGCTGACGATATCCTCCAGATATGCCGCAAGCACTCGTCCGAGTTCACGCGCGAATGTATATGGTTCCTTCATCGGTATCTTGAAATCGAGAATCAGGTCGCAGAGATCATTTGCAAGTTCTGAATAATATTTATCTGATCCACAAACGATGTTTGCTGGATGAGTCAGGCTCCACTCACTCGGAGTCACCATATCGAAATCGTAGAAATCATCATCGTCATCATAATCATCGTCATCATAATCATCGTCATCAAGAAATTCATCTTCATTATACTCTGAATTTTCAAAGCTTTGGATGGCTTCTTCAAGCAGACTGCTGAAACGCTCCTTGCCGAGAGCCTTCTCCATAGCTCTTAACTCTTCGGTCACCTCCGCCATCGACATATGCTCCGGATTTTTTGTATTGATTCTTGTATGGTTAGTTTTCCCGGCAAATGGGTTCTTTCTTTTCTTATTCATGGAGTATACTTATAGGTTGATGATATATTCAGATTCCTTCACCTGCAAAGTTACCAATAAAATAAGACATCTCAAAATATTACTTATCAATAATCAAAAAAAAGACGGAGCATCCTGCCTGCACAGCCTTCAAGAGCGAACTTAATGCCATAGAAGACACCGGCGGTCCATGGAGCTATGTAGAGCAGCCTTTTCGACCTCGACGCCGTCAACCAGCGCCTGAAGACATTCTAAAGGAAGCGTAATGCGGTTTCAAGGAGTTTTGTAGTTTTAGGCATTTATGTGAAGGCGTTAGAAAAGAATATTATAAACAAAAAAGCGCGTGGCGGAGCTTACAAGGCTTTGCCACGCGCTTTCAAGTTTTTTGAGCCTGAACACCTTTGTTCAGGAGAGTATAGAGCCGCGAATTCGGTCATGTCGCGGCTGTCTGGGTCGATACTCTATATCAATGCATCAGGGAGAGGGGCGTTTTCCGAAAGACGTAGGAGGCGGTTGGGAAACCGCCTTCCCATAAGTCTGATGCGCGCGGAGGTTGGGAAACCTCCGTCCCATAGAACGGATGCATGGGGATTCGCATAGCTGTGATGGACCGTCAGGCCTCAGCCTACAGCCTGTGGATCCGGATGCATACGTCGATGCATTGATGCATGGAGAGTTGAAGCCCAGTGGGCTTCAAAGTATCGGAGGCTATGCCTCAGTATCGGCACTTCGCGCAGTATCGGCGACTTGCGCCGCAGTATTGCGAATGCGTGATGCTGTATGGCATGCTTCGAAGGGCGCAGGCTGGAAAGCCTGCTCTCCATGGGTTGTGGCAATATGTCATTGTGCTCTTTCTATGGCTCGGAGAGCCGTTTTCATCGTTGTCAACGTTTTCGTCGTTTTCATCGATTGTTACGGCTGTGCTGGCGATAGCGCGGTGTGGACCGTCAGGCCTCGGCCACCGTGAGGAAACTTAATCTAATGCATAATGCATAATTCATAATTTATAATGCTAAATTACTCCTTAGACATTGAATCCGGATCGGATGCCTCCTCTGAGGTCATCATGTCACCCTCCTCTGAGGTGTGGTTGATTCGGAAATACATTGGATTGGGTTTCCGAGTGCAAAGATAGTGTGGTTTTTGGGGTGGAAACCCTTATCGCCATCAAAAATGAAGGTTGGGCTTCTTTTTTGCGTTTTCCGTTGGCCGTTTTCAGATTGCAGACAAGCCGCTTTGGGGGAGGTTAGGAAACCTCCCTTCCATAAGACGCTTAGGGGAGGAGAGGGATGCGGATTTTTT
>JAIDSL010000144.1 GCA_029061255.1 Muribaculaceae bacterium
ATTGGCGACAACTGCGTCGCATGTGGCACTTGCCAGAGCGTTTGCCCCACCGATTCAATCACAGAGGGCGATATCTATCACATCAACCCGGACACTTGCATTGACTGCGGAAGCTGTGCACAGGTTTGCCCGAGCGACGCTATCTCAGAAGGCTAATCTTCAGAGACGACGCAAAGCAGAAACACAGGGTGCTGAATTTCAAATTCAGCACCCTGTAAGTTTTTTGTGTATTGAGAAAAAATGCGTAATTTTGCAGATATAATCTAACCCTTGTGCGATAAAGTCATATAGGCAATACACGCGCCTTCATGATAGCTATGGGGATGTACTTTCCGACAAGGAAGAGCAGATCATAGTGCTGATGATGGCCGGATTCATCCGTAAGAAGCTCGGGATCACTGAGAAGGAGGATATCGTGGAATTCGTACGCCATGGTCAACCGGATTAAGGTCTATTTAGTATTCTATGCGTATTATTTAGACTTTTTAGAACAACTACATTTGATTTTCAATATATTACATAAGGCTTATTTAGACTTTTATGTTTGGTGTTTAGAAGGATTTGGATGTAAATTTGCGGTATGAAATCATTAAAAACATATCGCAATATGACAACGAAAACCTTAAGAAAAGCAATGATTATGGCAGGAGCAGGCTTACTCCCTATTATCGCAACCGCACAGGAAATGAACGACACGATCGCTATGCAGGAACTCGATGAGATCGTGATTGAGGCACCGAAAGTAGTCCGCAAAGCAGACATGGATGTATATCATCCTTCAAAGAGTGCCGTCGAAAATTCAAAGAATGGTATCCAGCTTCTGAACAACCTTATGATTCCTGCTTTGACGCTTAGTGTTGCTCTTGGAACCATCCTCTCTTGGTAGCACGCTTGACAACTCAATGGCAGAAGTTTGGTCCTCATATAATTATATAGAACCTGACACCACAGTATTCATGGCAGAGATCGGCTTCCATCAGAATATAATTGGCAGTCTTGGAGATTCGGAGGTTCGTCATGCCATTCGGGAAATATGACCAGGGTAGCATATCTCTGAGCAAATGGAACCGTAATGAACAACACATGCCTCTTGATATGTGTATGCCATATCTTTCTGTAAGCTATAACCTTCAACGGGGCAGACAAAAAAGGAGGGGCAGATTTCGTCTTCTTTACGAGCAGATTTCGCTTCATGAATAAGGAGCGATGGAAACAAAATTTTTTTGAGTAGGACTTTTCGGTGATGTTCGCGTCTTATCAACGAAACAACGGAATAAAACAATTTTAATATGAAACATTCTTTATTGAAAATGGCAGTGGCCACTTTAGTTGCATTTCCACTTAATGGACTTGCACAAGGTTGGAATTTCGGCGCAGAGGCCGGATATGTTAACAACACACTTGCTGTGGAGGAATACGAATCAACCGCCCGAAATGGCTTTAAGATCGGTGTGAACGCTGAATATACCCTAAGCAATCATATCTCTTTTGAATCTGGACTTGCATATATCCGCAAGGGTGCAACAACTTCGGGTGATAATATGGGATATGTAAGAATCAGCTCCATAAAATTTGCAGAGATGAATTATCTTCAGATCCCTCTGATGGCTGGGTATAAATTCGATTTGGGTAAACAGTTTAGTATTAAACCGGAAGCGGGGGGATACTTCGCAGCGGGCATAAACGGCGACTCTTTCGTCACAGGACTGGATAATTTCAATCAGCCATATGAAGCGAGAGTAGCGACATTTTCTTACACGGAAAGCACTGATGGCATTGCGCCATACAGACCAAGTAACCGGGCAGATGCAGGATTAACCTTTGCACTCAACATCAACTATCGTCATTTCACGCTTAAGGCTGAATACGATCTCGGTCTTGCCACAGTCACTTATTACGGCAATGGCAAGCAGCGCACCCTATCTATCTCATTAGCATATTGGCTGTTTTGAAATACGACATTTTTTTTGTTAAAGTTAAGCCCTCGGCAGTAGTGCCGGGGCTTAATTATTTTTACATATATTGGTAAAATTAAAATTGATATTACTTGGTTTTGAATTTTCAAGGATTTTTTATAATTTTGTACAGAATTATACTCTATTTTTCAAATATTTATGACAAAGGAAGAGCTATTCGACAGGCTTAAAGATATAGAATGGGATGACTTTGAGGTAAAAGAGGCCTCCGGAGGTGTCCCAAAATCTATTTGGGAGACTGTCAGCGCGTTTTCCAATACTGCCGGAGGTTGGATAATACTCGGTGTAAAGGAATCAAAGGTAAAGAGTGTATCAACATATGAAATTACAGGCATTGATAAAGCCGAAAAGATGGAACAGGACATAATCAGCACACTGCGTTCTGTCTCGAAGTTCAATGTGCCAATCCTTGCCACGGCACAGCTACTTGATTTTGACGACAAATCGGTTCTCTCCTTTTATATCCCCGCTTCAGCAAACAAGCCTGTATATTTCGGCAACAATCTGAACAATACATTTATCCGTGTGGGCAGTGGTGACCAACACGCCACCGACATAGAGATTGACATATTGATGCGTGAAAAGACATTCGGAATGAAGTCTGAAATGGAGGTTGAGGGAACCGGATTCGCAGACCTGAATACACAGTCGCTTCAGACATACCGCCGTCGCGTCAGGGACTTCAACCCTGATTTCCGATATAACGATCTCGATGACGAGCAGTTCTGTATAAAAACAGGTATAATTAGCCGAGGTAAGCTGACCTTCGGAGGATTGCTGATGCTTGGAAAATGTGAGGTAGTTCAGAAATTTGTACCACATTTCTGGATTGATTACATAGAGATTCCCGGCACTACATATTCAGATGCAGATTGCCGTTATACATACCGTATGCCTGAGCAGGAAAATATCTGGGAATACTTTAAGGTACTACTGCAACGGTTGCGCCTTTATGTCGATAATCCCTTCATGGCGGGTCCCGACGGATTTTCACCGGAAGATAACTCCCAGTTGTATTGTCTCAGGGAAGGTCTTGTGAACCTGCTCGCCCATGCCGACTACTTTAGCCCGATGCACTCGACTATTAGGGTGTTCAACGACAGAATCGAGTTTCAGAATCCCGGACGCTTCGCCGTGCGTATCTCCGACAAACCCGGCAAGGTGAAATCGATTCCGCGTAACCCGAATATTATTGCATTCTTCCGTTTCGCTCGACAAGGCGAGAATGCGGGATATGGCATAGACAAGATAAAGCGCTGGACTAAGCTGACAGGACTTGAAGTTGATTTCGAAAGCGATATAACATCTTCAACCGTTACTTACCCATTGCCATCACAAAAAAGTGGTCAGATAAATAATTTGAAAAGTGGTCAGATAGAACATGTAGAAGTAATGCAAAAGGTTAATATTCAGAGAAATGATACCTTTGCGATTGTATCGAAAAGTGGTCAGATATACGAATCCAAAAGTGGTCAGATTACAGATTTGCCGAAAGGATATAAATCAGGTGATGAATCAAGGTCTAAAATTGTAGAGTCCATGAGAAATAATCCGGAAATATCCCGTAGGGAATTGTCAAAACTTCTCGGTATATCTCCTTCCGCTATTCAACGGCATATAGAATTCTTGAAAGAAGCAGAGATTATCGTTAGGCTTGGTAGCGACAGAAAAGGACTGTGGAAGGTTCTGAAGTAATATTGATAGAGACAATTTTGGGTATTGTCTTTTACAAAAATTTTGATTAACTTTACATCCGAAGGCCTATGGAAAAGGAAAATTATAGATGCCTATTGCAGCTGATATTTGTCGCGTTTATCGCGATAAGTCCAATTGTGTCATGCTCACATTCTCAAAATCAATCTCGGATTCTTTCGGATATAGAAACTTTAGTTTACTCGAATCCTGACAGTGCATTGGCTTTATTGAACGATATTGATGTTTTAGAATTGAAAGCGGATTCTCTTAAAGCATTTTATTATTTATTGACAGCATCAGCTCATAAGGCCAAGGAGAGTCCTATGGTATCTGATTCTCTTATTCGTTTTTCATTTGAATATTATAAAAAGCTTGACCACAATAGATTCCTTAGAAGCGGGGATTTATATGCACTACACCTATTTTGGTCGGGTAATGGCAAGAAATCATTGCAGTTGCTTGATTCTTTGATCTCTCTTCCGAACGTTCCTGACAGTTGTATGATTAGACTGCTTCAATCAAGGATAGGAGTTGGAGGTGCTGAATATGATTGTGAAAAGAACATTGGTTATATAAAATCTCTGCAAGAATTAGATAAGGATTCTACAAATCAGATAGATTATCTGTATCAACTGTGCGAGAATTATCAGTTTGCTGATCATAGCGATTCGGCATTGCTTATAATAGACAATTTGATTGATTATGCATACTCTAATCATCTCGGAAATGATCAGTTCAAATATACATACGAAAAAATCGGGATATTAGAAGAACTCGGAAGATATGAAGAAAGTAATACTATGACGGATTATGTATTGGAAAACGCACCTCATAATTCTGCATTGCCTTATCTATATTTTTGGAAGGCTTTGAATTACTTTAATATGGGGAGAGTTGACCAATCAGCACATGAATTGGCTATCGCTGATAGTTGTGCAAAATACAAAATGAATGTAGACCATAACTATTATGAAAGTTTTGTCGGTCCACTTCGTGAATTTCTTGCTTACCGTAAAAATGGAAGAATCCGAATTAGTCAGTTGGCGACAGTAAATAATAGCCAGAGGGAGCTTTTCAATCGTAATGAATACGCACGGCTGGAAACAGAGCAGAATGTTCTTAAACAGGAAAACAAAGCTTTGACTTTCAAGGCACAGAATGAGCGCAAGACAGCAATCTTGATTATAGTTTTATTAGTCTGTATTATTATAGGATCGTATGCTCTATGGATAATCCAAAAACGAAAGCGTAAGACTATTGAAGCTGAAGAGAGGGCTGAAACGTTGCAAAAGATGGTAGATGAATTGAGTGCTTCACATACTTCATCATCGGGGCAGGATTCCTTACGTCGAGCTATGCTGCAGCAGCTTGGGATAATAAAAATGGTAGCGGAGACACCGACTGAACAGAACCGGGATATGCTAAGGAAACTGTCTTCGATTGAGAGTGACACTGAGGGAGCCCTTGTCAATTGGGCAAATGTGTTCGAGATCATAGACAACCTTTATTCCGGCTTCTACACGCGCCTTCATGATAGCTATGGGGATGTACTTTCCGACAAGGAAGAGCAGATCATAGTGCTGATGATGGCCGGATTCTCAACCAAGGAAATAAGTGTCATCACATCCCAGACCACAGCCACCATCTATACCCGAAAGTCAACCATCCGTAAGAAGCTCGGTGTCCCTGAGAAGGAGAATATCGTGGAATTCGTACGCCAGGGTCAACCGGATTAAGGTCTATTTAGTATTCTATGCGCATTATTTAGACTTTTTAGAACAACTGTAATTACATAAGGCTTATTTAGACTTTTATGTTTGGTGTTTAGAAGGATTTGGATGTAAATTTGCGGTATGAAATCATTGAAAACAAATAAATATTCGGAATATGCAGATAAAGACACCGGCAGAGATGCTTGATGCTTCCGTTAAGGGAGCTTGCGCGAAGGTTGAGAATACGATCAAGAATCCAGGACGACTATTTGTGGCTGCCATGGCCGCAGGAGCGTTCATTGCGATAGGCGGCATTCTTTCCCTGACCGTTGGATTCGGTTTCCCGGGCATTGCTTCAAGCAACCCTGCACTGTGTAAGCTGCTTTCCGGCATCATGTTTCCGATAGGGCTTATCCTTGTTGTGGTATTAGGTGCGGAACTATTCACCGGCAACAACGCGATGCTAATTCCCGCCTATATGGAGAAGCGCTACAGTTTTGGAGCGGTACTGGCTAACTGGGGACTTGTATATTTAGGAAATTTTGTCGGTGCTGTTGGATTCACATATCTTCTTGTCTATCTCGCAGGCCTGACTTCTGCTGATCCGTGGCATTCCGCCATAATCGGCATAGGGGTGGCCAAGACCTCTATGCCGTGGGGTGTAGTGCTGCTTAAGGGGATAGGAGCCAATTGGTTTGTTTGCCTTGGTGTATGGCTTGCGCTTTCCGGTCATAATCTATTGGAGAAAGCTCTTGGCTGTTGGCTGCCTGTGATGGCTTTCGTAGTATTAGGATACGAACACTGTATAGCCAATATGTTCTATCTTCCTCTCGCCATGCTGGAAGGAGCTCCGATTGGGATAGGGGAAAGCCTATGGTGCAATCTTATACCTGCAACATTAGGCAACATAATCGGCGGAGCCATCTTCGTAGGATGCCTGCACTGGTATCTGCACCGAGCCCGAAGGTGAGATCACTCAAAAGAGATGGCAGTGCATGAGGCGCCCGTCGGAGTCGCGGAGGTGCATTCCGTTGCCCTCACAGTAGCGCCAGAATGAGCAGTCGGCGCATTTGCCGGTCTTCATCCATGAGCGGTCGCGGTATGGCTCGAATTTATTTTGCCATACTTCCCAGAAGTCATCCTTGTAGATATTGCCCTGTCGGTAGTCGGCTCGGATGCTCGGGCATGAACCGATTCCACCGTCAAGCAAGACTGATGCTACTGAAACTCCGGCTTGACAGCTGAAGAAATTGTCGCGGACCACTCCCTCATAGCTTCCGAGAAAACCCTCGCAGCAGAAAGATGCCTTGATGCGTCCTTCTTTGCGAGTGGCTTTTATAAACTCCATAAGGGTCTTCATATCGTCTGATCCCATCTTGAATTCCTCATAATTCGCGGCTCGCCCTGAAGGAAAGACAGTGAAGAGTCGCCATGCCTTCACTCCACATGAGATGAGATGTTCCTTTATCTCTGCAAGACGGTGAAGGGTGCGTTGGTTTACGCAAGTCACGACATCAAAATTGATGTCAGGGGTGGCAGCTACCATGCGGATCGCTGCTGTGGCGCGATCGAAAGATGCGGGGTGACACCGCAGCCAGTTGTGGTCGTCCTTCAACCCGTCAAGACTTATAGTCATTGCATGAAGTCCCGCTCTGCGCAGACTCTGGAATCGATCCGGAGTAAGCGCCAGTCCATTTGAGACGAATCCCCAGGGATATCCACGGTCATAGAGTTGACGCCCTACGTATTCAAGATCTTTTCTGAGAAGTGGTTCTCCGCCTGTGATGACAATGTTCACATGGTTTGGATTTACGTGAGGGGTCAGCGAGTCGATAACTTTCAGGAAGTCTTCGGCAGGCATATCGGGAATGATCGAGGAGCTCTTGCAGTCGCTTCCGCAATGGCGGCATGAGAGGTTGCACCGCCATGTGCATTCCCAAAAAAGCTGCCGCAAGGGGTGCTCGCGGCATTTCTCATGTTTTATCTTTCTATATAGCTCAAGTCCGATACGTTGACGTAGTGAAATACTTTTCATTCTTTATTTTTATTTTTCGACTTAAGAATAAAATCCACGTTCTTTTCGGCATGCCCTCTGTACCAAGTGTCAGCGTATTTATCCCTGTCCTTGTATTCAAGCTCAACTACAATTGAATCCGGCTCCAAATCACCTTGCTCAGGAATGCATACAACCTTAGCCATATGTAAAATATTGTGTGATGAGATAGTATAGTTCCCAACAGCATCGGTTTTGTCTGTCAAATTTGTAAGATAAGAGGGTTCCGTGTGTGGGCATACTCGAATCTCTGCATTTACTACATCTTCCCCGTTTTCATCGGTGACAGTGCCTTTGATTTCGAAACTACCTGTCGGCATTCCATACATGCATGGATAATCCGGTTCTTCCTGAGAAGAGGAGCAACTGAACCCGAGGAGTGATAGAAGTACAGAGCAGATGCCCGTCAGGAATGAGGAGAGGTGTTTTTTGATAATTTTCATGTCGATTGTATTATTAATTATTATATTCTATATTATAGATACGGTATTCTTGTCGATACTGCATGGTGCATAAAAAAATATTTTATGTTTGTATTTTCGTTGCAGTAGACGCATTAAACGCTACCAGCTGAAGCGGAACCCGAGCGGTATAGAGATGCTCCAGGGCTCGTCGTCTGTCCAGATGTTAGGAATCGTACACTCCTGCGGGAAGTGATAGCGTAATGTGGGTTCCACGAAGATATCGACATTCTTTGAGATCCGGAAAGCCGCGCCCACACTTCCTCCTACAGCCCATACTGCCTTCGATTTGAATGTTCCGCTATGAGCGTAGGGATTCGGAGCTATCTGGGCATAGGAGTAAACCGGAATGGCGACCTTCCCTCCCAGTGATCCGTATAGTTTTATCCGTGGGGAAGTGTAGGCGTAAAGATTCACTTTGAGTGGAATATCTATGTAGTGCCAATGGCATGTCGACGGCTCTTTATAACGTTCGAAGTCGGTATGCAGGTATGAATATCCTATCCCTGACTCCAGACCGAGCCATGACGTGAAATGCTTCTCGGCTGTGAGGGCGAAAGTGATGGGTAGATAATGTCTCCGAGGTGCCGTCGCGAGGGAGTATTCCAAATCTTCCGTTATAGGCGATATCCTGGCCTGAGAAGGTACTTTGTCCTCGTCAGTGCCATGAGACGGTCCTTCAGGATCATGGAATGGGGGATCACTGGCAAAGTTTTCATCGGCTGTATTGTTGAAACTGATTATTCCGGGATCGAATGATATTCCTGCAGACCATCCTTTATCTTTCGACCTTTTACGTGGCAGGTCGGCAAACAGCCTGTCGAAGTCATTTGTATTTTTATCTTCGAGAGGCATTAAAGGTATAGATTCACGTTTCTCGGATGAAATGGATTCACCTATAGAATCGGATTCTATCGAAGATTCGCTTTCAGGAACAGCCGGAGATATTGAAGACATATTCCCTACAGCCGCGGGGTCTTCCGCGGCTGCGGCCGTTATTGCAGGCGGCGTATGTTTTGGCAGCACGTTGGCGAAGGGTGGGGCTTTCTTTTCAGTTAGTCCTTCCGAGTCGATTTCTGTGGGGCTTACTTGCTTTGAAATATGTTTTTTGGGTCTTGCATCAGCTGAGAGGGAATCTCGTGTAGACAGGTCTTCGGCTTTTCTGGAAAGGAAGAGCAGTCCGGAGCAGGCGATGAGGAGCAGAATGGATATGAGTCCGGCACGGAGCTGATAGTCTTTGATCAGCTCACGCATACGTATTTTTGCGTGGAATAGCTGTGATGATGAGGAATTAGGAGCTATTCCGAGTATTTCCGATATCTCCTTATGGGTCTTCCCTTCAAGCACAGCGAGGCGGAACACTTTTTGGTATCCTTCCGGAAGCTGCCTGATTAGGGTTTCAAGTGTATCGAAATCGATGATGTCATCGATCTCCGGTTCTTCTACGATTTCAGGAATTTCCTCAAGGATTGAAGTCACTGTCTGAGCCTGCAGATACTTCAGTGAAAGATTTTTCATTATTGTGGCAAGCCAGAACTCAATGTGTTCAGGATCGTGGAGGGTGTTGATGCGGGTGAAAGCTGCAATAAAACCGTCGTGAAGGATATCGTGTGCACTGTCCCGGTCGTTGACATATCGAGATATAACATGGAGCATACGTGGAGCGAAGCGGGTGTAGAGAATGCTCATGGCATCTCTATCCCCACTCCTGCACTCCTCCACGAGTGTCTGATTATCGATATTTAGGTCAAGGCTTTTCACATTATTTATGATACGGTATCACCCTGAATACTGCATCATCATATGAAAAAAATGATTAGAGTGTGCAAATTTAGTAAATATTTCTATTATTAGGACTGTTATTTTTAGTGAAAAAGTCATTTTACGGGCGACGTTTGAAAAAAAAATAGTAAATTTGCAAGTTGAAGTTGTAGAATTGAACGAACTATGAAGAAAAGATATATCAGGATAGTGATGGCGGTTGTCGTGGCGGTGCTTGCCGGGACAGTGGCAGTGATGGCAGGGAAGACTGGAAAGAAAGCCGATTCCGACAAGGCTAAGGCTCGCTATTTCTATGTAGAAGGAAGCGTGGCTCTTGCAGAAGGGCGCCCGTCGGAGGCATATGAGCTTATTAAGAAGGCAGCTTTGACTGACCCTGACAATGCGGAAGCAAACTACACATACGCTCTTTTGCGTATGACACTCCGCAATGATACCCTTACCACTCCGACAGAAGTTGAGAAATCAATCGCCAGGATGCGTCCATACGTCGATATGTATCCGAATGAGACTGAGGAAGCAATGAATTATTCTTTCCTCGTGGCACGCACCGGTGATATTGATGAAGCCATACGTGTGGCAGAGCGCTCCGACACGCTCGCAGGAAGTATGCCTGCAATTCTGCTGCAGCTCGCACAATATTACACTGCGAAGCAAGACATGGACAAGGCAATATCCACTCTCGAGCGATATGAGCGTATAGAAGGTAATGACCCTGACATAGCACTCAGGAAATTCTCTCTGATGTATGCGCAAGGAGACACAGCCCGACTGCTGAATGAAAGTGCACGACTCGTAAGGGAAAACCCACTGAGTACGGAATACCTGCTTATACGCGGCAATGCCATGGAGGCGCTTGAAATGCCTGATTCGGCTTTGGTATGCTATCAGCAGGCAGAGGTGCTTGATCCGGATGATGGTAAGGTGAAGCTTACTCTTGCAAACTATTATCTTGAGCGTGGAGATTCGGCGGCCTATGATCAAAAGAGCCGGGAAGCCATATTGAGTGAGAATATAATGCTTGAGGAAAAGCTTGATATGATGACTCGATATATGCAAAACATTATATCCGACACCACTGCCGACCAACGTCGGGGTGCCCGACTATTCGATGGCCTGCTTCTTCAGTATCCTCATGAGCCTAAGGTGCTCGACCTCGGAGCTCAATATTCCGCTACAATAGAAGATTATACACGTGCCCAGGAATTGATGTCGTATGCCACCGATCTTGAGCCTGAAAATCCCGACTATTGGACTCGTCTTGCACACTTCTATTTTATTGCAGAAGATTATGCCAATGCTATGGCTACCTGTGAGAAGGCATTGGAAAAACTTCCGGAGACACCGCGTGGCCTTCTGCTTGTGTATGGCACAGCGTCGTCGCTTGCCGGGGAATATGATAAGGCACGAGATGTCTATCAAAAGCTTCTTGACATGGAACTTCCGGGAGCCCTTCTCACCGATGATGCGCAGACAATGCTTCAAAAAGCAGGTAAACTTCCGTATGAGAGCCTTATGAGGGTTTCAGACTATTTCCAGATGGCAGGCGACGGAAGTTTCAAGACCGGTGACATAGAGCGTTCAACCAAGGAATACGACGTGGTGCTCGTGCTCAACCCTGATAATTACACTGCGATTAATAACTATGCCTATTATCTTGCCATTGGAGGCGGCGACCTTGATAAGGCTGAGGAGCTTAGCCGCAAGACAGTGGAAGAGCAACCGGACAACGCGACATTTCTTGACACTTTAGCTTGGATTCTTTATCTGAAAGGAGAGTATCAGGAGGCCCTTGAAATTCAGGAGAAAGCTATGGATTCAATCTCTCCTGATGCGGAATCATCAAGCGAATACTGGGATCACCTTGGCGACATCCAATATCGTTGCGGGCAGAAAGAGAAAGCTCTTGAAAGCTGGAAAAAGGCTTTGGACCTGGACAAGAGCAATAAGAAGATTGCTGAGAAAGTGAAGGAGAAGAGGATAAAGGAGTAAGGGATAAGGGATAAGGGTTAAGGGATAAGGGATAAGGGTTAAGGGATAAGGGATAAGGGATAAGGGATAAGGGATAAGGGATAAGGGATAAGGGATAAGTGCTGAGAAACTATTA
>JAIDSL010000145.1 GCA_029061255.1 Muribaculaceae bacterium
GCTATGACGACTACGCCCTCTTTCTCTGCAATTCTGGAGCTGAGGCGAACGAAAACGCGATGAAACTCGCTTCATTTGCAACAGGAAGAAGCAAGATACTCGCGTTCAGCCACGCGTTCCACGGACGTACTTCCGGAGCTGTTGCAGCAACCGACAATCCAAACATTCAGGCTCCATTCAACAAAACACCAAACGTAGATTTTGTTCCTCTCAACGACATAGATGCTGTAAAGACTGCTCTTGCATCTAAAGAGTATGCTGCCGTCATCATAGAAGGGATTCAAGGTGTAGCCGGAATCTACGAACCGACCACTGAATTCATGCAGGCTCTTGCAAAAGAGTGTAAAGAAACAGGAACTCTCTTTATCCTTGACGAAATCCAATCGGGCTACGGCCGATCCGGCAAGTTCTTCTCGCATCAGCACCATGACATAAAACCAGACATCATCACATGCGCGAAAGGAATCGCCAATGGTTTCCCTATGGGTGCAGTACTGATTTCACCGGAAATCGAAGCCAAGAAGGGAATGCTCGGCACAACATTCGGAGGCAATCACCTCGCCTGCGCAGCCGCAATCGCTGTCCTCGACATCCTTGAGGATGAAAAACTTGTGGAAAACGCAGCCGAGACAGGCGCATATCTCATCGATGAACTGAAGAAGATTCCGCAGATAACCGATGTGCGCGGACGTGGCCTAATGATCGGTTTTGAGGTTGATGGCTTTACCGGAGGGGAACTCCGAAAGAAACTGCTTTTCGACCATCATATCTTTACCGGAGGCGCCGGCAAGATGACCGTACGTCTGCTTCCTGCCCTCAACCTTTCAAAAAAGGATGCCGAGAAGTTTATAACCGAGTTAAAGAAAGCAATCAACTGACCCATCAAACCAGAAAACATGAAAAAATTCACTTGTGTACAGGATATAGGCCCGCTCGACAAAGCTCTCGCGGAGGCCGCCCTCATAAAGAAAGATAGATTCGCTTTCACCGGTCTTGGCAGGAACAAGACACTTTTGATGATTTTCTTCAATTCATCGCTCAGGACTCGCCTTTCGACACAGAAGGCTGCTATGAACCTCGGCATGAACGTCATTGTTCTCGACGTAAACCAAGGTGCTTGGAAACTTGAGACAGAGCGCGGCGTAATAATGGACGGTGACAAAGCAGAGCATCTTCTTGAGGCTATTCCTGTGATGGGATGTTACTGTGACATCATCGGAGTTCGTTCTTTCGCAGGTCTAACCAACAAGAAGGATGATTACGAAGAAAAGGTAATCTCCCAATTCATCAAGTATTCCGGCAAACCTGTATTCAGCATGGAGGCTGCTACTCGACATCCACTCCAGAGTTTCGCTGACCTCATCACAATCGAGGAATACAAGACACAAGAGCGTCCAAAAGTCGTAATGACATGGGCTCCTCACCCCAAGGCTCTCCCCCAAGCAGTTCCAAACTCTTTTGCAGAATGGATGATTGCTGCCGGCTACGACTTCGTAATCACTCAACCACACGGATATGAACTCGATCCTGCCTTCACTAAAGGGGCTAAGATTGAGTATGACCAGCGAAAAGCTTTTGAGGGTGCTGACTTCATCTACGCCAAGAATTGGTCTGCATATGCTGATCCAAATTATGGGAAGGTGCTCTCTACTGACCGTGATTGGACTGTAGATGCAGAAAAAATGGCTCTTACAAACAACGCATATTTCATGCATTGCCTTCCAGTCAGAAGAAACATGATTGTGACCGATGATGTGATAGAATCAGACAGAAGCATCGTGATTCCTGAAGCTGCCAATAGAGAGATTTCCGCACAGGTTGTAATAAAACGACTTCTTGAAAGCCTTTGAAAGATATGGATATAGATAATATCAATGTAGTAAAGATTGGTGGGAACGTCATCGACGATCCCACTGCTCTTGATGATTTTGTCAAAATATTCTCAAGTCTTGAGGGTCCAAAAATTCTTGTGCATGGAGGAGGCAAAGAAGCCACTCGCCTCAGCAAGGGAATGGGGATAGAGACAATCATGATAGATGGCAGACGCGTGACTGACCGGGCTACCCTTGATATTGTCACTATGACATACGCCGGATTAATCAACAAACGGATTGTAGCGATGCTTCAAGCGGCAGGTTGCAACGCTTTAGGTATTTCTGGTGCAGATGGCAACATTATAAAAGCTACACGTCGCCCGGCTACTCCTATCGATTATGGATTTGTTGGGGACATTGACCCCAAGGATATCAATGACTCCCTTATCAGTATTCTTCTTGAAGCTGGAATAACTCCTGTAGTCTGTGCCATTTGCCATGATGGAAATGGAACGCTTCTTAACTGCAATGCAGATTCTGTTGCATCTGCGATAGCAATCGGAGCATCTCGTATAGCCCCTACGGTCCTCACCTACTGTTTTGAGAAAGCCGGAGTTCTTGCTGATGTCGATGATGAACAATCGGTGATTCCACTTATCACAAAAGACAATTTCAAGACTTTAAAAGAGAATGGAACGATAGCCAAGGGAATGATTCCGAAACTCACCAATGCCCTTGACTCTGCTTCGAAAGGAGTAACAGAAGTCAGAATCTGCAAGGCTGAGAATCTTCTTACTGATTCAGGCACTATTATCAAGTGACTTGTAATGGGTGCAAATTACATTTCCCTCCTACAAAGACTTATATCGACTCCCTCTTTCTCAAGAGAAGAGTCTGCGACTGCCGACATATGGGAAGAATGGCTAAAAGAAAATAAGGCTGGAGAAGTAAAGAGACTTCACAACAATGTGTATGTTCTGTCTCAAAATTTTGACCCAAATAAACCAATCCTGATGCTGAATTCACATCATGATACGGTTAGGCCTGCCTCTTCATATACACGAGACCCATTTTGTGCGGACATAGAAGGAGACAAGCTATACGGTCTTGGAAGTAATGATGCCGGAGCCTCCGGCGTGGCATTGGCAATGGCATTTCTTTCTCTTAAGGATGAAAAGACTTTGCCGGTAAATATAATTCTTGCTATCACGGCAGCTGAAGAAGTGATGGGAGAACTGGGAATGAGGGCTTTTTTGCCTCATCTTGCAGAAAACGGATTGACTCCGGATATGGTTCTCGTGGGAGAACCCACCGGTATGCAGGCGGCAATAGCAGAGAGAGGTCTTCTCGTTCTTGACTGTGTAGCAAAAGGGAAGTCAGGACATGCCGCCCGTAATGAGGGGATAAACGCCCTTTATAGGGCAATGGAAGATATAGACCGCTTAAGAAATTTTTCTCCGGAGAAGACAAGCGATATTTTAGGGCCTATAAAAGTGAGTGTGACAATGATTAACTGCGGCACACAACACAATGTGGTTCCTGACAAATGTTCCTTTGTGGCAGATGTTCGCACTACAGACGCTTACAGCAATGAAGAAACAGTCGATCTGCTAAGGCAATGTGTAAAATGGAGCGAGCTGACTCCACGATCGACACGTGTACACGCATCTGTGATCGATGTCAACCATCCTCTCGTAAAAGCGGCTATTGCACTTGGCAAGAAAACATTCATCTCTCCTACTACATCAGATATGGCATTGATGCACGATATACCATCTTTGAAAATGGGACCTGGTGAATCATCAAGATCTCACTCAGCAGATGAATATGTGTGCCTTTCCGAAATTTCCGATGCTATAGATACATATATCAAGTTAATAAAATCACTTACGTTATAATATGAAACTATGGAATAAAGGCTTCGAGCCTGACAAAGCAATAGAGAAATTTACCGTAGGTCAAGACAGGGAACTTGACCTCAGACTCGCCAAATATGATGTGCAAGGATCCATGGCACACATCCGAATGCTCGAATCTATAGGATTGATAAGCAAAGAAGAGCTTGACCTGCTTCTCCCTGCTCTTCAGCAAATTTTAGAAGAGATAGAGCGAGGAGAATTCACTATTGAAGAGGGAGTCGAAGATGTTCATTCCCAAGTAGAGTTTATCCTTACCGATCGTCTCGGAGATGTCGGCAAGAAAATTCATTCCGGACGCTCTCGCAACGATCAGGTGCTCGTTGACTTGAAACTGTTCTTCCGTGATGAGCTCAAGCATATATCTGAAAGCATCCAATCACTCTTTAATCGTCTCATTGAGCTTTCTGAAAAACATAAGGACAAGCTGATGCCAGGCTATACACATCTTCAGGTGGCCATGCCTTCTTCTTTCGGCCTTTGGTTTGGAGCCTATGCGGAAGCTCTTACCGATGATATGAACATGGTGGTGGCAGCATACAATATTGCCAATCAGAATCCTCTTGGCTCGGCAGCAGGCTATGGAAGCTCATTTCCTCTCAACCGAGAAATGACTACTGATCTGCTTCATTTCGCCAATCCTCACTACAATGTCGTAGCTGCTCAAATGAGCAGAGGGAAGACAGAAAGAGCCGTGGCAGCTGCCATTGGAACTGTCGCTTCAACATTAGGACATCTTGCCATGGATGTCTGTATGTGGATGTGCAATAATTTTGCTTTTGTTTCTTTTCCGGATGAACTGACCACAGGCTCAAGCATAATGCCTCATAAGAAGAATCCAGATGTGTTCGAAATCATGAGAGGCAAATGCAATCGCCTGCAGTCTATCCAAAATGAAATCGCGCTCTTAACAGCCAATCTTCCCCTTGGATATAACCGCGACCTGCAGCTAATGAAGGATATCCTCTTCCCGGCATCTACAGAGTTGATAGAGTGCATTGACATGGCTACATATATGCTCGGAGAAATCAGAGTGAAAGATAGTATTCTTGAAGACAGCAAATACGATTATATCTTCACAGTAGAAGATGTCAACCGTCTCGTGCTCGAAGGAATGCCCTTCCGCGACGCATACAAGAAGATAGGAATGGAAGTCCAGAACGGCACTTATAAGCCACATCGCGGAGTAAACCACACCCATCTCGGTAGTATCGGCAATCTTGCCAACGACCGAATCAAGGCAAAAATGGACAGCATCATGAATCGGTTCAGCTAAAAAAGAATAAGGAAATAAGAAAGCAACTTACGTAAAAATATGAAAGCAAGCAATAAAGCCATCAGGAATGCCTGGGGATGGTTGATGATTCTGGGAGCGGCAACATTCGCGGCAGGTCTTTACGATCTCGTATTGGAGCCAGCATCTCTGAAATCTTGGGTTCATTTTATATTTGGAACGGCTATAGCCTTCCAATTCTACAGAAATTTCAGAAGATATCAGATCCTTGTCAAACAAGGCATAGAGTACGGAACAAAATAATTCAACTAAATCCTGCTGACAACAAAAAAGGCTGTCTTCGCGACAGCCTTTCATGTGATTCGCACAGGATTCAAACCGCACTCAATCATTCTTTTGATACACAATGATTTGGATTTATAGTTATCTTTCAGTGTATCGAATTTGTATCTTTTTAAGAGGAACTGTCGCAAAATTTGAGACAGTTCCAATACTTTCTGGATACTTTTCACCAAAGTACTACTTTTCCCTGAACTCCGAGATCAAGAGACGCAGTTTGAACTCCAAGAGCCTTGAAGATGCGGCTTATCGTGGGGAGAGTAATAATACTTCTTCCCTTTTCAAGTTTTGAGATCTGAGACTTCTGAACCCCGACTCCTGTCTAT
>JAIDSL010000146.1 GCA_029061255.1 Muribaculaceae bacterium
ACACATGAGGAACTTCCGTCCAACGGTAGATGGTGAGCACCTGCGACAGAACGCGTCTGTCTGTTCCGATGCATTGGGCTCTCGGGTCTGTGGGGATGAAGCGGACGGTCTTCTTTAAGTTGTCATCGTTGTCAGCGTTTTCGTCGTTTTCAGCGATTCAGACAAACTTCGGGGCGGCTACTTAGGAGGGTTCCCTTGACCCGGGAGGGTCAGTTTTCATCGTTTTCATCGTCGTCAGCGTTGTCGTCGTTGTCAGCGATACTTATGATGAAAGCATAAGGGCTCATATTCGCCTGGAAGCCGTATACTTACTTGCCATAGACCTGATTGCCGCGAGCTTCGGCAACCGGTTGGGTTTCGTTTCCAGGTGCAAAGTTACAACATAAAAATAGGGGGCATCCCTTATCGCCATCAAAAAATTAAGCTTCGCTTAATTTTTTCGTTTTCCGTTGTGCGTTTTCCGTTTTCCGTATTTTATATAGAGGAGCACAGAATATAATTTATTGGATAATAAGAAATTCTACAGCAACGCAGATTCGGCTTCGCCGCCGACTTCGGCGCCCCCGGCGAGGGCGAAGCCCAACGCGATCCGCGTGAAAGCTAAATCAAAAATAATCAATTCGATGGAAGAAGTTCAATGGTAGATAGCTACGCAGTTTTTAATTTCTGAATATTGCGCTACAATGAGTTCGTAAGAAAAGGGATTGACAGTTAATGCGTATCGAAAGTACGGAGGCTGTCTGGATCTATACCTACTGCTGAGAGCCAGTAGGAAAGGCAATGGCAGACAAGCTCACAATCGTCAGGAAGAGATACCGTCACAGCTGTCGTCTCATCATTCTCCGGTTCATACTCATACGTTCGGATTCCTGGTTCAAAATACAGTCTGTAGAATTCCTCTTTTTGCTCCCGGTTGAGATAGAGAGTGCAGACAGCATTCACAACTGGCTCAAAATAATAGCAATCAGAAAGATCCTGTCTGCTTATCTCCATTACAAGCCTGCCATCGTCGTCATACAAACAGGTTTTTCTGACCTCCTGTCCTATCCGATACCATTCAAGATTCTTATATATCTGATAGATAGTAGGAGAAGGCTCTGTTTCCCGGAACGCCTTATAATCAAGGTCTTCGCCGTCAGGAGAAAGGCCGTGAATTCTTTCAGACTCCTCTATTTCAAACTTTTCGTCATAATAAGCCCGCATTTTCCCAACTTCATCAAGCAAATGGGACAGTTTGGCAGGCTCATCCTCTGAGCCGTCAGGATAGAAACTGAAATACCAGTCTGACAAGTCCTCGTTTTCATCATAACAGTCTTCTTCAGACTCGTAGTCTTTACAAACACTGAAATCGAGCGAGACCACAATTTCATCTTTATCAACATCAGGATTCAGGAAAAGGAAATAATCGGTAAGAAAGCGAAGATCCTCATCCGAAATACCACAAGAGAAATATTCCCAATATCCATTACGACCAACCGACAGATCCAGACAGTCGAAATTTCGGTATGAGCGTCTTTTATCGATCTCGTCCTGGTCTTCCCAGTATTCTTCAAATGACATATCAATCGATTCGTCGATAGAATCAACATACAAGCTCATCCTCTTTGCTCTATCCGCAATACAATCGGACAAGCCGGATACTTGTAGAAATACACAATCGTCATATGAAAACTTAAGTTCTTTCAGTTTTGCCACGGCTTTTCCAAGCGCGACAGGCACCTTTATCTCTTCAGGCAAGAACAGTTTCAACCTATCTCCTGAAGTAAACGACATATTCTTGCATATAACCAGTTCTGAAGTATCCTTATATCCAAAGACCTGTAGATAGTATGTCATGAATCTGGCTGCGGCCCACACATCCATCGCCACAATGGCAACAGACTTAGCATACCCATGATCTACAAATAAATCAGCAAATCTTGAGGACATCAGGCAGTAAAGAGCTGACTTTCCATGGCGAGTCAGATCGCACTTCCAGAGATCGATCTCTATTTCAAAGCCAATATCAAAAAGAGATGGCATCGTGTCAACAACATTTATACGGAACTCAGGCATGTTCGGGATATCTTCCTGAGTGTCTCCGGGCTCTGGAGTTAGAGCATCGTTGAATTCCAAATAAGGTACACGCAGACCGTTGTAATTATTATTATTGATAATATCGGTGAGAGCCTCTTCAATTCCAGGAAACGGGGCAATACTCTCCAGATATTTCAGATCATATTCAGTTAGGCATCTATACTCCATCTCATATCATTTTATAGCATAAAGTTCCTCATTCCGTGCTCACTTCAGTTGTAGAAATTATTATTTCCCAATGATCTTTCCGATTTGTGCCGACTCTCCAGATTATCCCCTCATCCTTTAATAGTTGAATATAAACGCTTACAGTCCGTTCTGCTATTAATGCTTCTTGTGCAAGTATACTAATTGTTCCTCAGGGGAAATTCCGGATAACTTTCAAAAAAAGAATTTAAATTATAGTTTTGGGTTGGGGCAGTTTTGGGAACCAAGTGTGTCTGCCATATCAAGAATCATATCATGAAGTTGGATTGAATCAGTGAACTTTTCGGGTATAGCTTCATATCCGACAATCGCTCCTATGATATTTCCAGCTACGGCCCCGGTTGAGTCGCTGTCGCCTCCGTGGTTGACCGCACATACAAGGCAGGCATCGAAGTCATCGATGTAGCGGAGCACGGAGAAAATTGCGATAGCCAAAGTCTCCTCTGCTACCCACCCCGCTCCTATACAGAATTCGATTATTCCACCGTCTGTCCAGTCGTCGGGTCTACATTCAGACAGTCTTACAGATTCCTCAATGGCTTTCCTAAACGACTTCATAAAGATACCGGATTCACCATAGACCTCGCAAACCGTTTTCAATGATTTCGATACAATAGACTTGAAGACACCCCTGTCTACGTGGTCGGCGCATAGACACATCTGCACGATTACTGCCAGCGCTGCGGAAGCATAGGTACTGTGCGGATGAGAATGGGTCAGTTCTGCAATCTCGCCGGCGAGCGAGGCCGTCTTTGCGAGAGGCCAACCATGCGTCGCACCATAGATTCCTACAGGGGCGACACGCATCACACCGCCACAACCTTTGCTGTTGTTGAATACCCCTCGGCCTTCATGAATAGCCATGAGAGAATCAATACAAGTCCTGCCGGGAGCCCGGCGGCAATTCAGTTCTCCGATTCCAGCAAGTTTAGAATCATACTTCCGGTCTACGGTCACTCCCTCCTGGAAACCCATCCATATCAGATATGCCGCGCATACTGTAGGGACAATAGGAGTTCCTCCTCGTTCCGCTTCGAGCAGCCCCTCAGCTGTATACAGTGTCATCTGGGTATCGTCGGAAAACAGGGCTTTCTGAAAGCGCTGGCTCTCATCGAGCCATGGATAGCTCAGATCATATTCCGTAAGTCCGGACGCTCCATATTTCGCCTTTATGTCAGCCTTTGAGGGTATAAACTCCAATGGATATCCGAAGGCATCCCCGATCGCTCCTCCCATCAGCGATCCTCGTATCTTATCCTGTATTTTTTCTGCTTCCATAGTTACGTTGTCCGTTTTTTGTTTCCGGATAGGCTAAATTACAACTAATTCATGAGATATGCAAGGAATTTGGTGTCCATATTGTCCATAGCGCCACGCGCAAGTATAGAGTATTAAGTATCGACTTCGCAATATTGGTGCTCCGCACAATATGGAAGATTCCGAGAGCTTGGCCATTGTTACCATTGGACGATAGGCGTGCCCGGAGGTCGCTTGCCACCTACCGATGTCGCGGGAGGATGGACGAGACCGGACATGCTTTAAATATTTGATGATAAATCCATAAGACCTGAAAGTTTCCAAAGATATGGTTCAAGTGATATGAGGAATTTTCGGAACTCATCATGCGCCTTCTTGTTCCGAGAATTGATCTTCATCCTGTTGAAGAAATTACTGTCTTTTCCGACAAAGCTACCTTCTATCACCATGGTCTGTCTGTCAAGGATCAGTTTCGTATTAAAACCGGCATCCTTGCATTCCATATTAAACTTATCAAGCATCGCTTCTACTGTTTCAGCATACAGAGGCTCTATGACAAGATATACTTCCTCCGATTTATTACCCTCACTGGTATCAAGATACGTCAGCTCCCAATGCTCATTTCCTTCGACACCGTATAGTTCCTTTATCTTAGCAGCTTTTGCAGCCACATACTCATCTAAATCTTTCATCAAATCCCTATCATCATCCATACAGTCATTATCATCGATAATGGAAATCGAAGGATTATTACTGTAAGATGCAAAAACACCGACCATGTGTCCGGCATCGTCCCATCTCGTGTTCAGAACTTCATCAGCAGGATAAAGCATCACAATCATATTAGGAGCCTTCATTTTCTCCCGCATCATTGCCTTGAGAGCTTCCTCAAGGCTGGAGTAAGAATCAGCACAATTAGGCATAATATAAGTTTTGATTTAACGTTTGATGACATAGTTAGAGAAATTTTGTGAGATATGCAAGGAATATGGTGTCCATATTGTCCATTAAGCCATAATGAACAACTAACCTTATGTCTTATTTTTTAACACATCTTACATTAATTTTAGATGCATGGGTCGCTCCACTAATCTTAGGTATAACGTCGGCAGACTGCATGAAAAGAATGGTAGCCGCTGACAAGTGCTGTGAATACTCAGTCGTAGTATCATAATCAATCCAGAAATAGCCCATGTCTCCTTCATATTTTAAGACATCACTATAATCAAGGAATATTCCTCCAGCAGGAAGAAAAATCAAGTTTCCATTCGGCCCTTGTCCTGAGTATCCATATATAAAATTTACCGTCGTCCATCTCCATGAACAATAATCAACCAGTTCTCTTGCTTGTTCCCATGATGGCATTGACATTTCTTTGGGTATCTGATTTCTTGCATCCTTCCATGTTAAATAAACACCATAATCTTCCTTCAATGTAGCATCAAGATTACGTGTACACCATAGAGTTCCGGAAGGCAATCCTAAATCAACAAAAGTATACTTGATACCATTATTATTTACAATACTATTATTATCATCCAGTGAGGAATCATTGTCATTCTGACCTCTTCTTTCCTCTTCAAACTTAGCAACTATTTCTGAATCCAGACATTCATCATCAATAATGCAACCCGACATCATTAGGGCTACAAATAAAAAAAAAGAATTTAATAGCTTATTTTTCATAATTATTTTACTTATAATTGCATTCAACCACCAAACGCAATACCCACTGAAAAAGATAACTGATTGGATATATTAGGATTATACGCATCTTTAACGAACTGACGCATATAGCCTACACCCATCATAAATGCCTTAATTCTAAAAAACAACTCGGCATTCAAAGACAAACCACTTTTATATTCATAATCTGCTGTTAGAACCTTTGGTTCTGACGTACTGAGATAGTAGGCCCATCCTGGTCCAATTTGAAGATATAACTTATGCCATAATCTAAACATTGGTCCTGCAGACAAAGTCATAGAAGTAGACCGTATTGTATGAGTCTGATTTCCATTATCTGAATCATAAAAATCAGATTCTCCATAGGTTGTGTTTATCTTCGATTTAGCATCCGCACAGTAAGACAGATAAAATCCCCAATCTTTACACCCAGATAGATTAAAACCAAATGGTTGTAAATTAGTTCCATGGTAAAGAATAAATCCATAGCGCACCATCTCGTCTAAGCGAAATATTTGATGCGTCCGAGGTGCAACATTAATTGTTTTTTCTACAGTTCCAAATGAAATAGAATTTGGTTTTCCAATCATCACATATCTACCCAACATTCCATCATAATTGTACGTATCTCTACCTCCTCCACTTATATAATTTGCTTCCGGACTCTGAATAGACTTGAATTCAACTTGCGATGCATTGTATACAGTCACTGATCCACTTACCTTTGCATCAATCTCTTGACCATCTCCTTTTACATTCACTTTCTGCGAATATTCATAATCCTTATACTTGGAAGTGATGTAGTGAGCACCTTCTTCCAATTTCTTTAAATATTCATTATTGTTGTAATAGGAGCCTGTAGTATAGTCTTCGTCTATATAAAGTTGAACAAAAGGCTCAGCGAATATAGTCACTGCATACGTATTGTCATTTTCTCCTGTCTCAGCAATTCGAATCTCGGGGGCAGTGACACCTTTTACGTTGACCTCCCAAAGTTCCATACTCCTGATTGGATATGGGAAATCAATAACCACCTGATGAAAATCATTACTTCTTATCCTGATATCCTTGCTACCCTTTAGAAGATTTATACGATATTCAATACCATCTGCGAGATAGTTCTTTATGGGCTCACCAAAGACATTTCCATCAAAAGTCAAATCGTCTATTTCAGAACGCACTATCAATACAGATATTGTATCCCCATTCAAATCTGTCCTTATCATGTCTTCAGGAAGACGAAGTGGCTGATTCCTTACAAAATCACTGGATAAATGGGCATATCTGTTATCTTGTCCGATACAGACATTGATTGACACTATATACAATAATAAGATTACAACAAAACGCATATCTATATCTTTTTGAGTTTCACAGTTCTCAATTTAGTTGATTTATTCGGGTTTACTTTTATATTTCTGATCACTCTTCTTTCATACCCACTTTTTAATATCTCCAAATCATATATACCTTCCAGGACTTCTAAATTTTTTATAGGTGTTCGTCCTAATTCAATCCTATCTTTCCCAGATATCAAGGTCACCACAGCCCCTGAAGGATCACTTGCGCACACAATGCTTCCTCTCTCGGTAGACTTATACAAAGTTGCTTCATAGGTGTGTTTTGACTGAATTTTAGGCATTCGAATCTGAAGTTTGTGTCCGGTCTGATCCACTATATCGAGCCTTGTTGTATTAGCACGCAAATACACATAATATATACCCGATTCGTAGCTTATGTCACCTTCAACATTGCCCACGAACTTCAACTCGGGAATAGTAGAATGCACCATCAACACTCCACACTCAAGTCCTTTAGAATCAACACGAGGGTTACGGGCTGCGTACACATTCATCGGCATAAGTTCAACTTCTTTATCCAGACGAATAGCTTGTGCCACAATATCAAACGCATAAGATAAAAGAAGAAACGCAATAATTGTTAACCGCATATTAAAAGATATTTAATGAGTTTATATCGAATATTTCTTCTATAAGAAGCTGGAATTGATCCCTTCTCAAAACAACGAAAACCTTTAGATTCAACTTTATAGTACTGATAAAATAGTTTATTAAATTTGTATAAATCACTTACCAAAGTTAAGTTTTACAGTTTTACTTCCTAAACCTCCAGCAACATTAACCGTTCCATCCAGTTGCTTCAATCCATGAGAATATGCTTTATATTCATATTCACCAAATGGTACAAGTTTCTGTGAGATGTGTTCTTTAACCTCCCACTTGATTCCGTCCACTATTATACTATCCAACGGCTCATCTGACTTAAAGGTTAAAATCCTTGATCCCAGTCCAACGATCTGTTTTTCATTTTTTGGGAAAATTCGTAAAAGATAAAATTCTCCACCTTTTACACCTCTCTTCGCATCATCAAATCTTGTAAAATCAATATCTAACGGAAGATTTCCTTCACTATAAAGTCTAATGTGTCGAGATCCATCACATAAGTAAAGAATACTTCTATTGTTATGCTTCTCAATGCCACTTATTGCATTACCCTCAACTTCTACAAATTTAATATCATCTGCTATGATCTCAATTTGAGCTGTAACATCATTATTCAAATCAAATTTTTCTGGCAAACTTAGAGAAGAGTCTGGATTGTGTACCCTTTCAATTGAGTACACAATCTCATCTCCTTTTATATTAAGCGCAACATAAAACAGTGTCAAAAGGCAAAGTAAACGAACCATTTTACAAATTCTTTCTATAAATCTTTTCCCACTTTCCGGCTTTATCTCTTGCATAGCAGACCCCATCAACGAAGGGTGTTACAGCAGTATATTTCATAGGAACTACGACATCGCCTTTATTATTGATAAATCCATAAAGATCACCGATATTAATAATAGCTACGCCCTCACTAAACCTATAATCTTTAATAATTTCACTATAATAATCATCAGATGAACATTGTCCAGTAGCAATAATATCACCATTCATATTTAAGTATCCGTACTGACCAGTATCAACATCAGGCTCATAGCTTTTCCCACTATCTATGAATACTTCATATAGAATCATATCATTATGTATATCTCTAACATGAACGTCTTCTGGTAAGGACATAATCAATTCCAGATTCTTATCATAAATGTCTTTCTCTCCGGAATTATTCTCACATAAATAATATAAATCACCATTACCTTCTCCAAGAATATAAATATTATTATATTTACCTAAAGGTATTACCTGACTACCATTTTTATCATATATGCCAGTTGTTCCTTGTCGATCTTGTACATTGATTATATCCGCTTTTTCATAAATCATCAAATTACAAAGATCAAGAGATTTACTATCAAGCAAAGCTTTTCCTTTTTTGTCAATAATATATACCACCCCATCCGCGTATACCATAGCTACTCCATTCTTAAAATTCATTGAGTTCTCAAGTTCATTAGCACGTAAAACAGAATTGTCCCCTATACTTTCAAAAACTTTTCCACTCAATTTTTTGGGATTGTCATAAATAGCTGGAATTATAAGATCAGTCTGAGGATTCATAAATCCTATTTTTCCAGTTTTCACATCTTTTACTGGGAACAATCCCCCATGTACTTTAATGTCGTCAACGAAAGAACCCCAAACTTCATATCCATAAGGAAGATCCTTTTCATTTCCATGTCTATCAATGACACCAAATACCTTACAATCACGGTTAGGATAAGCACGATAATTATCGAGATAAAGAGAATATCCTTCATTAAAGGGATAAAACTCATGCTTCTTCTCTGCCGGACATATAAGTTGCTTATTTTTATAATCGTAAAGATCATAACATTTATCCCGCAACAATAACGAAGCAACCCCATCATTACATTCAATTCTCTCAAAAACAATGGGGATAATCAATTGTCCATTTTCATCCAAAGCACCCCATTTTCCATCTTTCCTAACTTCTATAATCTTTTCATTTAAATAAGGTGTTTGCACCCAATCGTACTCACATGGTACGACCAATCCTTTTCCAGGAGCATATAGTCCATTTAATGACTTATCATTATCGCCAATTCTATTTTTCTGCCATACCGAGTAATATCCATTTAATAAAGATTCTACATTAACTCTATCAAATTCACATGGCACTATCACAGAGCCTGCTAAATCAGACACTCCTTCTTTTCCATTATTGCTGACTACTGAAATTCCCCATCTTTCATACCATCCGGCAGTATCTCCACCTGTGGAAGCCATTTCAACTTCTACAGGATCAAGTTCTGTCTTATATAAAAGAAGATCAATTGAATTATTCTTATTTGATTCTATATTGACTATCGTATCATTCATAGTATAACCTTTCTGATAAGGCACAGAGATACAATATGAGCCAGGAGAGATTGATTCTATTGACAGAGGTGTTTCTCCCATTGGAACACCATCAACCAAAACAACAATCCCATCTTGATTAGCAATGATCGAAGCTGATGTATTTGAATTTGAATCGTAATTACTTTTGTTTTTCAAGATTACCCGATATGTTTTCTTCCCCTCAATAGAGATACCATAATCAGAGAAATTAATCTTTTCAAATTCTCCATTAATTCTATAAGATATAGAAGGTGTGCCTTCTTTTAAATACATTGTATATTCTCCTGGAAGCTTGGAAACTTCTCCTTGGATATCATTAAAAGTAACATTATCAATAGAGGGGATATTAAACTTAAGAATAGCGCAAGGTTTTCCTTCCCCATCGGTCTTAGCATTAGTACGAGCGGAAATATCATTTAACAATTCCACAACCTGAGAGACCCTATACTCCGATGCAACTACAAGAACCATCCACGCATTAAGAATGATTAATGTCAATATTCTTATCATTTTATGTTAAATTTTAGATTTTCTACCAAATCAAATAGAGCAATACTTCTGTTATTGTGTGATCTTTTCTTTCTCGGATATTATAATTAAAGGAAAGATAAAATATTCGAACGTAATCATCTGAAATTTTCTCCAACTCAAAAATTAATTGATTCCATTATATTCCTTCAATTGAGTTAAGATCGAATATTTCTTCTTCTGGCAGAGGCTGGGTTTTACCCTTGTCAAGATACATCGGCTGCCATGTGCGAACGTGGATCTGAGGCTTATCCGGATTCGTGAAGTCCCACACCATAAATACATAGCCCTCGTCGCTATAATTTGAAGCATTCCAATTCTGGACAACACGAACTCCATATATGTTTGGGTTAATTCCATGTCTCTTAATCTGAACATCCTCAAACTCCACATTTATATATCTGACGTTGTTGAAAATTCTCTTAAGATTAGTGAGATACTGCTCCTTATTCTGCTTTGTATATTTCACTTGCGGTAGAGATACTGAGAGACCATCAGTCCTTTTGCTTGGTGTTATGACCTTTCCCGTAATAATGAGTGCATCATCGGAAAATACTTGATTCAGAAACTGGATATCCTTCTGATTGTAGGAAGTTCGAAACCGCTCAACATAATCAAGGATCTCAAGACGGCGCTCCATATCCTTAAGCTGGATACCCTTTTCCATAATATGCTTATAGGTATTTTCTTCTATGGAAAAATAAACCGATGTTATCTTGCCAGAACGATCAAAGTTTATGACAGCCTCTTTATAGTCCGTATCAGCCCCTACATCCTGAGGAAGAATCTGTAACGGAATATTTCTAATCTGGTAACCATCTCCTGTATTAAGAAGAATTTCCCCTATATACTGATCTTCCGGACGGAAATGAACATTTTCCCAAAGCATCTCAATAGACATCTGCCCATCATCTGCCACGATATCATTGAGACGTAAAGCACGATCGTCAGAATAAGCATCACATACCTCGGAAAGAAACTTTGATGCATTAGTCTCAATGACTGATTTGAGCTGTGAGCTATCAGCGCCATCGATTATCTCTACATCTACCTGTGCCTGTAACGAAAAGAAACAAAGCAGAAAGAATATTAAGCAAGTATGTTTTCGAAAGTTCATATGAATCTTTATTTAGGAATTGTAAACCAATAAGCCGATGAGGAAGAATAATTTGAAGGATCAACATCATTACCAGACGTGACATCTTTCCATCTTCCATCTTTGACATGAATATAATCCGTAACGGATGTTCCTCTGACAATTGCTATATAAAAATCGTCAAGACTTGATATCGGAAATGCAGCAGCTCCAGACACTTTTCCTTCCTTGCGCATCTTTATCAACGCCTCCTGCAAGGAATTATAATCAGTGTTATTGATTATATTTGAAATAATAGGATTCAACGGAACTTCCACTTTTTCCACCATCGTAACTGTATCTGTTACGACTTGCGGAGGCTGTGAATACGTAGGAATTATTTCGTATGAGTCAGCCTCTGTCTTGGCGATCACCATAGCATTTGACGAATTGTCCAGTGACTTTAAATCCGATTTTTTAACATACAGAAACACACGATAGCGATTATCTGAAATCCGGGAGTCGAGTCGCTGATATATGCTTGCCACTTCAGGCACGAATACTGCATCTGGTGACTCCTTTTTAGTTTCTTGTATATAAGAAGTAATCTTCTCAGTCAATAATTCAAGAGCCTTATCATATGCTTCCTGCTCAGTAGAAGCACGGCAATCCGCTGATAAGTAGCTGTGAACATCCCGGCTTATCTTGCTCATTGCACGGTCAGTGTTGACATCTGCCCGTGAGCTACAAAACATAGACAAAAGTATGCAACTTATAAAAAATCTTGTTTTCATTGGAATTCTTCAAAAAGAGATTTAAGGTTATCAAGACGAACATAGCTGTGCATCCTTGCATTGGCTTTAGATAAAGCCGAGATAGTATTCACTGGAATATCTATAGTAATGATATGGGCAAAACCACCGAAGCGATTTAACCATACATACAGTCCTTTGACGATATCCCCGTCATATTCCTCCACACCCCAATATGGGACACTTCCTTCAGAAGATAATATTCTGAACAACTTTCCAAAATCAATCGTAACCGACTCTGTCTGATAGCCATATCTATCCATTTTGAGATTGATTGCAATTGGTTCAGGAGAATAGCCGGTCAACATATAATTAGAGATACACTCCAAAGGGTATTTTGGTGAATTCACAAGCAGCTCACATATATTTGAAATGGAATCAAGAGGCTGGTAAACTACCTGATGGCTCATGCGAGGAGTGATATAGTATCCCAAATCACGCACATAAAATGGAGAATATTCTATTCTTCTAAGCTTTGACATGTCTTCTTGAGGAACAGCCTCCACCGCGTTCTCAATATCCTGGGCTTTAAGTTTGGATAGCATCACATCTTCAAGTTCCACCTTATTTGAGAACGTCAGAAGGTCTATCCTCGAAGGAAAAGAGCACTCGACCAAGAGATTTCCATCCCTCCTCCATTGGGCGCTATACAGTCCGTCGGTGAGAGATAGGGAAAACTCCTCTTCTCCTGTAAGAGATTTAAAACGGGAATCATTTCCAACCCTATATTTTAGACCTCTCTCCCTGGTCTGTCTTAGAGAGTCTCCCACTGATTCGATGCCGGAATGCTTTAACAATTCATGGTAATGGTCCAGAAATTTATAAGCAAGCTCAAAATCTTCTGAATCTCTAATATAATCAGGAACGACAGATGGTCTTCCCCACATCAGAGATGTGGAGAAGACATATGTAAGACTTATTGCTGTTAAATAGTGAAGAAACTTCATCAACCGGCTTTCCCTATTATGACAGCTTCTTTGCTACCATCCTTTTTAAACCAACGGCCTTGCACCAGGTGACCGTTATCCCACTCTCCAACAATATACTCACCGGGCTGAGCCACACGGCCTTTAGGATCACGAGAATCAATGGTCTGCGATGTTGAGTAAGTGAGTGTGCCAGTACCATGGGGTTTCCCGTTTTTCATGCCACCTGTCCAAGTTCCATAGCTGAGCTTGTGAGAAGCGGATTGAGTTGTTTTGGAAGTAGTATGTGCAGGGGTAGGCTTTGCAACCGATTTTGCAACGGGAGCGGGAGCTGGATCAACAGCCGGACTTTCAACAACCTCTGCAGGAACAACCTCAGACAATTCGACAATAGTATCCTCTGTTTGAGGAAGATTCTCCTGACCTTCTATTTTAATAACGAGTGTGTCATTGCGATTGGCAATCTCTTCTTTCTTCGCATCGACAGAATCGACCGGAGCAGTTTCTATAACAATTGGATCAATTTCCTTTTCCTCGCTTTTACTGCCAATCAAAGCAAATACTATCGCACCGATTATTCCAAGGACAACGACTGAGCCTCCTATGATGAACAACATATTATTGTTGCTCTTCTTTTTCTCCGATTGAAGAGGTTCAAGAGGATGACCACACTCCGGACACACGAAATCATCAAATTCGTCTACCTCTATAATTTCATCTTTATCAGCCTTAGAGCATCCATCATAGTTGGAGCATCTGCCTTTCTTTATAGCCATAAATAATACATTAGAGTTGTTTCAGTTCATTGGAAAATATCTTGCGGCATTCATCCTGGGCTTCCTTGAAGCCCTTTGCCATCGGATTGCCACCATACGAAGGAAGGACAAACTCCTTTAGCATTGTAATCATTTCCTGCTGGAGTTTTTTCTTACTGTCATTGCTACGATAATTGGCGGTAAGATGAGATTTAACCTCTTGATCTATCTTTAGAGCCAGATCGAAATCTCCCTTCACATGATCAAGGATAGAAACAAAATCCTTCCCACCAGCTTCGGTATAGACGTCAAATCCCCATTCATCGGTTGTCACCAAAGCATGATACTTACGTTGAGTCTCAGGATCCTCCACTTCCTTAATGATGCCGAGAGCCTTTCCCAAGATCACAGAGGAAAGGAACTTAGTTCCGATCTCCTGCTGACTCATCTCAAAGAGAGACGGAAGTTCCTGAGCGAACGTCTCAGTGTGAAGCACATACTTATTCATGTCACCCTCTTTTGAATCTGCAGTCGCCTTAAGATAAGCCTCCCTTATAGTCTTCACATTGTCTATGTGCCTAAGAGGGAAACCTGACTTTGCAGCCACCACCACTATCTCATTGACCTTTGGATTGACAGAGACATCTTCAGACCGGTTGAATCCCGGACAAGCCTCAGCAAAAGCTGTGATAAAGCGCTCCCTAAAACCATTTGGATCTTCTGGCATCTCCGGGAGAGCCAGCTGAAGCATCGAGCGGGTGTTAGTCACCTTGCCACCTGTAGACTTGCTTACTTCCTGAGAATTGAACTGAAGGAAAGTTTTTGAAGCCTTCACAAGCTTCTCAGCAAAAGCCTTCAGCTTTTCATTAGTATTCAACTCCTCATGCAGTTTCTCAAATATATTGACATTAAGTACCTTATAGCGAGAATTCGCAATAGCGAGCTCATCCACTTCCTGAGCCACATTAATCGAGCAGATTCTTAAGATCTCGTCCACGACAGCATCCACACCAAGGCGGTTGGTAATATTCGAAAAATAACGCGCATCCTCGTTGCCGAGCAGATTGAGGATAGCGTTTCTGATGGCAGCCGCATTTGCAAGTTGTTTATCCTTGTTGCGTACAAAACTATCGGTCATCTCTACTACCATATCTCGGTTGTATTCCTTTAGATTGATATCGGACATAGCAGATCGTTCAGTGCAACGGTTACCGGCCTCGCGTGTGAATTCTTCATATATGTCGTTGAGCATCCTCTCCCAATCCTTAATATTGGCCTTCAAAGTTTCCAGTTCTTGAAGAATAGCGCTCAACATACCAAGTTCATAGTCATAGGCCACGAGCATTGTATTTGCGATATGAAGCTGGGTCTCTCCGGATGCAAAATCATTAAATACATTTTCAGGCTTGCTTTTGAAGAGTTTTCCGAAGAATCCGATATTATTCCACTCATCTCGTATCTCCCTGAGCTGACCCTTGATCTTCTTAATCCTCTCCGTGAGCTGAGATTTCTTTTTAGGGATATCAGTCATCATACGTTCACGGCAATCCTCATCAAGGATACGGACAAATTCCTCTGCTTCCATTGCGCTCATATCGCCATTTGCCCATCTATCGAACAACTGACGTTCTACACCACGCACAAGATCCTTGGCGTACTTGAATCGTTCCTTATCCTGAATCTCATAGAAACGCTTGACACCATGAGTGCGGAAACCGGAATCGAAATATTCATCCATCTTATGTACGAAGGTACCGAGCCATTCCTCACGATCTTTTTCATCAAGAATCTTCTGTATGAAACGCTCTTTATGACCATTCCAAGTCTTTGAGATATCTTTCCAAAGCTTAGAAGTCTCAGTCTCCACAATAGGCCTGGAAAGTGTCAGATACTCATCAGTCATCCTGTTTGCCTCACGTCCTTCCTTTGATCTTATCTTATCGTTAAGGCCGACGCCGATTGCCTCTCGAGTAATCTCTCCAAATCCTATGCCTTCTTCCCAAGAATTGAAGAGCATCTGACGAGCTCCCTGCTGAGCATTACGAAACGTCATGAACTCCTGAATCTCAGTCTCCGGATATATCACTCGAGTGACTCCAAAGCTCATAAACCTACGGCTGCGGTTGCGACGACCGGCTGCATCTACTTCCGGCTCAGCACCATCATTTTCATTTGTTTCAAGCCTACGCATCTTGGTGTTAGAACCTTCCGCACCTGCACTGACTGTCTTATGGAACAGAAAATCTGCTACCATCTTTGGCACACCGGTTCCAAGATCAAGAATATGACCGTTTTCGTTAGTATTCGAGAAAAGATAAGCCACTTCAAAGGGTTTGTCACTGTCAATTCTCTTACTCGAGCCATCCATATTTTTCTCGCCGGCAACGTCAACAGGAAGGTATTGGCCGACACTCATGGCGTTAAGCTCCATGAGGGCCGCATAGCCGTTGGCCTGATAGAAACCCGAATTGTGAGAAGCATTGGCAATAGTATTCTCCGGTACATACAGATAAAGATGAACTGAATATTTGGTACCACTTATATTGTAAGGATAATGCTTACGGATCTGAGCTATCATATCAATGATGGAACCTGATCCGGTACCTCCCGCGAGTCCGGCCACAATATGGAAATGTACATCCGCCGTTTTGGAACGAGTGGTAAGGTTTCTCACAGCATTTTCAAGCGACTGCACAACTCCTCGCTCCCCATTTACATGATTGGCAAAAAGAATACGTCCAAGTCTTCTTCTTTGACCTCCTATACCGTCATCAATCAGTTTGCCGAGCGAGGATTCAATCATAGGAATATCATCTCTGCTGATAAAACTATTAAGTGTAGGATAGTGATTAATTTCCTGAAGCATTGATAGGCTTATTCCCTGTGTAGACACCTTCTGTGCAGTAGAAAGGGAGACATCGTTGCCGAGTACTTTCCATTGATTTTTGGAATTCAGTTCATCTTCTGACGAATCCACATAGAGATAATCCACAAACACATCGTTGTGGGGATTAAGATCCTTGAAGTCTTCAAAGTATCTTTTACGGAACTCACGGATGACTTTACCACCTGTACCTCCGAGTCCAATAATAAGATGGTTGGTTGCCATGTATTTATTTATATTGGTTAATCTAAGTCTAAATCATCATCGAAACTGTAAGATCTTCTACGTTTACGTGATCTATGAGATCTGCCCATTGACATCATAATTCCAACGAAAGCAATTCCAGTGAAGACTGCTGTCCATACTACACGTCGAAAAATATACCAATTATATTCACGAGATACTACTTTACGGAGGGACTTAATTGGTTGAGACCAGTCGAAGTCTTCCAAATCACCATAGTCTATAAAGAAAGATACCAATGGATTTTCTTTAATAAGAGTTGTCATCTGACTTTTCAATTCTTCTCCGTCTATTTCATCGCCAAACTGCAGGTGACAAGCACTTATGAATTCCAATGCGATACTCTTGCTTCCTATTGCACCATACATCAGTGTCATCTGATAGAAAAGCAAGCAAAACAACAAGAGACATAACACCAATGGCAGCGGCTCAATAGAGCCTCTCTTGGTATATTGCGTAGAATACATCAGCAGAACACCGGCAATCACCAACGAAGTCAGTAAACCGCCGAGTACGCTCCAGAATCCGCAAGTGAGAAAGTCAAACATATCACCCGTTCATAGCTGTTGGGAAAAGGCTGCAAATCACAAATGTGAATGGCTTAAAATGTAATGGAGGACCAATAAACCAAAACACTATACACCATACTAATGTCAATAAAAGATATAGTTTCCATCGCCATTTTAATAATCTTAGAAATACTATACTAAATAGAATACCACAAATCCACATAATCCATGTGGATTCTATATGAATAATTTGATTTATTGCCATTGTAATCATCATACCTGGGAAGAGTAAAAATATTACCATAAGTACACCTAATTGTTTTAAGAGCACTCCGAGCGCTCCTAAAAATAGGAAAACAATAACTTCCCACAAAGGCATATCTGATGATTCATCTTTCCCCGTTGCAACATTTGTATGAACTACTAAATTACTTCCACAATTTGGGCATTTACCTGGTTTTCTTTCTGATGGCCCCCAAGAAGAATTGCAATTGCAACATTTGTGAGTATAAAGAGACATGTATTACTCAAATATTTTACCGGTGGCTCGACGGCGTGGTTGATGTTAAAGTTAGCAATGGCATATAAAAAAGAAGAGCGCGAGCCACAATTTGCTGTAGACTCGCGATAGGTTCCTGGAAAGACCTGATAGACATCAACAGCATGTGACCCTCGCTCTTGATGCATATGGATATGGTATACCCTTTACATAAGGATACAATTATGTCCATAATTACCAAGAGGAGGCGCACTCTGTTGCAACTGTCTATCGGGTGAATTTTTCCAGGATTCATCGCGACAATGCAAGCAAATTACGCTTCCAATCTCATATGTCTATCTTTCAGTCGGAATCATCAAAGGATGATTCCGGCTTGAAAGATTCGCGAAGTTAATATTTATTGGTGAAATATGCAAATTTAAATTAGAGAAAAATTGCTATTATTTTTCATCTTCGACAAACCTGCTTCGCTTTGATATGCAGGAGACGCGGTTTATACAAGCAAATCAGTTGATGCGTTTGTATGTGTCTTCCTGGTACCAGCCGTCTTCCGGATCATCATCTCCACTGACCAATACCAGCTTATCATTTGTTACGGTCTTGATTTTGTACATTTCTTCTGTTCCAAGACCAACGTATTCATCTCCAATCTCAACCTCAATGCCATCGTCACCTTCATGGAGACACCAGGCGAATGAGTGCTTACGGTTGCTGTCAGCATCCCACCATTCGCCGGTGGCATCTTGAAAAAATTCGATGAAATCGAAATCAAATGATTCCTTATCATTCCACTTGTCGACAACCTTACCATCTTCCTTCTCCCATCCTGAGGAAGAAACTCCCTGCCATTTGCCAATAATCAACACAGGACTTGAAATGCCATCCTCGTCTTTTGAGCATCCAGTGAGGGGAATGAGGGTGAGGAGCAAACCCAGCAAGAAGAATGTGCTTAAATACTTTCTCATTTCTATCATAAGAAACTTTTGCCCCGGCTCTTAGGCAAGTTATTACAATATTAGAGTGTAGACATATAAAAAAGAAGAGCGTGAGCCAACAATCTGCAGTTGATTCACGCACGGCTCCTGAGAATGGCCTGAGAACAGCAACGGCATAGGTACGGCTCACGCTCTTGATGGATGCATATTATACATGGATCGCGTGGTAGCGCGTTCCTTTTATAAGCCATCTATCAAGAGGGAGCGCACTTTGTGCCCTCCGTTCTGTTCGTGGAATTTTCTCAGGATTCTGCGTGAACTAAGGCAAGCAAATTACGCTTCCAATTTCATATGTCTGCCCTGCATGATGACGTCACCTTCATACAAGGCTATGCAAAGTTACTGTTTTCTTACGGAATATGCAAATATATTTTGTCAAAGATTACGAAAGCTTCTTTCACCTTCGACAAACCTGCTGCGCATCCCATATTTGTTTTGCAATGCAAAATTAAAGTCTTTTATCGAGGAATCCAAGATATTATTTGTCCATATTGTCCAAATAATGGTATCGATTTTCAGCCGGAAAGATATTCGGCACTCAATCGACGAATTTATCTCTTCCGAAATTCTTCTTTAATAGAACGTAGAGAATCCAAATCAAGAGGAAAAACATCCTCTGAAGATTGCTCTTTTTTATTATCCGGATACTGTATCAGCGCGGCCATCGTTTGTTGGGTATTCAGCAATGATGAAGCCTTCATCTTTGCATACTCAACTTTCTCAGGATACTTCATCTCAGCTAATCTTTCTGCATATTCCATTACATCATCAATCACTGTTTTCATTATTTCCTGAATCTGCAATTCCAATCTCACTTTGTCATAGCTACTCGGCATTTCTGCATATCTTCGGCAATTCGGGAAAACTTCATTGTTGTATTTATCGATCACATACTTTTCCAGTTCTTCATCGATCACATCACTTACAGCAGAAGAATGTACCGTAACTGTTCGTTCAGGTTCCTCCACATTGACTACATATTTTACTACTGTATCCATTGATACCGGTGCAACTGAATCAGTCACAACCTCTGATTCAGCAGACACAGCAGTGATCCTACGCGGAGAATAGAATATCCAAATAGAAACTGAGAGAATTAAGAGAATTACGATTACGGCAAATCCAATTATTTTAGTCCGACTGACCTCAGGAATAGCCGCAAGCGCCTCTTTGTCTGAAGAAAAACGTTCCGAGACTTCTATAGAAGTAGCTCTCTTTATAAAACGCCTCCATTTCCTTGCCACTCCAGCTTTAGAAGCCAGCTCCTCAATGAGCTTACCTATAAGAAAGATATCAGTATAGACATTTGTAGGACTTTCACCCTGCTCAGGAGCCTTGTATGCAGGGGTATAGCCTTCTGTAACATCCCACATATCAGCAGTAGCACACCCAAGGTCTACGAGTTTCAACCGATTATCTATCCTGGATATCATCACGTTTTCAGGCTTGATATCGTTGTGTATCACACCATGGCTGTGCAGATAAGCGGTTGCTTCTAATAGCTGGCAACAGATATGCCTAACAAAATCTGAAGAATGCAGACGCTCATCCTTTCTATCGATCATCTCACGTAGAGATAAGCCGTCAATATACTCCTCATAAACTACATCATCTTCCATCCTAATGTATCTTACTATCAAAGGATGGTTTAAGTTATACCCAATATAAAACTCCTTTCTCAGTGATTCAACCGTAACAAGATCGTTACGATATTCAGGAGTAGGACGCTTGACGAAATGGAGAGCCCCGAAATGACGCACTTTAAAGAATTCGAAATGTCCAGACCCATTATGAGGAATCGATTGCCAATCAGAATCCGATCCTAAATCGAAATCGTTTACAAACCCACTTTCCATAATACTATTAATTTTCGATAACATTTAAGCGGGTGATACCGGCGCCGTCGGCTGCGCGGTAGCATCCGAGAGGTCTTTCATCGCGGAATACTTTGTCGGCGATAAAAGGGAATCCTATGGCAAGCTGGGAGAGCGAAAGGAGGTCGCCTGAGCGCAGTTTGCTATTTTCTGATTTGAGGACGGAGTACTGGCCGTTGCCATCGTGGCGGATGAGGATTCTCCGGTCCGGTTTCCAACAGACTTCCACTACAGCACCTTCATCCAACTCCGACATCTCAATGAATATATCTTTTCTTCCAAAACCTGACCCCTCCATTGCAGTATCCTCTTCAAGAATATCCCAACAAGGATATCCCAAATAGTTGGCTATAATATTGAGGGTAGTTTTTCGAGGAGACACCTCAGACGAAATGACACCTACAAGACGTTTCACTGTATTAAGACCAAGTGCAACACCTGTCTTTGACTCTATGTCGAGACACAGATACGCAGCACCTGAAGGAGTAGTGACATCCTGACGGATCTTTTCGGATAGTTTTTCGAGTTGAAGAGAATTTAGTGTCATTATGTCGGTTAATTGGTTTGGAGCGCAAAATTAGCAAATTTTTCTTTTTTTTGCAAATGAAGTTGTTTCGACTTATTTACGAATATAAAAAATATCAAAATAATATGAAAGGATCAATTCTTTTTATCAAGCTTCCGCCATCTTTACGGCATCTTCCGCCTCATTCATCAGTCACGATGCCCGCATTCCTTTCAGGTATTCCAACACGTTCGGCATAATGCAAGCAAGCCTGCCTTCTGCACTCACTCAATGGAATTGTCTCCTTCTTCATGAAGCGAAATCTGCTCGCAAAGCTGACGAAATCTTAATAAAAAATAAGTCGAAACAACTTCAATTTCAAAACTTCATTCCCGCACTACAAAGCCAGTCAATATAAGCGCTCGTTGCCCCTGATGTCAGTATCCTATCTCCGGATATGGACTCTGGCAACTGGCTTCGGGATAACCTCTGTAAGAATGATTTTTAAATACTTTTATGTGAAGTGTTAAAAATTTATTGTATATTTGCGGATAAATAATAAGGAAATAATTCGTCTAAGATTATGGAATACTCTTTGTGCTTTATGAAATCGCTACGGGTTGCGTTCTTATCTGTGGCCGTTGTGACTGCGTCTGATGCAGTTGCTACTAAATATCTTGGTGCTAAGACTCTCGACAAGGATTATATTATGCTGACATTTCGCGATGGAGAGGTGCGATATCGCGATAACGGCACAGGACCAAGCGCCTATCTCGGTCATTCATTCGCTGAGGGAGATGATACACTGAAGGTATTTGGCACTCGTCTGATCACGGACAGAGCTACCGATCCAAAAGTATGGAAAATTTCTTCAACTGATGACAAGAACTTCGGCTCTGTCAATCCCGTTGCCGTATACCGAAAGGCAAAGCCTATGAACACTGACCATACCCTCACCAGCGAGGTTGACCATACCCTTTTTCTTAAGTTGCCAAAACCAATGCAGCAAGGATGCACGTATCAGGTTAGCATACCGGATGGCATTGGAAGCGACAGTGAAAACGGAGAAGTAAAGTTTGATATCTTCTCGTCACCATCGGAAGCAGTACACGTAAACATTATTGGGTATAAGCCTACACAAGAAACAAATGCAGCCGACCTATATCTGTGGCTCGGAGATGGTGGACAGCGCGATTACTCTGATTTCGAGGGGAAACGTGTTTGGCTCCATAATGTAGAGACAAATGAAAGTAAAGAGGTCGGTAAGGTGTCATTCTGGAAAAAGCAGAGTGAACACGTCAACGAAGCTAATGGGAAAAACAATACCGGCAGCGATGTATGGAGCATTGATTTCCCTAAGACCGAACCGGGACGCTACCGTCTTGTGGTGGAAGACGTAGGTTGCAGCATGGATTTTGACGTAAATCCGGATGTATACTTCGAGCCATACAAGACTTCATTGCGCGGTTACTACTATATGCGCCTTGGTGAGAAGCCACGACCGGATATACAGCCTATACCTCGACAGCCGTCTTTCATTTCGGGCGATGATCCATCGGATCTCAAGATCTACATCACAGATCTGCATCCTTGGAGTGAAGACTGGAAGAAGCTAAGAGGTGATGTGTGGGACGAACCGCATTTCAAGCTTCCAGAGCAGTCCATCTTCAATAGCCACCGTGTAGTAGAAGGGAATCGTGTAAACAATAATGTAAAGGGTGGACACAGTGATGCTTTCGACTGGGACCGACACTTGGCTCACGTAAGCAATATCTACGACCTTCTGTTGCCATGTGTGCTCACGCAAGGCTCGATTACCGATGACAACCTCGGCATACCGGAAAGTGGCAACGGATTGCCGGACTTAATAGATGAAGCCCGCAATGAGGTAGACTTCTTCCTAAGCATCCGCGACGGAGAAGGCTACAGCCAGGGCGTGACTAATCCTACGAGAGACTGGAAGGTGATGTATCAGGCCGGATGCACTACCATGGCAGCATGGGCAAACGCTGCTAACTGCGCGATGCTTGCGGAATGCCTGAGATTGAGCGGCAATTCCGAGTTGGCTAAATATTACACCGACGAAGCCATAAAGGCTTATGAGTATGCATCAAGACAGCCTGATAGCCAGCTCAATGATGTGCAACACGTGGGCGATGGAGTGATGCGGGGTATCGATTTCAAGAATATGGCAGCTGCTTTCCTTTATAATCTTACAGGCGACACAAAATGGGAAGATGACATGGCAAGCACATCACTTTCCAAAACCCCAGATGCCCATATATGGAGCACGGACAAAGGTATGCAGACTTGGGCTACAGCTGCTTATCTTCATACTCCGCATGAACGTCACTATCCAGATATCTACAACAATATGTTGGCGGCTGCCAACCGTCAGGCTGATGAGCTGCATCTAAACAAATCACATAGTCGTCCGTCACGACGCACTACCAACGATCCGCGCTGGCAGACATCAGAGAATCTTCAGCTCCTGATTTTGGCACACAGTATAGCTTCTGACCCTGAACGGAAGGCAGATCTCGAGCGTGCGATGATTCTTGACGCTGATTGGTGTCTCGGACGCAATCCATCAAACACTGTCGAAATGACAGGTCTGGGACAACGCCACATCACAGACTGCTACAGTACCGGCCGCAACGACGGAATGCCCGGCACTCATCCCGGACAGACTCCATTCAACGGGACTGAGACATGGTCGCCCGGACATAATGGCGGCGACGCCCGTGTTCTTCTCGCCCACTGCTATCCAAAGTGGGAAGAAGGGTGGCCATCGCAGGAATCATTCTTCAACCAGCGCTATTTCTGGGTCAATGGTGAATTCACGCCACGCGAGACAATGCGAGGGAAGATGGCGCTGCTTGCTTATCTTCAGGGGATACATTAACGTAGACGGCTCGGAGAGCCTGATGTCACAAAAAAGGACGCACGTTGGTGTGCGTCCTTTAATATTTTTGCCGCAGGCTGGAAAGCCTGCTTTCCATATAGTTTGCCGGGGTTGTTGCAGAACTATATTCTCCGCATCTTGTAGGGACGCACGGCTCGTGCGTCCGTTTTTATATTGCTGATTACCAATCTAATTGCATAGAGGACGCACGAGCCGTGCGTCCCTACATCAGAATATTGGCCCATTTTGCAACACCCTCTTTCCATATCAGTAAGAATGGGGATCTTCTTCAATGTCTTTTGGGGTCATGGGAGTTGCGTTCATCTTGCTCCAGACATACCAGATGTAGAGGATTACAACGGGAACAAGGAGTGATACCCAAGACATTACAGTGAGGGTGAATTCCGTGCTGCTGCTGTTGACAATCGTAAGGGATGACTGAGGATCAGTCAAAGATGGCATATAGCAAGTATTGTTGTAAGCGAGGTCGCAGAGAAGGCTGACAATAGTGATGATAGTGCCAATGCCTGTCCACCATATTCCACCTCTGTATTCTTTCTTGAACGCTGTGAGAGCAAAACCAACCAATACGAGCACCACTCCAATCAGGAGAGCTGCAAGAATCCACCACATCTCGATAAGGTTAATGGCATATTTGTAGGGAACTGCCACTACAGTGCCATCAGCATTGACTGTGTATCCGTCTGATGTCAAGATCACTGCTACAAGAGCAAGGAAAAGAACCACGAATACAAGACCATTTAAGATAGCTTTCATTCTAACAGAGTTGAAGAACTTCTGGCCATCGTCGATGGAGTTCATGAGATAGAGGGCGGCATTCATGCGGGCAAGGAAGAAGAGGGTGAAACCTACAAGGAGGTTTTTCCAGCATGCGATAGCCTCAAGTCCGTGGGTAGGAACCCAGACTGAAATCACAGGAGCATTGCCATCAAGGATGTTGCCACGAGTCACGGAGAACTCTCCGCCAAAGAAAAGGATACCTACTGCAACACCAATAAGCACGCAACCTACCACTCCATTGATGAGAAGGAAGGCATCGTATGTGCGAGTGCCATAGAGGTTGCCGGATTTTCTGCGGAATTCATAGCTGACTGCCTGAAGCACGAAGCTAAAGAGAATCGCCATCCAGAGCCAGTAGGCTCCTCCGAAAGATGTGGAATAAAAGAGGGGGAAGGATGCGAAGAAAGCACCACCAAACACCACAAGGGTGGTGAAAGTGAGTTCCCACTTGCGTCCGAGTGAGTTAACGATAAGGTTTTTAGCCATCGAACCACGGGTTTCAAGCAATAGGCTCTGACCACCCTGCACGAAGAGCAAGAATACGAGGACTCCGCCAAGCACAGCTATGAGAAGCCACCAATATATCTGTAATGTTTCCATTGTTTTTTTGTTTAGAGGGTTTAGAAGGTTTAACGAGTTTATAATAGTTTAGATGTGTTTAAATTCAAACTTCTTAAACTATTTAATTTAAACTTCTTAAACTATTCAAACTAATAATTATTCGGTGATTTCGCGGTCGGAGCCCTTCTTTACTTCCTTCACCATAATGGAGATCTCGGCAGCGATAAGAGCGGCGAAGACTACGGCGAAGAGCCAGAATGTGAGCTGCACGGATTGAGCTGTCACGGCTGAAACTGCTGCCTGAACGGGAAGGATATCCTGAATGGTCCAAGGCTGGCGACCAACCTCGGCTACTATCCAACCTGCCTCGCTGCATATCCACACTACGGGAATGCTGAGGATTCCAATCCAACGAGCCAGACGGGTATCAAACCAAACCGGCTTCTTATACACGATGAACAGAGCCACTATGAGGAACAGGAGCAAATAGCCGCCAGCAATCACCATAATATGGAATGCATAGAATGTAAGAGCCACAGGGGGAACCGCATCCTGAGGAGAATTAAAATAACCGTATCCGAAGAATGGATAGTTTGCCTTGATTCTCTCAAGAGCATTAGCGAGAGCTGCGTTGTCGCCTGCCTTGCGGGCAGCCTCATAGTCGCGGAGTGCCTGCTGCGCAGCCTTGCCTATCTCAATTCTCTTGGCATAACTTATGGTGTTGATCGTATCGCCTTGGGGAGTAAGAGCAATGCCATCGATAAGGTCATCAATGCCGGGAACGAAGCTATCGGCATCATGGTTGGCAAGAATTGAAAGACCCTTGGGAATAGCAATCTTGCACTTCACATCCCTTTCCTTTTCATCTACAATACCGAAGCCAATAAGCTCCTGTCCTACCTCTCCACGATAGAGACCCTCCATAGCAGCAAGTTTCATCGGCTGAACACGTGCTACTTCAACAGCCGAACCGTCGCCGGTCCACATTGTGAAGATCATACCGATAAGACCGATCCATCCGGATACCTTGACAGAGTCCTTAGCCATCTGAAGATTTTTGCCTTTGGCAGCAATGATACAGCTTACACCAATCACGAATACTGATGCAAGCACCCAGCCGCTTGTCACGGCATGGAAGAATTTATTGATTGCCACGGGGGACGTTGCCACTGCAATGAAGTCAGACATCACATTTCGCATCTGGTCGGGGTCGAATTCCATACCAACTGGATACTGCATCCAGGCATTGGCCACGAGAATCCATAGAGCCGAGAGCGAAACACCTATCGCCACAAGCCATGTGGAAGCGAGGTGGAAGCCGGGAGAAACCTTTTTCCAACCAAAGAACATTACGGCGAAGAAGGTGGCTTCCATAAAGAAAGCAAGCAGGCCTTCGATGGCAAGCGGAGCGCCAAAGATATCGCCGACAAACCAACTATAGTTCGACCAGTTTGTGCCGAACTCAAATTCAAGAATAATACCGGTAGCAACTCCGATAGCGAAATTGATGGCAAAGAGAGTCATCCAAAATTTCGTTGTCTTAAGCCATTTCTCGGATTTTGTGCGGTAATAGATCGTCTCCATCACGGCGATGATAAGGCTTATTCCAATAGTTAGCGGAACAAATAGCCAGTGGACTATAGCGGTCAAAGCGAACTGAAGTCGTGACCAGTCTACTACTTGAATCAGATCTTCCATGGTAGTTTATTTAGTTTTTAAGTTTTCCGTTATCCGTTTTCCGTTGTCAGCGGGAGGTTAGCTCTGTGGCTACTGCGCGAGCCCGGGCATCATCATCGTCGTAGTTTTCCTTCAAGAGGTCAGGGAAGAAGAAAAGCTTAAATACGAAGAAGAGGATTATTACCTTGATAAAGATAATCGCCCATAGTTTCTTGCCGATGGTCATGCTCTTGAAGCCATCGACATAGAAATTCACTACTCCACTTATCTTTCTTCCGATTTGCGACATATGCGAATCCGTTAAAATTGTTTAATTTTAGACGCAAAGATAACAAAGAGTTATGACATATGCAAATTTGACTAATTTATTTCCTGTTTTTAACATCAAGAATTCTTTAGAATATAAAAAATACCGCATAATCGCGGGGGATTATGCGGTGTTATGTGAGTTTTTATGTGAGTTTTTCTAAGTGGACGGTTAGGAAACCGTCCTCCCATAAATAAATATCATTTCATGTCTTTGGTGGCTCCGGTGACTTTGAGGGCTGCATATGCACGGGCGGCTTTGTCGCGGGCTTCCTCCACAGATGCGCCTCTGGCAAGAATCACGCCCATACGGCGATGATTGTGAACTTCGGGTTTACCGAAAATGCGGAGCTGTGTACCGGGTTCTGAAAGCACTTCCTCAAGATTATCGAATTCAACACAATTAGTGTCGCCTTCAAGGACGATTGCTCGTGAAGCCGAGGGACCATAGAAGTCGATAGCAGGAACCGGGAGTCCGAGAAGAGCACGAGCATGGAGAGCAAACTCCGACATGTCTTGTGAAATCATCGTCACCATACCTGTATCGTGAGGACGAGGTGAAACTTCACTGAAGATTACCTCGTCGCCCTTGATGAACAGCTCCACACCAAAGATGCCATATCCACCGAGAGCATCTGTGACTTTCTTTGCTATCTCACGGGCTGACTCAAGAGCCTTCTCCGACATTGGCTGCGGCTGCCAGGAATAACGGTAATCACCATCAATCTGTATATGCCCCACGGGCTGGCAGAAGACTGTGCCTGATACGTTGCGGACAGTGAGGAGTGTGATCTCATAGTCGAAATCTATGAAACCTTCTACGATGACACGTCCCGCTCCCGCACGTCCACCTTCCTGTGCTTCCTTCCAAGCGTGGTCGATCTGGTCAGGGCTCTTTATAACACTTTGTCCATGACCGGAAGAGCTCATGATAGGCTTGACAACGCATGGGATTCCGATTTCCTTCACAGCCTCGTCAAATTCCTCACGGGTAGATGCAAAACGATAAGGAGAAGTCTTTATGCCAAGCTCTTCATGAGCAAGGCGGCGAATACCTTCTCGATTCATTGTGAGCCATGCTGCGCGCGCTGTTGGAGTGACATTGAATCCCTCCTTCTCCAGCTCCACCAGAGTAGGAGTAGCAATCGCTTCAATCTCCGGAATTATATGGTCGGGACGTTCGAGTTCAACGATGCGGCGTAGTTCGTCGCCGTCGAGCATATTGAATACATAGCTTTTATGTGCTATCTGCATAGCAGGTGCGTTGGGATATTTATCGCAAGCTATAACTTCAACGCCTAAACGCTGAAGCTCAAGAGCAACTTCTTTCCCGAGTTCACCACTTCCGAGGAGCATTGCCTTACGCCCCTTGGAAGTCATCACACTTCCAATCTTTGCCATAGTTTTAATTCAATGTATAATTCATAATGCATAATGCACAATCAAACTTCAAAGCATCACCATATACTCATATTGCATTATGAACAAGAAACCTCGCCTATAACTGTACATTATACACTTTTTTGTTATTCTTTTTTTAAAGATGCAAAATTAATGAATTTCGGCAATACGCACAAGCGAATTGCCGATTTATGTTATTTAGAAGTCAGTTTGACAGATGCGGGCTTTAGACCTTTGGCAGTAGCCTTGAGAGTGGAGTTTCCCTTTCGGTCTGTTGACTTCACTATTGCCATAGCACGCCCTTTCCAAGTGTTTGCTTTCGAATCGAAATATGGGTCGGTATCTTTCAGCAGGGCATTTCCGGCAGCTTTCAGGATTGCATTGCCGGAAACAGCAAACTCAAGAGGGAACTCAGCATCGGGCACGACCCTACCCTCAGCATCTACTACCTCTGCTACGACAAACACGAGATCCTGATTGTCTGCACTCATAGCTGATTTATCCGGAGTCAAGCGTATAGCTATCGGATCGCCGGCTGTTGCCAGAGTAACTGTTTCCACTTCGTTGCCGGCAGAGTCAAGGCCTACAGCTTTCAATGTGCCGGGTGCATAAGCCACCTCAAAGACAGCCAGACAGTCATTTGCCTCGCCTGCTTCTTTTTCTCCCATCAGGGTATCATTGAGATAAAGGCGCACCTTCGGATAGCGACTTTGAACCTCTACTTCAATGGGCTTACCCTCATGACCCTTCCAGTTCCAAGACTCCCAAGTGGGCCATACGCTCCACATGGTGGTCTTTACCTCACCATAATATCCATTGGGTTCACGAACAGCCATGTATAGCTTATTGTCATCGTTATAAAGCATATCACGGTAGTGAGAGATAGGCTTGCGCCATCCGGTGATGTCAACATCGCCGCAATATGAGCCATGCCATGGCCACTGATATGCCATCCATTGTTCACCCTCGGTCTCGCCCTTATAGAAGTAACGTCCAAGTCCGGATTCTCCAAGATAATCGAGTCCGGTCCATACAAAATCACCTATCACATAAGGATTCTCCTTCACCTTGTGCCAGTTGGAGGCAGCATCGCGAGGATATGACTCGGTCTGCCACATGACGCGCTCCGGGCAACGCTCATGGTCACTCTCAGATTTATGTATCATGTAGTTGTAGCCGACAATGTCGAGAGCTTCCGCATGAGGATCATAGATTTCCCAGTCACGGTCCCATGCACATAATGCCTCTGTCACCGGACGTGTGGGATCAAGACGACGGCATTCATTGGCAAAATTGCGGGCTGTAGTCACAACTCCGATATGCTTGCGCTCGATCACCTCGTTGCCAATGCTCCAAGCGATAATAGAAGGATGGTTGCGGTCACGGCGAACCATATCGCCGACATCCTTCACACCCCACTCATCGATCCAAAGATGATAGTCATCGGCATTCTTCTGATCACGCCAACCATCGAATGCCTCGTCAATTACAAGCATTCCCTGGCGGTCGCATTCATCAAGAAACGCGGGAGACGGAAGATTATGGCTTGTGCGAATGGCGTTGAAGCCTGCTTCCTTCATAAGACGAACCTTACGCGCTTCTGCAGCATCGAAAGAGGCTGCTCCAAGCATGCCATTGTCGTGATGCACACAAGCACCATTGAGAAGAATCGGCTCTCCGTTTAACTTAAAACCTTCAGAAGCGGAATATGAAATCGTGCGTATACCAAATGTCTCCTTTACATCATCAATGACTGAACCCCCATCTTTCAAAGACAATTCAAGAGAGTATAATGAAGGGGAGTCAGGACTCCAAAGCTTGGGATTGCCAACTTTAAGAGAACCCGATGCTTCGGAAGATTTAACCGGAATCATTGATGAAGCCACAACAGCTCCTGAAGGGTCAAGAATCTTCACATCAGCCTCAAGCGCCTTTCCATTAGGAAGACCATCAACATTGAATTTTACATCTACTGTTGCCTCTGACTTGTTGACATCAGGAGTTGTAATGAACAGCGACCATGGAGCCACTGCAACCTCTCCGGTCTTAATCAGACGAACATGTCGATAGATGCCTGACCCTGTATACCAGCGCCCGCTTCTACCATGGGAGCTATCCACATCGACCTCTATTGTGTTAACCCCTGCATGAAGATAAGGAGTAATATCATAAATCACCGAAGAATAGCCATAGGGACGGAAACCGACTTCTTGACCATTGACTTTAAGAGTCCATCGCTCATATACTCCCTCGAAAAGGAGAGAATATTTCGAATCAGCGAGTTCCTTGGCAGTAAGGTTGATTTTCTTCTCATACGTACCCTTCCCCCTGATGACGAAACCACCCTCATTGTGGGCAGATGCCTTACTGTCGAAGGGAAGTTCGATGCTCCAGTCATGAGGCAGGTCTACAGTCTTTGTGAAAGGCTGCACAGAAGATCCGGAATCCGGAATAAGGGAGAATGTCCACCCATTGTTGAGCAGACGGGATTCCCTTGCCCCTACAGGAAGAACAAGGAAGGAGGCTGCTGCTACAGCCAGAATCATTTTGTGTTTAAGCATGGTGTTGGTATTGTTGTTAAGATTCGGACTTACGTCCTCAACACAGTGTTGACAATGTATTTATATCTTTATAATATAATTTATAATATAAAAGGAGATTAATATTGGATTTCAGACCAAGCGGGAGGATTTACACCCATTAGATGGCGCACGAAGAAATCGTAGCGTTTGTGCTCTCCAAAGTCTTCACCCAAAGTATGGGCGGCTCCGGGGATGACGACAAGCTCGAAATCCTTGTTGGCTTTTATAAGAGCATCAGCCACCTGCATGGTGGAGGCAGGATCGACATTATCGTCAAGTTCACCTACGACAAGCATCAACGGACGAGTAAGCAGATGAGCATTCTCAACATTGGAAGCCTCGATATAAGAGTCATCAATCGGATAGCCGAGCCACTGCTCATTCCACCAGATCTTGTCCATACGATTGTCGTGGCAACCGCAAGCTGAATATGCAGCCTTATAAAATTCAGGATGACGGAGCACAGCCGTTGTAGACTCTTGGCCTCCTGCAGATGCACCGAAGATTCCTACGCGTTCAATATCCATATGAGGATACTTCTCTCCAGCAGCCTTTATCCAAGCTATATGGTCAGGGAGACCTGCATCAACGAGATTCTTATAGCAAATGTTTTCAAACTCACGTGAGCGGAAAGATGTGCCCATTCCATCTACCATCACCACAATGAAGCCGAGTTCGGCAAGCGCACTCATATTGCGGTTGATGCCAACAAACGATTTAGGAACATATTGGTCGCCGGGTCCTTGATAGATATATTCAATCACAGGGTATTTTTTTCTTTCATCGAAATTGGAGGGACGATAGATCACTCCCCACATAGGGGTCTTACCATCGCGACCCGGAGCCACAAACACTTCCGGGGCTTTCCATCCAGCTTCCAAGAGAGCCGAAAGGTCAGCTTCGGCAACTTTCATAAGTTCCTTTCCGCTTGATGCATCGCGCAGACAAGTGATGGGGGCTGTAGAGACTGTGGAATAGGTGTCGACAAGATATTTGAAATCGGGGGAGAATACGGCCCTATGATTGCCTGAAGCCGGAGTCAGGTCTGTCATGCCGGATCCATCGAAATTGATCACATAATAGCGGATGAAATATGGATCCTCATCCTTATTCACACCATTGGCAGAGAAATAGATCTTTCCGTTCTTCTCATCGACATTTATTACATCCCGCACATACCAGTCTCCATGCGTAATCTGGTGCGTCGGTTTTCCCGATGCTCGATCATACATATAAAGATGATTATAGTTATCGCGCTCACTGCTCCATATGATGCGCTTACCATCCTCAAGATAATGACGGAAGATTCGTGAATAATTCACGTACTTGTCATGCGATTCCTCCACAAGGGGACGCACCGCACCATTGGATGCCGACATCTCAAGAATACGATAGTTTTTGTGTCCGCGTTCGTTGTATTCAAAAGTTACTGCCTCACTGTCAGAATTCCAAACCGGGCCATAAAGGTCGTACTGATGATTGAAAAGCTTCGTGTCCGGTATGATTACAAGAGCCTTCTCAACATCTGCAATCACCGGAAGTTTGAACCGAAGTTCATCGCCCGGCTTGGCATATTCCTGCTTATGCAATATCGGCTGGCTACCACGAGCCGGAGAAGACTCAACATAGTGAACATATCTCTTTTCTACAGGACGAATTTTATTGACAGCAAATTTCTTGCTGTCTGGCGACCAATAGATATAGGAAGAATAATAGTTGCCGATGGTGCCATCCGTGGTGAGTTGGGTTACCTGACCGGTAGCCACATCCTTGACGCAAAGGTTATGGTCTCGGACAAAAGCCACTTTCTTTCCATCAGGAGAAGGGACAGGTGGGAAATCCTTTTCCTCATCCACCACCATCCAATGAGGTTGCTCAGGAGCTGCAGGGACCTCTCCCCTATCCACCAAATGACGTTTCCCACTTTTTATGTAGGTCCACTGTCGGCCATCGCGATTGAACCAAAGTGTATCGAGATTAGACGATACAGTCAAACGCTCAAGCCTAAGGTCTCTTGGGTCAGCATTTTCAATGCCGTTTGATTTCAAAGCAGAAGCCACGGCATTGCTATCAAACAGTTGGGAACTCTTTTTCTTAGAGGCATCCACAACGGTATAGACTTTTGTGCCATCCTTGTTTTCATCAAGATACCAAAACTTATCAGTATTTCCTATCCATTGAGGATAGATACGGGCATTAGGTACGTAACCGTAATTGTATTTTGCAGCAAGTCCGTAGGCTCGGTTATAGTCATCGAGTGTGCCCTGAGCAAGCGCGGAAAGCGAAAAGGCGCATGCAGCAAGAGAAATGAACATTCGGGTCTTTTTCATTTTCGATTAGTTTTTAGAATGCAAAGATAGTGAAATTTTTGGGATTTTTATTAATTTTGTGTCTACAATATGAGGAGGGCATAGACAAAATGCTTTGGGAGGTTAGGAAACCTCCCTCCCATAAAAAATTATATGGTTATGAAGAGATTGATGACATTGATGTGGATGATTGGGATGACATTAACGGGAGTGAACATTTATGGTGATATCATTTCCTGGGGAGACCAAGGAAATGGGAGATATGTAAATCCGATTCTGAATGCTGATTATTCAGATCCGGACGTGATACGTGTGGATGACAAGTATTACATGGTGTGTTCGGATTTTCATTTCATTGGCATGCCGGTGCTGGAATCATCGGATATGGTCAATTGGGAAATAATCAGCCAAGTTTACGATAAGTTCGATTATCCCGGATGGAACGAATTCAAGCATTATGCAGGTGGCTCATGGGCTCCGGCAATACGCTATCACAATGGATTATACTATGTATATTTCTGCACACCTGACGAAGGGCTCTTTATGTCAACAGCGTCAGACCCACATGGTCCATGGTCGGAGCTCCATCTCGTGAAAGATGTGAAGAAATGGGAGGATCCGTGTCCATTCTGGGATGAGGATGGTCAGGCCTATCTGGTAAGAAGCCAGTATGGAGCCGGGCCAATCTATCTGCATAAAATGTCGGCAGACGGAAAGGAACTGCTTGATGATGGCACTATTATTTATGAGGGAGAAGTGGCAGAAGGACCTAAGATGCATAAGTTTAACGGCAAATATTATATCAGCTTGCCGGAAGGAGGAGTAAGGGGAGGCTGGCAGACGGCTCTTCGGTCTGATTCAATATATGGTCCTTACGAGCGTAAGGTAGTGCTTGAGACAGGAAGCACCGACATCAATGGTCCGCATCAAGGCTCCATAGTCGACACAAATGATGGGAAGTGGTGGTTTTATCACTTTCAGGAAGTTCCGAAATTAGGCCGGGTTGTGCATCTTCAGCCTATGGAATGGGTCAATGGTTGGCCAAAGATGGGTGTGGATTACGATGGGAATGGAGTAGGAGAACCTGTCATGGAATGGGATATGCCGGTGGCAGGACACAATGAGACTAAACCACAATCAAGCGATTCGTTCGACGATGGGAAACTCGGTCTTCAATGGCAAGCTAACCATCTGTGGATACCGGAAAACATATCTTTCAATAAAAAGGAAGGTTGGATCTCAATCACTGCAGCGACAGCAGACTCACTGAAAAACGCACCGAATACACTGACGCAGAAAATGACCGGGTATACGGGAGTGGCGACTGTAAAGATGGATTTCTCGGATATGAACGAAGGACAGGTTGCCGGACTTGGATGTCTGGCAAAGGTGTATAGAGGATTGGGGGTCGCAAAGAAAGATGGCAGGAACTTATTATATTTTGAAGAGGGGGGCAAGCGAAGGGAAATATGCCCAATTTCCGGAAATCAAGTGTATCTGAAAGCTGATCTTGATGCAAATAATAATAGTCATACCCTATCATACAGTCTCGACGGGAAAGAATACCATACAGCATGCGAACCATTTGAAATGATATGGGGAAATTGGAAAGGGCCAAGAATCGGGATATATAGCTATACATCAAATGAAGATTCTGGGGCGGGAACGGTGCATTTTGATGATTTTGAATATATTTATGAATAATATAACCTTATGACGTGTGGGGACGCATGCGGAGCATGCTTACTACTTATTTAGCTGTAATTTTAGTGAGCCTTTTGGTATGTAAATTTGTTATAATGGAAGTTAATAACCTTTATCATTAGAAATATTATGAAAATATCAGATCGCATTCGCCATTTCTTCCACGTTGTATCTAACGTCAGGCCTATCGTATGGATTGGGTCGTATATAGCGCTTATGCCTATATTTGCGCTTATTTATTGGGCATTGCCCGATGGACAGTTTAGAATTCCGGATGGAGCCGGGGTGGATTTCGGATCGTGGCTCTACTATAGCATTGTGACTATAACGACACTTGGATTTGGCGACTACACTCCTGCACATGGTTGGGCACAGTGCGTGACAGCTGTTGAGGTGATGTGCGGCTTGACTATTTTAGGATTTTTCCTGAATGCCGTAGGCTCGATGAAGTCTGAGATTGACGTGACCTCTGAAATCGAGAAACAGCGTCAGCTTCATTCTGCAGCCGAAAAGGATAAGCTTGTCAAGGTAAGCCCGTTGCTTTTGAAGAGATTGAACACGTTTATATATCACTGTGAGAACAAAGTATCGCAGAGTCAGTTGACAAGGTCGGCATTTAATATCTCGCTTGCATTGGATTCACTTCAGACACGTGTGGATCTTACTGAGTGGCCGGAGCTATTGGAAAACTGCTTCACACTTGTAGCAGATTGCCAGCTTTTCACGGATGATAAACCTGAAGGAAACGGAACAGAGGAATCGCCATCAATATTTGCAACGCAGGCGGCACAAACCGCACGTAAGATACAAACTCTGTTGACAGAAATTACTGCATGAGAAAATCATTTTTTAACCCAGGAATCTACAATTCTAAATAAAGTCTAATAAACAGCCTTGCGTCTTGAAACGCAAGGCTGTTTATTTTATATGCAACCTTAATTCTTAATTGGGATTCTGATGATATTCACTGAATAGCCGGGGACATCGAAGAGAATATCATTGGATGTTCCAATCTTGACGGTTCCGTCGACAGGGATGATATTATGGGGAGTGGATATTGTGTTTTCATCTCCACCGGTTGCGGAAGAAAGGCGGATCAACTTCAAAGCCTCAGGTTTAGATGTATCTAATGAACAGTTGGACAGGTTGATGACACCGTCTGCGTATCCATCGCCAACGTTGACAACCTTGACATACATCATCTTGGCAGCATCATCAATAGTGGTGGAGGCATAGACACCTTCCATAGCACTACCCTTCATAGATTTACAGGAAAGGTTGAGTTTACCGTCAAGATAACAGCAAATGCTGTCGCCGTCTACATCAACCTGAAGATCATACCAGCGATCCGGATCGACACTAAAACGTTCGCCTCTGCATAATGCCACACGATTTCCATCAATGGCTTGCTCAACATTGTTTTGAGAGTTTGACCATCCGCCAACATTAAACCATTGATATGTCTTTGGATTCTTATATCCAAACATCGCCATGAAGCCTTCAAACCCTGACAGCTTCTTTGCCTGAACCTTGAAAGAGTATTTCTCCGCATCTATATCATCCGGGCAAACAATCATTGCAGCTTGTTGATCCCCTTTCTGAATAATTTCAGAAGCAGTGGTAGTCCAGTTTCCTGACACTTTGTTCCACTTTGAATAGTCGGATATATCCACAGATTTTCCGTCTACAGTAAGTTGGGCATCGCGATAAACGATGTCTGTAGACCAGGATGCAAGACCGACGTGCACCGGCTGTGCCTTTTCCGCCTCGGTAGGCTCCGGTTTAGTAAGATTATATGTCCAGTCTGTCTTTACTACCTGTGTGCCAATATTATTGGGGAAAAGTTGCTGCACATAGTAAGAAGGAGTGCCCATCACTTGCGAAGAGTTGAAGCGGATCATGTCAGGACGCCAACGCGCATCGTTTTCATTGACGAAGATGGGTGCATACGAATTCATCACCACAACATCAGAATTGTTTTCCATACCCATCATATAGACAGCCTCGCCCAGTGCGGCATTCAGGTTGCCGATTTCACCGAAATTGCTGGTGACAGCATATTCGCCGACATATACCTTATGCTTTGAACGGTCGTAGTCGTCATATTTGTTGAATCTATCGGCAAACCATTTGGGGTTGCGATAGTAATGCTCATCCACAATTTCCACCGGATAATCATTACGCCAGGATGGATAGTCAGTAGCCCAAGACTCGACATTACCTATACATTTCACATTAGGATATTTCTCCTTAATAGCGTTGTAGAACTGGATATAGCGCTCCGGATAATGGTCGCTTTGGTCGGAGTTGTCGTCCATATTGAAATTGTAGTTCTCGTTGCCGATCTCAATGTATTCGAGATTGAAGGGCTCCGGGTGACCGTTGTCTGCACGCATCTTGCCATACTTGGTGGTCACATCTCCGTTGGCATATTCAAGAGCGTCGAGGCATTCCTGAATCCAATCGCCAATCTGATCGTAGGGTGTGCAACCACCATGCCAAATGCCGACATTGACCACAAACAATGGTTTAGCACCCAGGTCTTCTGCAAGTTGAAGATACTCGTGAAATCCGATGCCATCGCTCGTACGGTAACCCCAGTTTACATTCTGATGACCCTCACGCTGCTCGATAGGACCAATGGTGCGTTTCCACCTGAATGCATTATCGGGGCTTTGCTGCCCTTCGACGAAACATCCGCCAGGGAAGCGCATGAAGGAAGGATTCATATCTGCAAGCATCTGAGCAAGATCGGGACGCATACCATTTTCACGGCCCTTAAACGTAGGCGGGAAAAGACTGACCACATCGAGCTGGAACTGTCCCGGCTTGTCAGCTGTTAGAGTAAACTCAGCTTTCGGGTCAGTGGCAGTGGCAGTGATTGTGGCAGTATACTTCTTCCAATCCTTGGACAAGGAAAACTTCAAGTTCTCTTCACCAAGAATCTTACCGGAAGCAGACTGAAGACGAGCTGTTATGGTGCCCTTGTATTTCTTGTCGCTCTTAGCCCAGAAAGAGAGTTGATATTTTCTATCCTTAACTGCGTTGATACCCCAAAACCCTTCATTGCGCACGCCGTCACCCGGTTTGACGAGAGTGACGTCAAGGGCATTGTGCTGCACTTCATTGAGAAGGTCATTCTGAACCAATGCTATCTGAGCGTCACCGACGCTAAACCAGTTGCAGGGTGTCGTATCATCCTCAAAAGAGCGGTTGCGGATCAATTCAGCATAAAGGCCTCCGTCGGCGGCATGATTGATATCTTCGTAGAATATGCCGTAATGAACCGGGCTGATCATAGGTCCTCGCTGGTTGGCATCGATGTTGATTACTACCTGTGCGGACACGGCCTGTGCCATTGCGAACAGGGAGAGGGCAAGAATCTGTCTTTTTCTCATCGGTATTAGATTAGAAGTTGTTTAAACTTATTTACGAATTCTTTTAAAATTATAGTTGCAAAGATAATAAAAAAATTGCTCCCGCAGTTATTATGCGAGAGCTTTTTTCATTGATTCGGGACTTATTACTCCTTGAAGCACCGTAGATTTATCGAAGAGCATAAAAGGAATAAGGTCAAAATCCTGACGCTGATTGATCTCATTCTCTTGAGCTTTCACCAGTTCGCCATACTTATCGCTTTCAAGGACATCCTTCACAGCAGAAGTATCCAAACCGCATTTTGCAGCTATCGACAATAGAACACTATGGTCAGACAACCTGAGGTTTTCAATAAAATTGGCATGGAAGAGGGCAAAATTCAGTTTGATCAAAGTGTATTGTGGATATCCACTTGCCTGCGCATATTTCATCAGACGGTGGGCATCAAAAGTGCTGCAAACCGGAGTTGTAGCAAGTTTATAATGGAGGCCTACACGCGCTGCCATATTGGTGATCTTCGTCATCAGATGCTGAGTCTGCTCGGCAGTGTATTGATGACCGTCCATAAAATGCTGTGTCATTGTCTCCGTAGGGATAACAGGAGCATTGAGGTCAAGTTGATATGACAAGAATTGAAGCGTCACTTTGTCTGAGATACCCTCTTGCTTAATTATTTCCATCAGCTGAGTCTCTTCCATATACGAATAGGGACATACATAATCAGCCCATATCTTTATTTCCATAATTTTGTGTTTATCTTAGTATTAATAATCTAATTAAATTTCATTATAATAACAAATATTGATTTGATGAGTTTGAAAACAGGCAATAATTCGGAATAATTCGGAATAAAAAACGCCGCAACCTTGTGGGTTACAGCGAAAGCATTTTATTGTTGGCGGAAAGACAGGGATTCGAACCCTGGGTACCCGTAAGGGTACAACGGTTTTCGAGACCGTCCCGATCGACCACTCCGGCATCTTTCCAATAGCGGATGCAAATTTAGGGATTTTTTTTGAGATGGCAAAATTTTTATCGGGATTAATGCGAATTTTCTATTATGGCACCATGAAGCGCCTCTCCGAGGCTTGTGAGCTTTGGGACTATAGCCCCAGGCTGAAGCCTGGGGTTTTGGCATAATTGTCAGGTCTCCGACCTGACAGAAGGTGCTTTCGGGGGGAGGCTGGGAAGCCTCCCTCCCATAGGGAGTGCTTTCGGGGGGAGGCTGGGAAGCCTCCCTCCCATAGGGGGTGCTTTTGAGGGGAGGCTGGGAAGCCTCCATTCCATATTAAGATAAGGAAAGCCCGGAGCGGGAGGCTCGGGCTTGGCTTATGGTTCGATAGGATTTGAGATTACTTGTTGGTGCGGGAGGTGGTGAAGGTTAGAGTTGCTTCGCCAAGTTCTTGACCGTCGGGAAGATCCTCAACTTTCTCCACTGCTTTGATAGGTATTCTCAGTGTGCAGTAAGACATCGATTTGTCGGTTTCAAGCAGTGTAGCATTGAGTCCGAGAATGTTATTGCCGGATTCAGGCTGAGGCATCTCTGCCATGTTGATCTCCATCGGGAAGTTGCTCCAAGTAAGACCGGGAGCAGGATAACCATTCCAGAAGTATCTTACATTGACGATAGCTGACTGCTGATTGCTGTCGACAGCTTTGGTAGTAAGGCCTGTAATAGAAAATTCTTCGCCTTGGAGTACATAAACAGTTCCGTCTTTTACAACTGCGTTGTCGAACGACATTGTGATGTCTACGTTCGGGAGGTCATTATCATTTGAGCAAGATGAAACCATCATTGCAAACGGTAGGACCAAAAGGAGATAGAGTAGTTTTTTCATTTTTCTTTTCCTTGTGTGTTTAGTTATTTATTGCATTAGTTTTGTCATGAGTAAAACATATGAAGGTGGGTGAAAGTTGGATGATTGTGGGATTTTTTGTAATTTTGTACTCGCAGAGTACACTGAGGGGCAGAGATCACATAGATGAAGATGATGTGATCGGATCCTGATTTAGGGGAAATCAGAAAAAAAAATAAATATGAAACGAAATATTGTTCTTATAACTTTATTGATGGTGGTTGGAGTTGCATTTGGTGCTTCTCCGCTTGATAAGTTTTTGAAATCTAAGAGCATTACTGCAGGAAGTACGGCGGTGCTGGTGCAGGATTTGGCTACAGGGAAGACACTTGTGGCGCATAATACCGACCGGCCGCTTCTCCCGGCTTCCATCATGAAGACGGTGACCATAGCCGGGCTGCTTCAAGAGAAGGGCCCTGACGAGAGATTTCATACTTATGTCTATGCCGACGGCCCAATCAAAGGAAATGCAATTGAGGGAGATCTTCTGATAATGGGTGGAGGAGATCCGACCCTTGGAGCCAACTGCGAGCCAGAATCAGCTGATATAGCCGAGGAGATCATCGCAACGCTTCGGCATAAGGGAATCACCAAAATCAATGGGGATATCAGGGTTGACACTTCGCTATATACGGGACCGGCATGTCCACCGAGCTGGGTGGCCGGAGACCTGAACGAGGCTTATGGCACAGGATGCCATGCCTTGAATTTCCGCCGCAATGCATCAGGAAGCCGTGCGGTCAAGAATCCGGAATCGGTGTTTCTGTCATATCTCTCATCAAGATTGAGAGGAGCAGGAATATCTATCACCGGCTCTACAAAGGTTGGAACAGATGGAATCAGCGACAAAGAGGAAGCTACAGAGCTGCTCGACCATGTAAGCGATAAATATTCGGAAGTGATGCGAAGCTGCATGATGAGGAGCGACAATCTATTCGCCGAGAACCTGCTCCGTACTTTTGCACTTGCACGCGGGAAGGAGGGATCGACAGAGGCGGGAGCCGCCGAGATGCTCGACTATTGGAAATCTGCCGGAATCCCAACAGAGGGAGTAACGCTTATCGACGGCAGTGGGCTCTCCCGCTCCAATAGAGTGACTGCGGACTTCATCACCGGGATACTCCGAGCATTGGGCGACAATGAGGAGTATGCTTCGTTTATGCCACTTGCAGGGCAAGAGGGTACTCTTTCGGAGTTTTTGAAGGGGACGGCACTTGATGCGTATGTGGCAATGAAGACCGGAAGCATGAAAGGGATACAATGCTATGCCGGATATAAGCTTGATGAAGAGTTTGCCCCGACTCATTCGATTGTGATCATCATGAATGATATTGGTCCAAGAGGGGCGGCACGACGGGCAGCAGAGGAGTTATTGCTCGGGATCTTCGGGGATTGAGCGACGTACTATGTACATATCGTAGTATGAGAGGAGGAGCGTAGTAAGAGGGAGAGCTATGATCATGCCGAGGAAACCAAGGAGGGAGCCCCAGACAGAGAGAGCCAGAAGAATGACAGCGGGGTTGAGACCCATAGCCTTGCCCATGATCTTGGGGGTCAGGATGAGGTCCTGGATGCATTGCACAACTACATAGACTGCCATACACTCCCAAAACAGCACCCAGAATGTGGGTCCGCCGGAGATTGAGCCCACAAGGCATAGAATAGCTGCAATCGGAAGTGAAATCATCTGAAGATATGGCACCATATTCAGCATACCGATGAAAAGTCCGAACACGACAGCCATCGGCAGCCCGATGATCAGGAATCCTGCAGCAAAAAGAAGTCCGACAAGCGACGCAATATAGAATTGCCCACGGAAATAACGGTTCATGGCATTTTCTATATCCTTCACGATATGATGCACTTGCTTGCGCTGGCCATATGGGATCAGCTGCCGAAGAGAAAGGACAAACCTTTCATAATCGAGCATAATGAAAATGACATAAAGAACGACGATTAGCCAACTTACCACTCCAACAATAAGGCTGAGAGAACTGCCAATAAACGACCATGTCTGGTTAAGGCTATTCTTGATGAGTTCCCACCACTGTTCTCTACTTAGAAGGCGTCCTATCTGGTCGAAATCTACATTCTTACGAATGAAATCGTGAATCTCCTTGGAAATATATGGAATCTGTATCTGGCTTGATGCATAGTCGCGAATTATCTTAGCCATTTCAGTGCATTCCTCCACGAGATATGGTATAAGAATCCAGCAAAGAATCCCTATTAGAAATACAGCCTCGAGTAGAGTCATGATGACAGGGAAGAAGCGACGTTTGCAACCAAGAATCTTCTTGTTCAACTCTACCGAAGGCTCAAGGATGTAGGCAATGAGACACGCCACGATGAAAGGAAGCAAGACATCACTGAGAATGTCGAGAAGAAAAAGGGTGATTACAAGGCCGCATAATGAGAATATTATACGGACAACCCGGTCGAAAGTATAAGGACGTCTTGTTGAATTCATAATTCATAATTCATAATTCATAATTCATAATGCATAATTACCAAGCTTCAGGAATCATAATGTCTAAGACTCAAGACTTAAGACTTAAGACTTAAGGCTGAAGACTTAGGGATTATTTCATTTTGTCGAATTGGGATGGGTCGCCAACTATCCAGAGGAGATCGTCGGCATGAAGGACAGTATCCGGACGAGGATTGATAAACTCACCGTCGCCACTTTGTACCGACAGAACCATGCAGAAATAGTCGTTGCGAAGGTCCGTATCACGTAGCGGACGGTCAATGATTGGAGAATTTGGGGTAAGGAGAATGCTTTTCAACTCAATGTCGGGATGACGGAGAGATTCCTTCTTAATTTGTCCGGCACGGTCTATCTCATCATTGAGACGCTTAATTTGGCTGTCAGTGCCAATCACGCCGAGTGTATCGCCGGGGAAAATACGTGTATCGCCACCGGGGAGAGGGATGAATTCATCTCCGCGACGTATGCTTGAGACACTCACGCCAAACTCGCTCCGGAGTCCTGAGTCCTTCAGTTTGTCGCCGGCGAAACGGCAATTAGGCTTGATGTCGAGATATGCCTGATGCAGGTCGCTGACAAGATTATTATTGGCTCCACTACGTGCATTCTCTCGATTGTTGAGATTATTCATGAATTTCTTCTCCATCATCTTGAAACTATGCATCAATTTAGAGGAAGCAAAGACCACCATGAGGAGGAAACAGATCGTACCTCCTATCCATCCTACCCAAGAAGAATAGCACACTGTAAGGAAGTAGACAACGAACAGCAAAGCCAAGATGTAGCGTATAATACTCATGGCTATCAGCGGCACCTCATAGAACGAAGCCGTAGAGTGAAGCCTCATCTTATGGTCAGACTTAATCGTTGTGAAAGAGAGGGCTGTAAGGAATGGAGACATGACGACAAGAGAGATAGCAGTGGCTACCAGGTGTCCCCATTTCGGCATCAATCCCTCCATCACCGGGAAGAGGAGTTGCCTGCAAGCAAAAATTATAGCTATCAGAATCACAGAGTAGAGCACAATTCTCCATAGATAGCGTCCGAGGATCTCACGCCATAGACGTGCAGTCTCATTGGTGTCGACTTTCTGCGACGAATATCGGTCGATCAGGAATCTGAGTTTCTCCGGAAGATGCTTCTCTACAAAACGATATGCCGGATCGGATAGCTTTATGAAATAGGGTGTGGTAAAAATGGTAATAACCGACACTGCCACGATGATTGGGTAAAGGGAAGCGTCAAGGACACCAAGACCCATACCGAGCGATGCGATGATGAAAGAGAACTCACCAATCTGAGTGAGCGAGAAACCACTTTTAATTGCCACCTGAAGTGTCTGGCCTGTGACAAGCATACCGAGAGTGCCGAAAATAATCATACCCACGATCACAACCCCAGCCAACAGGAGAACCTGCGGATAATATTCAGCAATAACCGACGGCTGCACCATCATGCCCACTGAGATGAAGAAAACGGCGCCAAAAAGGTCTTTGACCGGAGCAATGACATGCTCCATACGTTCTGCAAAGATCGTTCCTGCAAGTATTGACCCCATCACAAAAGCACCGAGCTCGAGAGAGAACCCGCACATCACAGAGAATGCAGCCATCATGAAACAGAGTCCCATCGACACCACAAGAAGAGTCTCCGAATTAAGGTAGCTGCTTACTCTTTCAAGGAAAGAAGGCAAGACGTAGACACCAACTACAAACCATATGATGAGGAAGAAGCAGAGCTTGGCAATGCTAAACACCAGTTCAGAGCCCTGTACGTTACCCATAGCGAAAGACGAAAGGAGCACGAGCATGAGGACGGCAAAAAGGTCTTCAATAATCAGCACCGCGAGCACCATCGAAGCAAATTTCTGCTGTTTAAGCCCGAGGTCAGTGAATGCCTTGAGGATTATTGTGGTAGAAGACATCGATATCATGCCACCGAGGAATATGCAGTTGATGGCATTCAGATGCAGCATATATCCTACGCCGCATCCAGCAAATGTCATACCTACGATGATAATCAGAGCCGTGATTATAGCTGAAGAACCGGAATTCATCAGTTTCTTGAACGAGAACTCCAAGCCGAGCGAGAACATAAGGACCACAATACCGAGGTCAGCCCAGATTTCGATATTCTCCAGGTTAGAAATAGACGGAAGATAAGTGAAGTTGGGAGAAGCAAGGAAGCCGGCAAGAATGTAGCCGAGCACCACGGGCTGCTTCAGTTTCTTAAACACAAGAGTGGCAATAGCCGCAAGCACAAGAATCCATGCAAGGTCGAGAATAAGCCCGTTGGTATTATCTTCCGAACTGTGGCCTGAATCCTTGGCTGCATCAGGATTCAGTTCGGTGTAGATGGTCTGTTGGATATCCGTAGTGGTCTCCTGAATCATTTGTGGCATCATAGGTCTATCTGATTTGAAAGAGTTATAGAAAGTGTATCATGAGCCTCACCGAGGCGATTGATTGCATCCATTAGTTTTCTGGAGGTGCGCACAAGCACCACGAGGTTGACTTCAGTGTAATCCTTCTCAAAATTCTGCTCAATAAAGAAATTAGATATATGCACACCCTCTTCCTTTAGAAGATGCTCATATACGTCGATATTCCGGAGAATACCCTTGGAGCGTATGGAGATCACTTTTGTCTCCTGTCCGATATGAATGACATGCTCAAAACGGTTAAAGCCAACAATCACGAGGAAAATCAGGAGTGTGCAGACTATCGAAGCCATATACATCCCCACTCCTACTGCCATACCAATGATAGCAGTGATCCAGATACCGGCAGCTGTTGTGAGACCTCTTACTACGCCTCTCTGCTGAATCATCGCTCCGCCCCCAAGGAAACCAATACCTGTGATGACCTGTGCAGCGATACGCCCCGGATCACCATTCTTAAGCCCCATGTATTCCTGCGGGACATAGATTGAGAGAAGCATAGAGAGGCAAGCACCCATGGAAATGAGGGCAAAAGTGCGGATACCTGCCACTTGACCCTTATGCTTTCTCTCGGTTCCGACGAGGGCACCGAGCAAGAGAGCAAGGAGGAGACGGAAGGAGGCGTTGACGAGATTCACGTCAAGGGATCCTAATTCTGAGTATAAATAATTAAAAATTTGCATATCATTTATATTAGATCTGAGTTTCTGACTTACGTCCTCAACACAGTGTTGTCGTAGATGGGGATTTAGCCGTTGAATTGCTCTGGGTAGACAACCATGAGGTTGTGGGAAGCGAAGTTTTTGGAGAGGAATTCGGGGATCTCTTCCTGGGCAGCACTGTAGGATATAGAGCCTTTTCGGGCCCCTATGATCACCAGAAGGTCTTCGGGACCCACCTTGCCGGAAAGGAGAATGAAATCATCCCATTCAGTCATCTCCTGATAGATTCGGCGTATGCTGTATCCATCGGTAGAGATAATGTCTTCGATATATCTTGATGTCTCTGCGGAGACGATGAAAATTACTTTGCAGGCAAGCTGCTGGGCAAGATTGCCAACTCGAGCCACCCAGTCATGGAAGCCTGTTTCGTATTGAGCTTTCGCACCTGCCACCACCACAATACGGCGTACCGTTGAGATCGGGATGAAACAGCGCGACATAATCACCATCTTAAGGGTCTCCTTAAGCAGGGTATCGGTCATCTGTCCGAAAAAGGAATCTACAATGTTAGCCTTTCGGTGGAATCCGATCACAATGTCGGTGGCATGGGTCTGGCGAATCATATTGGTCAGGCCGGAGACCACGTTGAGGTCAAAGCGCTCCTCCTCGACTGCGACCACCCCCATTTCCTGGGCAGCCTGGGCAGCCGTATGAAGTGAGAATCGTCCGGCACGCAGGCTTTTAGGATCGTCAGAGTTCCTGACAAATAGAGCAGTGATGGGTTCGGTATTCTTTGGAGAACGCATAAATACCGCCAAACGCATAAGTCCTTCAGCAGTAATTGGGTTAGACACTGCCACTATCTGACGGGCAAATTCAGGACTTTCCACTCCGACGGATTCCATCTCGGCAGCCGTAAGCTCAATTCTCATGCGTATGGCAGTGCGCTCGGTGATTACAGAGGCCACAAGGCAGCAAGCAAGGATCATCAATACCGCTCCATTCATGATATCCTCATTGATTATGCCATATTGGTAGCCAAGCATAGTGGCAGCAATCGTGGCGGCAGCCTTGCCGCTCGTAAGCCCGAACATCATGCGGCGGTCGGTAGAAGTAAGCCGGAAAGCCTTCTGTGCGAGCCATGCTGAGATCCATTTGGAGACGAGAGCCACAATTATCATGTTGGCAGCGACCCAAGCCACAGACCATCCTCGGAAGATGACATGCACATTGATAAGCATGCCTACACCTATAAGGAAGTAGGGGATGAATATGGCGTTGCCTACAAACTTGATATGATGCATCAAAGAAGAGCGCCCCGGAATCAGGCGGTTGAGCACCAATCCGACATAGAATGCCCCAAGAATTGACTCCAAACCAATCAGTTGAGCAAGCAGAGCACCGATAAAAACCATAGCCAGGATGAAGATATACTGAGCTACGGCATCGGAGATTTTGCGGAATACAAAACGCGTGAACCAAGGGAATGTAAAACCCACGATCACGGCATATCCTGCGGTATAAAGCAGCAACATCAGTATGTCGGAGACTTCAAACTTGCCTGTAGCTTGAAGTTTCACGACCGATGCAAGAGTGATAAGAGCGAGCAGAACAGCAACAATGGTAGCGCTCACTGCAAGTATGACTCCACGCCCGTTCTGAAGTCCAAAGCGACTAACGACAGGATATGAAATCAGTGTGTGGGATGAATACATACTTGCCAAAAGCAGGCAAGTAGTGAGCCCGGCACCGAAAGCATAATGAGCGGCGACCATACCAAGGATAGCCGGCACAATAAAAGTCAGCAAACCAAAAGCGAGTCCTTGGCGTAGATTCTTCTTGAAGTGATACATGTCGATCTCCACCGCAGCAAGAAACATAAGGTAGAGAATACCGACCTGACCGAAGATTTGAAAGGAGGCATCCCGTTCAAGGAGGTTGAACCCGTAGGGACCAACTGCGACCCCCGCCAGAATCAAGCCCACCACATCAGGAATCTTGAGACGCCGGAACACAACCGGAGCCGCAAGAATCAACAGCAGCACAAGGGTGAAAATCACCGTAGGCTGATGAAACGGAAGGCTGAAGAAACTATTCAAATCCTAAAGAACTTTTTAGCATTGCGGGTTGTAGCCTCTTCTATCTCTTGGGGAGAAAGTGAGAGAATCTCCGCAATCTTAGAGTTAACAAATGGAAGATAAGAGCTTTCATTCCTGCGTCCCCTTTTCGGAACGGGAGCAAGATAAGGAGAATCGGTCTCAAGCAAAAGGCGATCAACACCAATTGCCTTTACAGCGTCAGGGAGAGATGCAGCATTTTTAAACGTCACTACCCCATTGATGCCGAAATATGGATCACAGACTTCACGGATACGCCTGACATCATCAGGAGAACCTGTGAAACTATGAAACACGAGTTGAGGAAGCTTGCCCGATGAAGAAAGGGTCTTGGCTTTCTCAATGCATTCACAACACACCTCTACCCCATCACGACAATGGATTATGACCGGGAGATCCAATTTCTCTGCAAGAAGAAGTTGGGCGACGAACGCATCCTTCTGCAAGGAGAGGTTTGAGTCATCCCAATAAAGGTCGATACCCACCTCCCCTATAGCAACAGGAGTTGTGGGAGAGAGAGTTGCTATAATGTCGTCGAGTTCCTCACGCCAGTCCTCTCCTACTTCGGTAGGATGAAGCCCCATAGCAGTGCGAGTGCAATCGGGGCGAATAGCATGCAAAGCAGCCACTTCAGAAGCAGACTCGCGGTCTACTGCAGGGAGGATCATCAGTTCCACTCCTGCATCTACCGCACGGTCTACAGCAGCTTGGCAGCCATCGGGGTCTTCCTTTGAGAAGGAATCCATGTATAGGTGGGTGTGGGTGTCGATCATTTAGAAGGGTTAAGGGTTAAGGGTCAAGGGTTTGGGGTTATTTGGTGCGTCCGATTAGCTTTTCGATGAGGCGGCGGAAGGCTTCGCGGCGGTCGTCGCTGAGCGATGTCTTCTTGATGGCAGCGAGGGCCTTGCTGCTGTAAGCAGCTACTTCGGCTTTGCTTACTGCAGGCATTCCCATTGTCTCATAGATTCGAGTTACTGTCTTCACTTTTGTAGGACTCGGTGCCATTGAAAGGGCAGCTTTAAGAGCCTGTGCGTTTGAGCCGCCGTTGGCAAGGGCTTTCACCATGAGGAAAGTTTTCTTATTGTTGTTGATGTCGCCGCCAATAGGTTTACCAAAAGTATCGGCATTCCCGAAAGTGTCGAGATAGTCGTCTTCGATTTGGAAAGCGACACCAAGCATCATTCCGAATTCATACATTTTCTCGGCATCCTCAGCAGAAGCCCCACCAATGAGAGCACCAATCTTGGCAGCTCCACCGAGCAAAGCACCGGTCTTATCCTTGATCATTTCAATGTATTCATCGAGATTGACTTCATCCATCTTCTCAAAGTCCATGTCAAGACGCTGACCTTCGTATACTCGAAGAGCCTGGTCGTTGAAAGTGTCGAGAACAGGACGGAGGATTGAATCATCCACTTCAGAGATCTTCTTGGTGGCTAAAGTAAGCATCGTGTCGCCGGAAAGGATAGCGGTGTTGTCGTCCCATTTAGCGTGCACAGAGGGGCGGCCACGACGCACGTCGGATTTGTCCATTACATCATCGTGGAGCAGAGTGAAATTATGAAACATTTCGATGCCAACGGCAGCAGCGATTGCCTTCTCGGGGCAATTTCCAAAGGCATCAGCTGCCATAAGAAGCAATGTAGGGCGGAGGCGTTTGCCACCTGCCTGCATGCCATAGGTAATTGGTGAGTAGAGGGCATCAAGGTTGCCGGAAGGGAGAGAGATTTCGCGGATGGCAGCTTCTGCCATTGCGCTGTATTCTGAGATTCGGAGCATATTTAGTTGTCGGTTTTTGGTTTTTAGTTTTTGTGGCTTTGCCGGTTGGGCGGCGGTTGGGAAACCGCCGTCCCATATCTTCATAACTTATATTGAGTCGGTGGGGGTGGATTCCGGGGAGTCTGTTGGGAGGTTAGGAAGCCGCCCTTCCATAGGGATGGAGTCGGGAGTATTGTTTGAGGGGTTTGAGGTGGATTTGTTGCGGTTGTAGTATTCCTGCACAGCGTCTTCGTCGTAGTTTAAGAATCGGGAGTAGATTTCCTTGGGCATATCGGAATTCTTGTCGTAACGAAGTACGGTGCGGAATCCTATTAGAAACCTTGCGTATAGGTCCGGGTCATCAGCAGAAGCCTTCTTCAGCTCTTGAAGTTCTTTGAGCACTTCATCGGCAGACATCCCTTTCACACGGATTTGATTCATATATTCGAGGCCAAGAGTGAGACCGAGACCTTGGGGATCTTCAGCCCCAACAAGGGCACGAAGACGCATCTTGTCGTGGAGAGGCAGTTCTTCCGCTACCCTATCAAACTCCCAGCTGAATGTCTGAAGAGCTGTGTCGGTATAAGTCTCGTAAGCTTTAAGGCTCGCATTATTGAGAGTGTCGATCTTTACGCCCTCAATTTTTCCCAGAGAGGCATATATGATAAATCGGGCTACTGAGTCGGCAGAAGCATGCTCCATCATATAGACCACTTTCTGCTCATCGGAGAGAGATGCGAAACCATCGGGGAAAGCACCGGCATTTTTATCCTTGCCTCCACAGGCAGGGATGATAAGGATGAGCGCCATAAGCACTGCCGGTATTAATCTTTTAATTAATGCATAATTCATAATGCATAATTCAGAATTAAGGGTTGCTAATTTTTTACAAAATTAGCAAAAAAAAATGACTTTTCCCCCATATCGCGGGAAGGAAAGTTAATAAAATTGTTGATAAATTTGGAAGGTAGGAAAAAAATGATTAAATTTGCAGTGTTAAACTATGTGCATGCGATAGTAGCTCAGTTGGTAGAGCATCAG
>JAIDSL010000147.1 GCA_029061255.1 Muribaculaceae bacterium
GAATTCCTTGACACTGATTTTGAAACTGTTTAAACCTGCTTGGTTTTTAATTATGGCGAATTCGCCATAATTAAAATGGGGATTATACACCTTCTCCCAGATTCCTATGAACTCAAGGGTATTCCTATTGCGTAACCAATCGGTGATAAAGAAATCACCATCCTTGGCACGGAGCATATCTGTGAGACAGATATATTCCTCACCATTGACTTTCACAATATTGACTTCTGTGTCTTTAACAGTTATCTTTGCCATAGATTACATTGATATACAGTTTTTAAGGAATTTATACTTGTTTAATATGGGTCGAATTCGACCCCGTTGGGGTGGTGGTTGAGCCTATGTGCAGTGCCTTACATTGATGGAGGGAAAAAGATATCGGGTATCCTTCCCGATGTACGACCGATAAATCCACATCAAAATGAAACATTATGACGATGAATTATGATGCAAAGATAATGCTTTATTCTCATACTCACAAGTTTGCAACGTCAATTGTCTTCAATATCAAATGTAATCCTTCCAAGTTTATTTGTTGTATTCTTCTTATCCTCATAGGCTACCTTGCCAAATAACAAGCACCCATCGACAAATGGAATGTCGAAAGGGTGCATATCAAAGGATAAAAAAATGTTTAAAGCCGCCTTGGCTACTACTATTATTTTTTGAGTCAGGACCTAACCCATTTAAATTTCATCAGATCATATCAAGGTATCAAGTTGAGTATTCAATTCTGAATATAATTGATTATCCTGTTGTCGGGATTCAATGGCGTCACGTCATCAAGTCGGAGTGAGTCTACCATGTGGAGGGTTCCCTGCTTATACTTCTGGAAGTGTTCTGATGCAATGTGGCTCTTATACGCTTCCTGACTGGCGTATGTCTCCAAGATAGTGATGTTGCAAGGATTCTCCTTATCCGCCACGGCATACATAGTCAGAACCCCCGGTTCCGTCTCCAGTGATATTGTCCCAACCTCCGTCGCATATTTCATATACTCGTCAAGATAGTCGGGATTGACCTGTATCTTTGACAGCCTCACTATGCCGTCGGCTTGCATCGGTAGTTTCTCGCACATTTCCTTTTCCTCCTGTGTATTGCCATCGCCACAGGCATTGAATAGCATCAATCCCATGGCGACAGCAATCATTATCTTAAATAATCTTATCATCCGTTATTGCTTTTTATTCCAGTTATCGTGCATCTTGCGGCATTTGCCGATCACGTCGCCTGAAAGGATGTATGAGTAAGTCGGGAACTCAAAGAGTACTGTATGCATCTTATTGTAGTCGATCTTGCCCGACTCGTCGAGATTCTCCTCGTTGACGTAGGTGTTGGCAATCGAACAGATGAAATTGTCGAAACCGTTGCATTCGTAGACATCCACGATCTCTAACTCCATTGTCAGGGGAGCCTCGTCGATCACCGGTGTTCCGGCCTCTCCTCTATGGAACTCGAATACTTCCGACTTGTCCTCCTTGTCGCCATCTACACTCCCTACATAATCCACTTTCTCAAGCATCTCAGGACTCACGAGATTGAGCGACATACGCTTCCCGATGCCGAGTGCCGGGGTCGTGTAGTGTGCCTTTGCCATGCTTACGAGTACCCGGTCGTGGCTTACGATTCCCACATGTGAGATTTCAAGCCAGTTCACTTTGCCGTTGACATCCGCCCCGATTACAGTGACTGGAGTTGGATAAAGGGCTAACTTTGAGCCCAAATTTATTTTCTTTGCCATAGTTATTTTTCTATCTTGAATAATTTCAAAGCATTGTTTCTGAGGATATCATCTGCGTGTTCCGCGAGTTCTGTATCCTGAAGGATCTCGTTCCTTACCTTGGCCGCCACTTTCTCTAAAATAGGGGTCGGAACAAACGGATAGTCCGTTCCAAACATTATGTGGTCTGGAGTCGTGACAGTCAGCAGCATTTTTATAGCCTCTGTCGACGGTCCTCCGGCCAGGTCGTAGTATAGCCGTGAGAGGTTTCCTTCAATGTCGATTGGTCCCGTGAGTCCCTGCTGCAATAGCAACGGATAACCACCTTTAAGGCGCGGAACTGCGTATGGCATGAACGAACCCGCGTGCGGCACCACAACCTTTATGTCCGGATAGCGCGTCATGACGTTGTGGGCCACCATATTGAGGACTGCGCGCGTGGTCTCTGCCGGATATTCGTAGACGAAGATCGGACCGCCGGTAAAAGTGCTTTCATTTATCGGATTCGGTTTCACAGGATGAAGGATGATGACAGCACCACGTTCATCTAATGCCTTCATAAGCGGGTCGTAGATGGAGTCGCCGAGATATACTCCGTCGACGCTCGTGGCGAGCTTGATGCCGTCGGCGCCAAGCGTGTCAAGAGCGTAGATGGCTTCCTCAATCGATGCGTTGATATTGGATTGGGGGAGTGCTGCGCACCAGAGGAAACGGTCCGGATTGGCACGCTTCGCCTTAGCCATTCTTTCATTGACAGATCGGATTACCTTCCGGCTCTCATCAAGATTGCCAAACCATGGCTGGGGTGATGAGAGCGTCAGCACGCTTCTCTCTATTTCTGCGCTGTCCATGAAGGCTATGTGCGCCCTTTCATCCCAGAACGGCAATGGATATCCGTCTTCCATCAGTGCGTTGTTGTCAGCGAGATACTTCAGATACTCGTCTGTGACTACGTGTGAATGGACATCTATTGCCGGAATGTTTTTTTGAGCGCACATACTCATGACTATAATTACTGAAATGATGAATGAAAAGCCTCTTTTCATGACATGTGGTTTTCCCATGAACCCTTAGTGTCGACCCCTGTTTCTGCGGCAAGCTTCTCGAGAGAAGATATCTCCTCCTTCGACAGCTTGATTTTCGCAGCTGCGGCAGCTTCCTCCACGTGTCGTGGCTTCGTCACACCGATGATAGGATATGTACCCTTGTTGATGGCGTACGCGATGCCGATCTGTGATACCGATGCATCATGGGCTTCTCCGATCTTCTTCATCGCGGCGATTAGTGCGTCAAGTTTTGGAAGTATGGGGTTATAGGTGGCTGCGCGGTCACTTCCTTCTGGCATGGGATTCGCTGTGCCGTATTTCCCACTCAATGCTCCCTGCTCAAGAGTCATATAAGCGAAGAAATCGATGTCATTTTCTTTGCAATATTCAAGGATTCCCGCCTTTTCAGATGAACGGTAAAGAAGGCTGAAATGGTTTTGAACTGCTGACACGCGGTAGCCTTCTGCACGAAGTATCTCGTCAGCTCGTTTGAGTTGGGCAAGATTATGGTTGGAAACGCCCACGCGCTTTACTGCACCGGATTTCAAAAGTGCGATAAGACCGGGGGTCCAACGCTCCACATTGGCCGGATTATGTATCCAGTAGATGTCGATATAGTCGGTATGTAGGCGTCTGCAGCTTTCCTCTGCCATCGTAAGGACAGGAGCTTCCGTGGCGGGGGCTATCTGTGGCGTGAACTTAGTGGAGATGATGAATTTCTCACGGGGATAATTCTTGATGAAGCCGCCAAGTATGTCTTCAGATGCCCCCATACCATATACTGTGGCAGTATCCCACATTGTCAGACCTGCATTGTATGCAGCGTCAAAAACTGATTTCAGACTCTCGGCATCCGTATGGTTGCCGAATACTTGGTCGCCGCCCGCCATTCCTGAGCCCCACGACCATGTTCCTAATGCTATTGCCGGTAATTCCATAGTATGTTTATAATCTTTAAGTGGTAATGCATAATTCAAAATGCATAATTCATAATTATTTGTCGCTTAATGAATGTTCCCGCGTCCTCTGCCCCTCAGCCCCTCAGCGTGAATTTCATCTCTTCTTTGCGTGAGATCCCTTCGCCGAATAGCTGCTTTCAAAACTCTGTAATGAAAACAATGAATCGACCGATGATTCCTCCGGAATAGGGAAAATGGTAAGAATGCCGAGATTTTGGTTAGGCTGATTATCCTGATATTGCAGAAATTTTGTAATTTTGCAATTGAAAAATTCTAAACCTATAATATGAGTAAGATCCTGAAGGTAAACAGACCGTCCGATTACAGTGCATGGGTCGGTCAGACCGATCCCCATGAGCTTATAAGCGTCATTAACTACAGCGAGGTGTCACCCGTAAGGCATAGCCTCAACAGCTATGGCGTATATGGACTGTTTCTTCAGGGTAATGAAAAGGGACGTGAACTGACATACGGAGCCGGAAAATATGATTACTCCGCGGATACGCTCATCTGCGTAGCTCCAGGACAGATTGGAGGCCTTGAAGATGATGGCGAACTCGTGAATCTTACAGGTTGGGCAGTACTCTTCCATCCCGACATACTGCAGGGCACGGGACTCGAGAAAGACATCAAGAATTTTACTTTCTTTGACTATCGGATCAACGAGGCCCTTCACATGACATCGGAGGAGCGGGATGTGATGATTGCACTCATGAGGCAGCTTGAGAATGAACTGAAGTTCCCGTCAGACTCTATGCAGAACCGTATAATAGTTGGTTTCCTCAATCTCCTGCTGAGATACGCGCAGCGCTTCTACAACCGCCAGTTTGAGACACGCACCATTCAGAACAACGATATCCTGTCGAGATTCGAGAAACTTCTGAAAGATTATTTCGAGAAGGAGAAGCAGCTTACCGATGGTGTGCCAACAGTGCAGTACTGCTCCGAGCAGCTGTGTATGTCTCCGAGCTACCTGAGCGATGTCATAAAGAGGACGACGGGAGAGACAGCCAACCGTTATATAAAGTCATACGTAATCCAGCTTGCCAAGAACAGGCTCGTATCCGGCATGAACTCCTCGGAGGTAGCCTATTCCTTAGGCTTCGACTACCCCCAGCACTTCTCCCGCACATTCAAGAAGATGACCGGCCTTACCCCCTCCGAATACTGCGACAGCCGCCTGAAGGAAAAATAAGGTTGTCATGCTCTCCCCCTCAAAGCTATCGCTATCCCTTTATACCATCATCCTCGCGTTATCCCCCAATCCTCGCGAAGCCGTTTCCGCACAAAGCTCTGCTTTGCCCCAATCATATCTCAATATCCCGGTTTGTTTAGGTGTACGAGCCTCCGGCTCGGTTCATCTAATATCATTACACGGAGGGCAATCATCTTATTAACCCACGGTTTTAATCGTGGGTTAAGCTAATTAAAAACAGCGTAGTTTTCTCTGCGTTCTCCGGCCGATGCGTAGCAGGCCGCAATCATTGCGAGCTTTCCTAAACCGAGTCGCGAAGCTCTCCAAAGTATTGATACTCTGCCCCTTTGCCCCTTTGCTTGATAATATTTCAATTACCCACTAAGGTGCCAAGTGTGGATAAAAAATACTTGATTTTGCACTCTCGTACACCTCATATATATTATATAAATAGATGAATAATCACGATTGCCCCTATCCAAATCTGCCATCACGTTTCCAAATGTGATGTAAAAACATTAGATTTGGAAGTGTGATGTATTTGTCTTAGACATTATTTATAGGTTAAGTAGTGCGTCACGCTTCCAAATCTCATAAAAAATTAGAGATTTGGTAATGCGATGTCGGAAATATTTCGTATCTTTGCAGTCTAAAAACATCTTATATGCTGATAGGAAGAGAGAAAGAGATACAGGAACTTCGACAGGCCTACGATTCAGAA
>JAIDSL010000148.1 GCA_029061255.1 Muribaculaceae bacterium
TCCCGAGCCTGGATTTGAGGCCGGATTCAAAACAGCGGCTCAGGCGGATGCCCCCAATCCGCTTATTGTGACACCTCCACGAACTATGGTGCGTATGCTTCTTGATGTTATAGCTTATGCTAACCCGAAGCAAACGATGCTCTTTCCCGACAGGTGGGAGATTGAGCATATCTTCCCTCAGAAGTGGGATAATTCATTCTTTAATCTCTCAATGACCGATGAAGAGGTTAAGATTTTACTTGAGCATTTAGGCAATAAACTTCCTCTCGAAAAATCGCTAAACATCAAAGCCAGCAACGGCTACTTTGACAAAAAGAAAGATCAGTATAAGGCCTCGAAAATCGAAGTCACAAAAGATTTCGGTGATTCATCGCGTACAAATTGGTTACCGTCTGATATTGAATGTCGTGACAAGGAATTAAGTGACCAACTCACTGCAATCTTCGACAAATGGGTGGCTGACTATGAGCCTATAGCCTCAGAGCCTTCTAAGCCTGTACCTACTCCCGAACAAGAAGAAATGTTGCGTAAACTCCGCGAAGCCGGACTTATTCCTTAATTGCTATGGACACTACAGAAAAAGGTCTCGAAGATATTATCGTTGACTATCTGCGCGATGTCAACGGATACAATCAGGGCGGTAGCTCTGAATATAATAAAACCTACGCCTTGCTCCCCGATAGGGTCGAGGCGTTCATCCGTCGTACTCAGCCCGACAAGGCAGAGGAACTTCGCATTTTTGACACAGAATCTGCCAAAAACAAGTTCTTCACTCGATTGCGCGATGAAATCACTAAGCGCGGCATTACCGACGTGCTCCGTAAAGGCTTCCGTTACATTACTCTCCACTTCGACCTTTACTATCCTCTACCAAGCGAACTGAACCCCACAGCGAAGAAGTTTTATGAGGATAACGATTTTACCGTTATCCGTCAGCTCCATTACAGCCTGACCGACACAATGCTGTCTATCGACGTCGTATTGTTCATCAACGGTCTGCCTGTCGTTACAATGGAACTTAAAAACCACTTCACCGGGCAGACGGTCGATAACGCCAAAGCTCAGTATCAGAATGACCGCGACCCCAAAGACCTGCTTTTCAAATCTAAACGGTGCGCCGTGCATCTTGCCGTCGACGATACCGATGTCGCAATGTGCTCTATGCTCGCTGGGAAAAGCAGTTGGTTCCTGCCATTCAACAAAGGTAACAACGGCGGCAGGGGAAACCCTGTCAATCCTAACGGCTTGATGACCGCCTACCTCTGGGAAGATGTGCTGACCAAGCAAAGCCTCAGCAACATCTTGGAGGACTTCGCGCAGGTTATCGAGGAAAAAGACGAAGATACGGGCAAGACGAAGACCAAAGTAATTTGGCCCCGTTATCATCAGCTCGAAGTTGTGCGCCGCCTTCTCAAAGAAACCAAGGATAAGGGTGTGGGGCACCGTTATCTCATTCAGCACTCTGCCGGTTCCGGCAAGTCCAACTCGATAACTTGGCTCGCGTATCAGCTCGTCGGACTGTTGAAAGACAACAATCCGGTGGTCGACAGCGTGATTGTCGTTACCGACCGCGTCAACCTTGACAAGCAGATTCGCGACAACATCCGCGCTTTTCAGAAGCTATCGAATGTTGTGGCATGGGCCGACAGCTCGGAATCTCTTGCCACCGCTCTTCGAGGGGGCAAGAAGATTATTATTACCATCGTCCATAAGTTCCCGTTTATCCTCGACGCTATTGGCACAACTCTCAAAAATAATCGCTTCGCAATTATTATCGACGAGGCTCACAGTTCGCAGAACGGCTCAATGTCTGCCAAGATGAATATGAGCGTCAGCGGAAACGCTACTGAGGAAGACGAAGACTTGGAGGACAAGATTGCAAAGATTGTGACAGGGAGAAAGATGGCGACTAACGCTAACTACTATGCTTTTACTGCCACACCTAAGAATAAGACTCTGGAAATGTTTGGCACGGCGCTCCCTGCCGACTCCGAGGGGAATGTAAAGCACGTTCCTTTCCACGTATATTCGATGAAGCAAGCCATCGAGGAAGGTTTCATCATGGACGTGTTGCAAAATTATACTCCCTATCAGAGCTTCTACAAGGTAGTGCGCTCTATCGAGGAAGACCCGGAGTTCGATAAGAAACAGGCATCTGCCAAAATCCGTGCGTGGGTCGAGGCTCAGCCCGAAACCATCGAAGCCAAGGCTCGTATAATTGTTGAACACTTCCATGAGAATGTGATCAACAAAGGCAAGGTCGGTGGACAAGCCCGCGCGATGGTCGTTACCTCCAGTATCCTGCGAGCCATCGACTTCTACTATTCCATCACTGAGAAATTGCGTGAGCGCAACAGTCCCTACAAGGCTGTAGTCGCGTTCTCCGGCGATAAGGAATACAACGGGCAGCGAGTTACCGAGGCTATGGTCAACGGCTTCCCTTCATCGGAAATAGAGAAGCGGATGGGTCAGGACCCGTACCGCATCCTTATCGTTGCCGATAAGTTTCAGACCGGCTACGACCAACCCCTGCTCCACACGATGTATGTGGATAAGGTGCTGTCGGACGTGAAAGCCGTTCAGACTCTCTCGCGTCTTAATCGTTGCCATCCAAAGAAAAGAGACACATTCGTTCTTGACTTCGCAGGAAACGCCGAACTCGTTCAGGAAGCGTTTCAGAAATATTATAAGGCAACTAACCTAAGCCGTGAGACAGATCCGAATAAACTCAATGACCTTCTCGATAAGATTGAGGAATACAATCTCTTTACTATGGATGAAGTCGACGATATAAACCGCATCTTCCTCTCGGAGGAAGACCGTACCAAACTTGACCCTATCCTTGACACCGCTGTAGAACGGTTCAAGTTACTCGACGATAATGGAAAGATTGACTCTAAAGGTGCAATCAAAGGCTATAATCGTCTTTATCCTTTCATCGCCGCAGTGTCTCCATACAAGACCGTCAATTGGGAGAAAATGTATATTTATCTTCATCTACTTGCAACCAAACTTCCGAGAATACCTCGCGAAGATTGGACCGAGGGTTTGATTGAGGCTATCGACTTCGACCAATACCGTGCAATCAAGCAAGGGGAGGCTAAGTTCCAAATGGAGAACGAGGATGAGGACATAGCCCCTGTACCTGTCGGAGGAGGTGGCTCAACCAGTGAGCCTGTATTTGATCTTCTGTCAAACATACTTGAAGAGTTTAATACCCAGTTCGGCGGTATTGAGTGGGAACATCCGGAAGAAGCCATTGAGCAAATTCGCCTTCTCCCTGATCGACTTGCTGCTAATGAAAATTTTTCAAATGCGGTGCATCATAGCGATGAGCAGAACGCTGAGATTGAGTCCAATAACGCACTATTCCAAATCGTTATTGAACTGCTCAGTGAAAAGACTGAATTTGCTCGTAACTATCTTGACAACCCTAATTTTCAGGCTTTTGTCAACCAAAGAGTATTTAACCAAGCATATACACAGGCTAAAAGAAGCTACCAAATATTTGACAGCTTTGACGCTCCCATGATGGCCGCAGAACCTTAAAACAAATTAATAAGTAACCCTTGACGTTATGACACCTGATTTGCAATCTCAAAAAAGAGCAATAGCTTATAGTTTCTTAGCACATGTCCACAATAATGGTACCTTTGCAGAGGGACCACTAGACATTTTTATCCCTATCGTTAAACACGCATTGGCCGAGTTATATCCAAATGGTAATGTTAAAGGCGCAAATATTTCTGAGCTATCAAATGATTTAAAGGAGCGATTTAGTTTGGAATTTCCAGCTCCAGTCCTAGGTCTCATTATGGCAAAGATTGCAAAAGAAGAAAATTCTAAATCTGGGGTAGAAGATATTGTGCTTTACGATGACGGTGCTTTCATTATCAATAAATTCACATTTGAGAGTTATAAAGAACAAATCAAAAGAAGTAAGTTAGAGGTACTGAGTGTTGTGGATATGTTCAAAAAATTTTGTTCTATCTATGATATCACAGGAAATGCATCTGAGGGTGATTTACTCCGCTTTATCGAACAAAATAAAGCGGAAGTATCGTTCTATCTATCTCATGATATAACTGACACAGATAAACAATCAGTGATAGCCGCTCAGTTTGTAGACTACTTCAAGGAAACTCCTGGCATATACGACACATTACGTAATCTCTATCTTGGGTCAATGTTAACTAGCTACCTAAGCTTTCAACCTTCGGAAGTTAAATTGGACATCGAATTACTTTTAGACACCAATTTCGTTGTCAGTTTAATGGATTTAAATACCGAAGAATCCACAAAGACTTGTAACACGCTTGTAGACATGTGCAAAAAGTTAGGATATAAATTCACTGTTTTAAAAGATACCATTGAAGAATTTCAAGGATTATTAAATTTCAAAGCCCAAAACTTAGGTTCTGCAATAATAGCTAGAACAATCAATAAAGAGGATATCTACAATGCTTGTGACCGTAGACAGCTTTCTAAAACAGATCTTGAAAGAATAGCAGATAACATTGAAGATACACTTTCTGTTAAGTTTGGTATATATGTAGTTCCACATACAGATAAATGGAGTAAAAGTGCTAAGTATAGTCCTGAATATAATGTGCTAAAAAAGATCAGAAATTCTGAGAAAGCAGCATTACATGATGCAATAGCTATTTCCTACGTACAGGAAAAGAGGGGACATAAAAAAATTACAAAATTCGAAGATGTTAACTGTTGGTTCGTAAACAACGCTATTTCTCATAGCGCAGATCTTGATGCCAATGTTGAGTGTTATCTGGGTGACAAGTCTGCTCAACCAGAGATTATTAAAGCTGATGATCTATTGAATATCATATGGCTTACAAGTCCTTCGTTAGTTTGGGAAAAAGATATCATTGATTTAGGTTTAGCCTCGATGATTTCTTACACGATAAATGCCTCGCTTCCTAAAGCCAGAGTAATCAAAGAACTGGATGAAAACATACAGAAATACAGCACTTCCAATGAAATTACCGACAAAGATGTTCTCCGTCTAGCCACACGAATCGCGCATAGACAGATTGATGATGTGCAGGCCTTGAATGATATTGCAAAACGAGATGAAGCTGAATTCGCTAAACGAGTAAAGGAGGAATCTGAAAAACAGAAAGAAGTTGAAATAGAAAATGCTCAAAGGCTTCAATCTCTTGTCGATTCTGTTAAGGGACTAATTGAAAACTTAAGACAGAATAAAGAGAATCAAGAAGAAAAATATAAAGTTCAGCTGACTGAACTCCAAGAAAAGGAAGAAAATCTACAAACTAAAGAAGCCAACATTGTAAAACGAGAAAAGGCATTATTTGATGAGACAAATGCTTTAGTCGCAAAGAGTAACGAGCAAGAACAACAACTCCGTCAACTTTGGATTAAAGAAAACAATCATCGAAGAAATAAAAGAGACAAGTATATTACGTCAATCATCAACGATGAAAGACAGAAAGCAAAAAAATGGTTTATAATTTCTATTGTAGCTGTTGCGATTTTTCTAGGATGCCTCTGTTTTTCCATATTTTTTATCCCCGATGATTTTCAACTTCAAAATACATGGAATATAAAGATTTTTTCTATTGTTATCTCTTCCATCATAAGTTTGGGGACCTCTATATGGACAATATTTGTGGCAAGACATTTCTACAACTGGTATAAGAATCCAGCTTTTGAAAAGAATAAGAAAGACTTAATAGTAATTCCCGAAATATATCAGGATATTTCTTTTGATGATTTCATTAATTCTATAAACACTATATAATTCAAACTCATATGGCACTACCGATAAATGTTGAGGATCTGCTTAGGCAGAGGAAAGTTGAATCCAATAGGATTGAGTTTAAGAAGGGGTGGAATCCTGATAGGATCTACCGCTCTATCTGTGCGTT
>JAIDSL010000149.1 GCA_029061255.1 Muribaculaceae bacterium
GGGGTGGGGATGATGCGTTGGTTGGAGCTGCCGCGGAAGGGGAGGTCAGGGTCACGAAGGGACTCAATGTAAGGGCCGTCAACGATGGCGTCGAGATAGGGAAGGGGTAGACTGAGGTTTTCCGATGCTTGGATTTCTTCTATAGTGAAACCAGTGTAGAGCCATACTTTGTGTCCGGATTCTTGTATAGCCTTGGCGAGAACCGCAATTTCTTCAGGATGATAGAGGGGATCTCCACCTGATAGAGTTACGTCGAAGTCTTCTTCCTCAATGACTTTCATCAATTCTTCAATGGTCATTTTGGTTCCGGCGTTGAAATCCCATGATTGTGGGTTGTGGCAACCGGGGCACGCATGGCGACAACCGGCAAAATAGATGGCGGTCCGGAAACCTGGACCGTCAACTGTAGTGCCTTTTATTATGTCTAAGACATTATATGTACGATTCATATGGATTGGCTTTGAGGAGGACGCACGAGCCGTGCGTCCCTACAAGACGAATTTTATTTGTGGACTATGCGGTCGTGGAGCTCTGCGAGTTTGCCTGAGTTCCAGCGGTCAGTGGTGCCTACAAGGTAACCGGTGATGCGCTGGATGGTCTCGAAGTTAGTGCCGCATTTGGGACAAGCCTTCATTTCCATGTCAGCGTTCTCATAGCCACATTTGGGGCAATGGTTGCGGTTGTGGTTGACTGAGCCGTATCCCATATTGTATTTGTCCATCATATCCACAATTTGCATGATGCACTCTTCGTTGTGAGTAGCATCGCCATCGATCTCCACATAGAAGATATGCCCTCCTCGTGTAAGTTCATGATAAGGAGCTTCAACCTTAGCCTTGTGCCTGGGGGAGCAGTGATAGTAGACCGGGACATGATTTGAGTTGGTGTAGTAGTCCTTGTCAGTGACTCCTTCTATCACACCAAATGAGGCACGGTCGCGTTTTGTGAATCTTCCGCTGAGTCCTTCTGCGGGAGTAGCGAGGACTGAATAATTATGGCCATATTGCTCACAAAATTCATTGACTCTTGACCTCATATGGCTCACTATACGAAGTCCGAGCTTCTGAGACTCTTCGCTTTCTCCATGATGCTTGCCTGTCAGTGCAATCAGGCATTCCGCCAAACCTATGAAGCCTATGCCGAGGGTGCCTTGATTGATAACACTTTCAATGGTATCATTGGGCCCGAGTTTTTCTGCACCGTTCCAAAGAGTGCTCATCACAAGCGGGAACTGCTTGGCAAGAGCTGTCTTTTGGAATTGGAAACGGTCGTCAAGTTGCTTTGCAGTGATATCGAGAATATCATCGAGACGCTCGAAGAAACGCTCTATTCTTTCCTCTTTATCCTTGATGCCCATACATTCAATGGCAAGGCGGACAATATTGATGGTGGAGAAAGATAGGTTTCCTCTGCCGACAGAAGTCTTTTTTCCATAACGATTCTCAAACACACGTGTACGACATCCCATTGTGGCTACCTCATACTCAAAGCGTTTGGGATCATCTGCTTTCCAAAGCTCATGCTGATTGAATGTGGCATCCAGATTCAGGAAATTAGGGAAGAATCTTTTAGCGGCTACTTTGCAGGCAAGACGATAAAGATCATAGTTTGGGTCTTCAGGAAGATAGCTTACTCCTCTTTTCTTTTTCCAAATTTGGATGGGGAAGATAGCTGTGGCTCCATTCCCTACACCCTCATATGTGCAATTCAGAATCTCACGAATCACACAGCGACCCTCAGCTGAAGTGTCGGTGCCATAATTGATAGAACTGAACACGACCTGATTGCCACCACGCGAGTGAATGGTATTCATATTATGAATGAAAGCCTCCATTGATTGATGAACACGGCCAACTGTACGATTGATGGCGTGCTGCAACAAGCGATCATCGCCTTCAAGACCTTCCAAGTCTTTCTTGACATAATCTTTTATATCGATATCGTAGAATTTAGAAAGGTCTTTGCCTGTAAGCGACTCCAGAATTCGAATTTCCTCCTTGAAGGATGAGCGGACAAAGGGAGCCAAATAGAAATCAAAAGCAGGAATAGCCTGACCGCCATGCATCTCATTTTGTGCAGTCTCAAGCGAGATGCACGCAATGACACCGGCAGTTTCTATGCGTTTTGGAGCGCGGCTCTCAGCATGCCCTGCCACATAACCGTTTTCAAGCAAGTTATCAAGAGGATGCTGGACGCAAGTGAGACTTTTGGTAGGGTAGTAGTCTTTGTCGTGGATATGGAGGTAATTGTTTTTTACCGCCTGCTTCACTTCAGGGTCAAGAAGATAATCGTCTACAAATGGTTTAGTGGTCTCAGACGCGAATTTCATCATCATTCCCGCCGGAGTATCGGCGTTCATATTAGCATTTTCGCGGGTGATGTCATTGTTTTTGGTCTCGATGATCTCCAGAAAAATATCACGGGTCTTGGCACGACGAGCAATCGAACGCTGATCACGATATGCAATATACTTCTTAGCGACATCCTTGCGAGCAGATTTCATCAGTTCGATTTCCACTCTATCTTGAATGTCTTCCACCGTCATGCGTTCTTTGCCGGTCATACCAATCCGGTCTGTGATACGCTGAATCAGCGACTCATCTTCACCCTGTGAAGTGGCAATCATTGCTTTTCGGATAGCAGCTTTAATCTTTTCTTCGTTGTAGCCTACGATGCGGCCGTCGCGTTTCTGGATTGTCTGTATCATCGGTTTCTGTAGATTGTGTTTTTTGGTTAAATTTATTTGAGTGCAAAGTTAAGCATTATATTCAAATTGACAAAAATATTCCTCATAAATTTTCAAAAAAAATTCTTTTTGGAAAACTTTTGAGGAATAATAAAATGCTAAATTATTGATAATCAAATATATTTAATTTGATTTTGGAAAACTTTAGAGCGTAACTGATTGATATTATGAGATTATTTGTCAATAATAAAAGAATCCACATCGAGCCAACCGCTATCATTGCTCTTCCAGGGACGAGTGCAGAAAACACCGACTTTTGCACCAATCCAATGACCCTCGCGCACATCCATCGGGCGACCAAAGTCAGTAAAATTCTTGCCATCCAAGCTGCAACGGAATGTCACAGTACATTTATAGTCAGGTTTTGCTTTCGGATTTTTCTTTCCAGTCATTCTGACAACAGCCTGAAGCCACACAGGACCATTGGAGTCAAGTTTAACGGCTGCTGTCTCCACTTCATCCTTGCCCTTGTTGGCACCAACGCAGTCGGTCTGTACAAGATATGTCCCGTCTTCGCGGCTTTCAAGGGCAAGCGTTGCAAAATTATATCCCATTATTGCAATGCCACCTTTTTCTCCTACCATTGTCTTGCCGTCTTTCACACGAGGATGGAAAGATACCTTTGCCGTGGCTGTGAAATTCTCGTTAGGGAATTTCTGCATAAGGACATTCGGCATATCATAGAGGTTTTTGGCATCCGGAGTGTGATGTGAGAACAGACGCAACACTGAATTTTCAGCATCACAGAAATACCACAGAGGTTGTGGATTTCCGTTCCATTGCCACTGAAGGCCAAGAGTATTGGAATCAAAGTCATCGCTGTCGGCAGGAGTAGCAACAGGATAAGTCTTGCCTACGTTGGGTTTGCGGTATGTACGAACCGGGATACCACGACCGTCACCATCCTTGTCAACGCCTATCACAGGCCAGCCATCTTCTTTCCATTCCATAGGCTCGAGATTGATTACGCGTCCGTATGGACCCTTGTCTTGGAAATGGATGAACCAATGCTCCTTGCCATCAGGAGTATCGACCCAAGCACCCTGATGAGGTCCATTGATGTCAGTGTCGCCCTGTTCCATCACGTTGCGCTGCTCGTAAGGCCCCCAAGGATTCTTGCTGCGCATTACAACCTGCCAACCAGTGGCTACACCACCTGCCGGAGAGAAAATATAATACCAAGGACCGCGTTTGTACATCTTAGCACCTTCGATAGTCTCATTTTCGAGGTGACCATCATATATCACCCTGTCCATACCTATTACGCCCGTAGCATCAGGAGTCATTTCAATCATACCGAGAATGCTTTTCACTCCGGCACGGCTTCCTGCATAGCCGTGAGCTATGTAGGCACGTCCGTCTTCATCCCAAAATGGGCAAGGATCTATCACTCCGACGACCGGATAAATAAGACGAAGTGGGCTCCATGGTCCCTTGGGATCAGTAGCGTCTGCCACATATATGCCACGATCCGGATCTCCGTACATGACATAGTATTTGCCATTATGATAGCGAATAGCAGGTGCCCATACGCCATTGCCATGGCTTACTCCATCAAATTCAGCATCCGGATATTTGTCCGCTACAGCTCCAACAAGAGTCCAGTTTACAAGGTCGTTGGAGTGAAGAATCTGAAGAGCAGGAAGGTTGGCAAAACTTGAGGATGTCATATAATAATCGTTGCCGACACGAACCACATCAGGGTCGGAATAATCGGCATTTATCACCGGATTCTGATACTTGCCGTTACCAAGATCGGAGACATAGGCTTTTGAAACATCTGCAGATGCAGTCGGTTCAAAAAGACAACCAAGAGCAGCCACAGATAGAAAGAAAGAAAAATTTCTCATAGGTTTATAGTTATTGATTATATTTTATTTCCATTGAATTGTGAGATCACGGATGAGAGTAGAAGATGGGCCGGTAGATCCGGTGTGCTGGATACAAAATCCTGTCAAAGTAGTTTCCTGAACAGGTACGTTGAGATTTACCTTCTCCACTACTTCATCGCAACACTTTCTATCGGGAGAAGACGCCTCAGTATAGGCTGAAGCTTGGAGCATTCCTTCTTTTATTCCAACATTGATGTAGCAGGGATTGCGAAAACAATCGCTTATAATTTCTTCCGATATAAGAGAAGTCTGACCTTTTTCATATTTTACAAGAGAAAACCTGACAGCACGATCATGATCAGGAGTTCGTTCTATCCTCAGAGCGTATCCATCAAGATTGACAGGATCGAATTTTACGCATATATCCATGTACTGGGTGGTGGCACTCCCAAATCCCTGACCACCGCTTTTTGCCGGTTCTGCCACAAGCGAAACAGACATGTCGCTACATACATCGCGAGCGGGAACATAGCTCATTCTTGCACCTTTCTCACTCTGTACTAATCCGACACCCGTAGAGGCATCGAAGCCCTTGCCATAGTACCATCCGGGACCTTCAGTTGCCTGCCAATCCACATGAGAAGTATCAGATGGTTTGAAAACATCGAAGTTCCAGATTCCCGGTATACCAGGCTGCGACTCCCAAATCGGAACATCACTGAAATCAGTAGAAAGATGAGATTCCGGAATTTCCTCAACCATATTGGAATCAATAATTTCAAATACTTGAGAAGCATCAGGCAATCCGCATTGAGAATCCTTGTATTGAGGAAATACAATAGCAACTATGCCATATCCAAGATCACCGGCTTTTGGAGCATAGAACTTTCCTTTAGGTGCTTTTGCATCTGACAATGATAAGATGCTATCATTATTGAATATTCGCACCCACGAAATACCACTTATGTCTTCTCCCTTGCCTGTCAAAGCATAGTCCACACGGAGTTTTCCCACCTTTTCATCATAAACGACTTTTGGTTTACGCTTGAATTTAGGGGAAACTCTAAGATTCGGCTCAATCACAAGAGTTTGGCGACCGAATAGTCCCTCAGCATTTCCAACAGGAATCGTCACCTGTTTTTCCTCCGGCAAGCGATTCTCAGCAACATACATTATCTCCTCAGATTTACCGGACGGATAACCACCCCATAAAAGGGGAGTATACTGGATACGGGCTTTACATCCATCGAAAAGATAGGGAGGTTTTTCTGTCTTAATGCGCAAAGTCACCGGGAGTCCGGTAAGTTTTTCACCTCTCTCAGATTCAGCATTTGCAACAGTAGAATTCATAGCTTTGGGATCCCATCCGTCGTTGCCATTAAGAAGATTGGGCAAATTGTAGAATGAATGTCCCTGATGCTCGACCTTATAAGCTTTCCTCAAAAGCGACCCCTTAAGATTTGGTCCAAGTTCCGGTCGATCAGCATCAATAGTAATAGGA
>JAIDSL010000015.1 GCA_029061255.1 Muribaculaceae bacterium
ATTTCATAGTTATTAGGACGCACGAGCCGTGCGTCCCTACAAGTAAAAAGTTTATAAATATGCTTGATTGTCTCATATTTATTTTATCTCTGATTAATTTTGTCGATACCCGCGTCGGCACTGCCGAAGCCACTACTATGACAGCCGGTCTTTTCGGCAAGGGTTCCGAAGAGCATGGCCAGACTGTGCCTGCTGTCTGCGTGCCACACGGAATGACACTATGGACTCCTCAGACACGAGACACTGAGGAAAAGTGCATAGCTCCTTATTATTATGCCGACACTGACTTGCAGGGTTTTCGTGCCAGCCACTGGATATCAGGAGGTTGCACTCAAGACTATGGTAGTGTCTCTATTGCTGCTTTAGGTGGCGATTTGCGTACATCGCCTCTTTCCAGGGCTTCCCGCCTCGAAAGGGATTCGGAAACGGCTCGTCCTGACTATTACTCCGTCGCGCTTCCCGACGAGGGAATGAAAGCGGAGATGACCGGACTTTCACGCTCAGGAATATTCCGTTTCACATATGATTCCGATGGGGTAGGACACCTGGTGGTCAATCCAAATACAGATGAAGGTGCCGGGTGGATAGAGATAGATACTTTGAAGCGCGAGATTCGGGGATGCAATCCCGTCCATCGCATATATCAGGGCTGGGGTGAGCCGGCAGGTTTCTCTGGTTGGTTCATAGTTCAATATCCGGAAAATCTTGATGTGGTGTCTGCCGGTGTTTACAGGGGAGATGAGGTGTATGAAGGTGCCTTGAAGGCTGAAGGTGTTCCCGGCATAGGTGGATATATCTCATTTAAGCGAAAAAAGGAAGTTCCGGTTGCAATCAAGATTGGCAATAGCTTCACTTCGCTCGATGGAGCCCGGCTGAATCTTGAAAATGAGATACCGGGTTGGGACTTTGATGCAGTTCGTTCGCAAGTGGCAGACATTTGGGAAAATCATCTCGGAAAGATAGAGGTGGAAGGAGGCTCCGATGAGGATAAGGGAAAATTCTACGGCTCTCTCTATCGCGCATCTTTGCTTCCGCGTGTAGTGAGTGATGTGGATGGAAGCTATGTGTCGTTTGCAGGAAATGGTGAGATATTGAAGATGGAGCCCGGGCGCGACTATTATGATGACTATTCCATGTGGGACACTTACCGAGCTGAGCATCCTCTGATTACTATCCTTGATCCTAAGCGCAGTGCCGATATGATGTATTCGCTCGTGCTTAAGGCTCGTCAGGGTGGTTGGATGCCAATATTCCCATGTTGGGGTAGTTATACTGCCGCCATGATAGGGGATCATTGCTCAGCTGCCATCGCTGATGCAGTGGCGAAGGGGGTCACTGATTTTCCTGTGGAGGAGGCATATTCCTATCTGCGAAAGAATGCGTTTGAGTCTCCTGCCACGCATCAGGAGTATGTGGATGGCAAAGGTCGCCGTGCTCTCGGGTCTTATCTTAAATATGGATATATTCCTCTTGAGGATGGGGTAGAGGATGCTTTTCACAAGAAGGAGCAGACTTCGCGCACTCTTGAGTATGCTTTCGATGATTTTGCCCTTTCCCGTCTTGCGCGTAAACTCGGGCATGACGAGGATGCCGATATTCTTGAGAAGCGTTCTAAAAACTACCGAAATGTGATCGATCCTAAACTCGGCTACGCCAATGGCCGCCACGCTGACGGCACTTGGGCCGATAGCATAAATCCCTTTACATTCAATCCGTTTATAACAGAAGGAGCACCTTGTCACTACACATGGTATGTTCCGCACGATCCTGAAGGTCTCATTGAGCTTCTTGGAGGAAAGGAAATGGTGGAGGCGAAACTCGACTCCCTTTTTGAGTTGAAACGATATTGGCACGGCAATGAGCCATGCCATCAGATAGTATACCTTTATAATGCTGTCGACCGTCCTGACAAAGCTGCCAAATGGATCAGGCATATTATGGACACTGAATACAAGGATATTCCGGGAGGACTTGCCGGCAATGATGATGCGGGCCAGATGTCGGCATGGTATGTCTTTTCAGCTATGGGTTTCTATCCCGTCTGTCCCGGACTTCCCGAATACTGGCTTGGATATCCCCTCTTCGACAAGGTGACTATCCATACCTCTCCGGATAACCCCTTTACGATCGAAAAGTCCTCAAACGGCATCACTCTCTTCAATGGCAAGCCCATTGATGGATATCGTCTGCCACATAGCGCCTTGCAATGAGGTTTGTAATTTGCTCCGTTCAGCGTTTGAGCTGGAGCGAGCCGTACATCATGGCTGCGAGGGCTGCGAAGAGTATAAGGCTTCCGAGGATGAGTGAATAGGTGGAAAGAGTGAGTAGGATATAGCAGCTCACATACATACCGATAAGAATCGACCCAATGGCGATGGCTACTTTTCTCGAACCAAGCATCTTCCACATATATCCTGTGATAAGCAATACGGTCATGGCTGTAGCTATCAGATAGGATATGCCAAACTTCATGTGTTCTGAAAAAGAGAGCAGCAATATATAGAATATTATGAGTGCGGCTCCGATAAGGAAATAGTTGAAGAGAGGAATATAGCGCTTCATTATAATTTCTGCAAAGAGCACGCTTGCATATGTAAGCAGGATTATCATGAAGGAGTATTTAAGCGACCGCGTCACTTTCTGGTAGCGGTCTACCCCCACTAAGAAGTTAGCCCCGACTGATCTCGAATCATATATATCAGCAGGAGCTATATCAGTCTCCCATTGGGCTGAAAACTGTTTTCCTGATAAATGCCTTTCATCGGGCAGACTGTTGCCATTGAACGATGGATTCTGTGCCTCCCCCTCGATAGTGACGAACGATTGCTCCCCGACTTGGCTGATGAAAAGAGATTCCGCCCCATGGATATCAAAGGAGGTAGAGAATTCCAATATGCCGGGCATGCCTGAGACGTCGACCTCTGCATACAGACGGTGTGCTCCCCGGCTCCATTCTACAGTTTCTCCACATATTTTTAATGTTGATAGTTTTGCGAGCTGTGAAGTAGGTAGGTTGAGTTCAATATATATCGAGTCGTTTTTTGCTGTGAAATTGTCTTTATTGATCGTTCCCGACATAGCTACACGAGCATTGAACACTTCGGCTTCGAAGATGTTCCTGTGGAGAGATTTTGTATCTACCGTCGCTTCACAGTTGAAAGTGGAAGGTCGCACCACTAACGCACTGTCGGGATGTTCGGAGGCTAAGGGCCCGTTGATAGTAACCTCACCTCCCCATTCCTTGATGATCTGGTCCGCTACATCTTTATTGCGCTCATCGCGTGAATACGCCAGGATCCATATTGCTAATGCTCCTATCATAAGCAGTGCGCACTGCAATCCGAGAAGCACCACTTTCGTTCCGAAGGATATCCGAGATCTGGTAGGTATTGGCGGAGGTGTCTGACTGTTGTTCATGGTCATTTGATTACCAGTTCGTTGTTTTCAACCTTCAGCTTCAGTGTGAAGTACATAGCCAAAGCAATAAGGACGAACAGTGAAAGGCTTCCCACAAGCAGGGCCATCGATCCCAACATGATCAGGATAAACATAAGCGCATATTCCACAGCAAGTATACCTGCAGCAAGAGCCACTGCCTTGGTGTTTTCAGTGATCCCCTTGATAAACCATGAAATCAGGCCTATGGTCATCAGGCATACTATAGCATAAGATAATCCGAACGGCAATTTTTCCGAAAGGGCAAGCAGGAGAAGATAGAAAAGAGTCAGCGCCATGGCTATGAGCGCATATTGCAGATAATTGATGCTTTTCCGGAATGCCACCTCCACCAGCATAAGGGATATGGAAGTTATGGAAATTACTCCAAAGCAATAGACAATTGACTGCGACAGAAGGGTGTAGCGCGCTCCCTGAAGCAATCCATTATCTACTCGTCCGGAGGCGAAACCGTCGATTCCGCTCGCGATGATTGCCAACACCAATGATACTACGAGCACATACAGTGTCTGGAGACCAAGCCATCTCATGGTATAATATGGCTTACGATAATTTTCAATATTTCCTTCCATAATTATTCAGGTTGGGTTAAGATCCTTGTCTATTACGTCTAAAGAAGCTTTTTTATGGCTTCTGCCGTAAAGTTACACATTTTATTTTAAATATACAAAACCGGGTGAAATATTTTATATCAGGGCGATGATATAACATTTATTATAATTTTTTGGAAAATCATATTTCAGGAAATCATATTCCCTTCAGTCGCCTGTCGGATTCCAGTCCTTATACTTCGTATTTATGGAGGAGGAAGAGTTGCATCGTGTTTTACTTGACCAATGTAAAACTAAAAAGGGATTTTTATCGTTATGAATAAGGAGATATCGGCTCTTCGTTGCCGGTATACTGTGACAACTTTTACTTATAGCATTAAAAGTATGGATTACAATAAGAAAATACTATTGGCAGCCTTTGCAGGAGCCTCTTTTATTTTTGCCGGTTGCTCTCACGACAATGATGTCAATCCTCCTGTTGAAAATCTTACTGTGGTGGAGGAAGGTAGCGTGAAGCCGGCGCAAAAAGCGGAAAGCACACAGCCTACGGCTATCCTGGGTAGCGGCGGATCTATGTCGGAACAGCTTTCACGGACATTTACCAATATTGTAGAGCCAAACAAGGCAAAGCATGTCATAGTGGCTTGCCAGGATCTTGATGCTTTCGAAGAAGAGCTTGTAGCCGCCTATCAGCGTGGTATTATCATCACTATTGTCGATCCCGTTGCGGAGACGGTCGATGGATGGTGTGGCATTCACGGCATAGTCTATCCGGGTGATCCCACCTCTGCTGACAAAAGCATGCTGATAAGCTTCAACCGCAAGGCCGTCTCTATGAGCGTGCAGAAGAAAAAGGACAAAGGAGAAGTGATTGAAGAAGATGAAGTCCCTTTGGTGATCTTTACAGGATGGCTTGACGATATACTTACTCCTAATCTTAAGGGTCCCGACTACAGGAGCAAGGATATCAGGAAGCGCTTCGCTCCGCAACGTGTGAGCCATGTCTTCCCGATTGATCTTCCACGTGATATATTGGAAAGAAACAACTGGCCCCTTCCGGACAACGTATCCCTCAGCACCACTGCAGAACTGAAGTGTGATATATATCCTCTACATTCATTTGCTGACAATACTTCTTTTACGGGCGATATATATGCAGTGGAAGCAGAACTTACAATACATAATGGCAATCTCTACAACGGTCGCTGGCAATACAACAGGATGGCAGGTCTTTTTGAGGTTTGCGGATTCTACCTGTCAGATTTAGGCTTTGCAGCCTCTCTTCAGGAGAAAAAGCATTATGGGCTGGAAAACTCTTCAGAATGCCAGGTTATAGGGGGGGCGGCTCCTGTCTCCACTCTTGCTGAAGAAGCATGCCAGAGTGGGTTTGAATGGAATTTCGATGGATGGCTCACCGGAGGAAACGGTCTGGAGTCAGCTACTCCTACTCCGTTGCAGCAAGGAGGTTGGACATGGAATAACATTACAGAAAATTCCACTACAGGAATCAAGGTCGATCAAGACAGAAATACTGCGTGGAATCTTCATGTGGCAAATCTCCCTTACGATAGAAACAGCCCCGTTCCGGAATTGGCTACCGGAGATCTCACGTTCCGTTGCTCATGGATATGGGGTGTTCCTCAGGCTGTGGATGGATCTACGGATCGCTTCTATATGAATGTGAATATTATTCCGGTGTATTATTGGCATTGGTCTTCATTGCCCGATACAAAAATCGAGACCGATTATATAACCACTCCTTACGACACCACATCCTTCACATTCATGCTGATTCCCCCTTCCCGTGCCGAAGGCCAACGCATATGAAAAAGAAGGGACGCACGATCGTGCGTCCCTTCTTTTTTAGGTGGCTTCAATTATGCATCATGAATTAGCTTCTCGACATCTGCGATGGTGCCGGAGAATGGACCCTTTGAGCCGAGCTTGATGCTGCACATTGCAGCTGCGAAAGCCCCTGCTTCCTCGTAGGAAGCTCCACGGCTCCGCTTGTAGAGATATCCAGCCATATAAGTGTCGCCGCAACCCGTAGCGTCTACAAGGTCTTTTGCAGGATATGCCGGTATCTTATGGAATTCTCCGTCGGCATATATCAGCGATCCTTTGTCGCCGAGTGTCAGCACCACTTCCTTCACACCCCAGTCAGCAAGCATCTTCGCAGCCTCATAGGGATCGGAAGTCCCTGTTAGGGTCTCCATCTCCATCTCGTTGGCTTTCAATATTCCGATATAGGGGAGGGCTTCCAACTTATCGTCGTAGTCCACAGCCACTACATGCTCACCTTCCACCTTGCGAAGATAACCCTGCACGTCTACCGATACAGTCCCTTTAGTGGAGAGGTATTTGATGGTTTCCTTATCGAAATCATCAGCAAGGAGAGTCCCGAGATGGATTATGTTTGCTTCCACATCTTTCAGGTTATCCTTAGTGAAAGGATCCGCCTTGGCAAGCACACGTTGTTTACGCTCGTTCATGTCCTCTCCATATTTATTTTCGAAATATACCGAGTTCTTGGAAACTATTGCCTCAACATCGATGCCATCTTTGCGGAGTTTATCCACCTCATGCATCTCGCTTGCCGCGAGCGATGTGACAAGACGGAAGTCTTCAAGGTCGATGTTCTTCAGTGCATTTGCGAAATAATATGCAGTGCCTCCCGGCATATAGGCGGTGAAGCGGGGTGTGATCACTTTGTCAAGGGTTATATGTCCGATACAGGTAAGTTTCATTTTTTATGAGTGAAGAGTTAAGAATGAAGAGTTAAGTGCTAATTTCGCACAACGTATCACGCACGACGCGCAACGCATATAGCATAGATGAGCACGAAAGCATAGCCTATGGCAGGGATGATGAAGGCTGTGGACATAGATGTGATGTCGGCCATCTGTCCCATAAGGAGAGTGCCTACCGCGCCTCCTATCGGGGTCATCATAAGGAATGAAGATGCTATCTTGACATTGTGGCCCTGCGCCCCGACTATAGTGATGGCAAATATAGTGGGGAACATGATTGCCTCAAAAGCGTAGCACATGAAGACTCCTGCATGCGACAGCCATCCGATATTGAGGACCACCAGCAATGCACCTACCACAGTCATTATTGCACAGCCTACAAGAACCTTTTCCGATGCCACCTTGCTCATCACCCAGCTGCCGAAGATGCGTGCGAGCATAAAGAGCCCGAGTGCACCGAACGAAAGCACTACCGATGCCGTTGTCTTGTCCATCCATCCGTCGGCTGTAGCGTAATTGATGAAGAGGCTGTTGATTGATATCTCAGCTATTTCGTAGAAAAAGAGTGCTATCACTCCGAAGCGGAATGTGTTGCTGCTCCAGAGTCCCTTGATGGTATCTCCGAGTCCTTCATTGGTGGCAGATGTCTTAGTATCATCGTTAGAGGTTATTTCCGGAAGTTTTACGCGTGAGAAAATAACAGCTGCTATCAACACTGCCACCCCCATGATTCCGTATGGTACCGACACACTGCTTTCCGGGGTGGAGAATAGAAAGCCTCCTACGATCACCGGGGCAAGGATACAGCCAAGTCCGTTGAACGATTGAGCGAGATTCAATCGGCTTGCGGCTGTCTCTTTCTCCCCAAGCTCCGTGGCATAGGGATTTGCCGCTGTCTCGAGTATCACGAGGCCACACCCTATGATGAATAGAGCAAATAGAAACATCCCGAACGACATGATTGACTCTCCCGGAATGAATAGGAGAGCTCCTAAAGCAAAGAGCAGCAGTCCTGTCACTACACCTTTGCGGTATCCTAACCGAGTGATCAATATTCCGGCAGGCAGCGCCATAAGGAAGTAGCCGAGATATGTAGTGGCTTGTATCAAGGCAGACTGCCCGATGGAGATGTGCAGCATCTCCTGAAAATGCTTGTTGAGTACATCAAGGATAGCGCGTGCAAAGCCCCACATGAAGAAGAGGCTCGTGATGAGCACGAAGGGAATGAGGTATTTCTTAGAGACTAATTTGCTCATGAGTTTTTTATAATTGAGAATTAATTCTGCAAATTTACGAAAAAAAACTCATATGTTAGTAATCGTAAAAAAATAAGTTGGTAAAAATTTTTTGAAGGATTTCCGAGGGATTTTCTCTTTAGCACGCTGGCGTATAGCGGGCTATATATGAGAAAGGTGCGTCATGACTCATCGTCATGGCGCACCCTTATATTGTCCCACTAACTATTCGAATTTTATTTCACTGTGAATTTCTCAGTCTTATTGCCGGTCTTACGGATATAAATGCCTGGGGTAAGGTTGGCATTTGTCATGCGTATGCCCGACACAGAGAAGATTTCGGCATTCTCATTCTTGCTCGCTTCAATGCCGTCCACAGCTGCGGTGTCAAACTCAGTGAAAGGAAGGTTGGAAGCATTCATTACAGCACAGTCAGCGGCGTTGAGGGCGTTGTAATTACCAATCATTGCTACGATCTGAAGGTTGTCGCGTACCCAGAGGTGAGAAAGATTGAATTCGCAGGTGTATTCATAATCGTCTCCATCAAATTCAAGTTCATCGCCCCAAACTGAGTTGACAGCACGGTTCACATGGTAATGGATATAATCGCTTCCTCCGCCTGCCTGGCTGTGAGCTTTGATGTTATCCTCTACCACATACACTGTGATAGTTGGGTTTTCACAAAGCTCGTCGAGCGACTTGGCTCCATTTACTTTGACTGTGATGTGATTTTCGTTTTCAGGATCTACTTCAGCCGAGATATTGAGCGACACGAAAGCCGGCTTGTAGAGGGCTTTTCTCCAAGCTCCCTCCAAATCAGATGATGAACTCGGACACCATACTGACGTATGGTCGTTCTGCAGACTGCGGTCTACCGCTACAGCAGGAGCATAAGTGGAGCCACCGTCATTGAATAGCCATAGATAATTGGCATCAAAGGAGGCTGTGAGCCAGTCGGTATAGTAGCCTGCATGGTGGCACACTACAATCACGTCGTCTTTGAATTCCTCTTTTTCCAAGGCATCGTGGATATAGCCGCCTACGCGCGGACAGTTAGGACACTGCTCGGTGGTGAACTCTTCTACAAAGATCCGGTGTTTGAAATCGTGCTCGGCAATGATGAATGATCCTGACAGTGTATTGTCGCTCATGTCTTCGTCAGAGCCTTCGTTGATGTTGTCTACAGTCACTGTCACTGAGCCGGTGCCGTCGCCGAGAGTAGTTATTCCAAGAGGCAATTCAACAGCGAATTCTCCCGATGCGCTGTAGGGAATGTCACAGTCCACGTGTGCAGTACCTGTCTTTTCTCCATCTACGAATGCACTTACATCAAATCCTGTCACTGTATAGGTGGCAAGATTTTTTACCGTGCCTCCGATTGTCATAGTGCCGTTGTCGATGATATAGACATTGGGTATATTAAGATTGGTAAGTGCGAGGTTCACTTTCGGAAGCTTGTCACCGCTTACGAGAGCCTCTACGCACAGTATTCCTTCATTTGAAAGGTCTTCCCAGGGTTGGTCGGCAAATTTTACGAACAGTGAGTTCTGTGCAGGGGTTTCAATGATTCCCATTCCCTGTGAGGCCTTTTTCTGGAAATATGAATATCCGATATAGAGGCCGGTTTCGCTGTCGGATGGTATATCCCAAGTGGTGTCAAACTTCAGAATGTTCCAGCCTTTGGCAATCTGCTGGTCTGTTTCAGAGTTGATTGTCTGCTCCAATATATTCTCTCCGTCAAGTTCTGTGCGAAGCCAGACTTTCAGCTCCTCTACGTTAAGTTTTGACTTGAGTGCTGCCTGCACGCCGTTGATCTGGTTGCCTCCATACGTGTTCAGGGTAGTGGCGGGGATATATATGGCTCCTGACACCCACACTTCTTTTTCACTGCATTTGATGTTGCCGGTGGGTTCCTGGCCGCCGCAGTAGCCGAGATTTACGTCTGAAACCTCGGCATGCCCGGACCCATATAGGCCCAGGCATGCTACTATTGATAAAAGGATTTTCTTCATGATTATTTCACGATGAGTTTGGAAGTCTTCACGGTGCCGTCGCTGTAAGTTGTGCGGATGACATTGATGCCCTTTACAAGACCATGGGTGCGCACTCCATTGATGTCGAATGTTTCTGTAGAGACAGCGTCTGTAGAGCCCATAGCAGAGTTTACTCCCAGTCCATTGCCCCATTTCTCCATATTATAGATGAAGATGTCGTCTACTTTCAACACATATTGTCCGTTGCAATCGTGGTGACGGAAAAGGACACATATGTTCTCTCCGGCATATTCAGCAAGGTCTATTACGCGCTCAACCCATTCGTCGGCTGATTCCGGCTCGAGGGTTTCTGAGAATACAGGTGTAAGGTTTTTGAGGTTCTTTGAATCCTGTATTTCCTCCGGAGTAGCGATATATACGCTGTAGTGCTCTGCATAGCGTTCGTGGTGGTGTGAAGCTGCATACCAACGGAGCATAGCGCCATCTTGGGGAACATCTACCACCGGTGAGATCAACCAGTTGTCAGGTTCGATTGCACCCTGATAGGGATTATAGGAAGTAGAGCCGAAGCAGTCGTTGCCCTCGTGTACCCATGCCGGGTTCAGACCCCAGAGATTGTAACCGAGATTCCATGCGTCTCCATCGCCGTCGGCATCATAGCTTCCCCAGTCAGCACCTTGGTTCTCAACGTCACCGATGAGTAGGATACCTTTGGCTTCTTTAGTCGAACCGTAGCAATGTACGTCAACATCGCCGCTTGAGGTCTTGAAGGTGATGGTGCCTTCGAAATCTCCCTCCTCTGAAGGATAGAACCACACGCCTACCTGGATAGTGTTGTTCCACTGTACAGGGATTTTATTATCCGGAATCACGCCGTAGAAAGGATGATCTGCAGTCACATCTTCTACTGTCATCGGGCTGCTGCCTGTGTTCTTGAGAGTGACTGTTGCTGTAAGGTAACGGTTGTCACCTACATAGATAGGTTGTTCGAATTCTATTTCAGTCTTGTCTGCCTCTACACCGAACTCGTCAAAGTCTTCGACTATAATACGGAAGTTGGAGATTTCAAGACGGTCTTTCTCAGAAATGATTCCATCACCGTTCTTAGCAAAAGCAAAGCGTATTGAGTGTTCGCCGGGGATACTTGTAAGGTAAGATGACCAGAATGAATCTGATGCAAATGTATTGGAACTTGCATCTGTCTCATTGGGATATACCGGTTTTGTTCCTGAAGTCATTGGATGAGACATAGTGATATTTGTCTGATCACCAACCCAATACGCATCTGGATCCGGCATAGAGGGATACTGTACGCCATCCCACTGCAGGTAGCCTACCTTCCCTTCAGGAATAGTATAATCAATCTGGAACCATGAAGTTGTGGCTACATTGTCTTCCTCTCCTGAGTTAGCGTTGTAGGCAACTCCATTTTCTACTTCGAATGGGAATGAATCATCTGTGGTGATAAGTGTGACACATTCAGCTCCTTCTGTGATAACGCTTGAGAAGTCTGCCATCTTGCGTGCGAGAGCCTTGACGTTTGCTGTAACGTTGCCGGCTGTGGTCTCGATTGTAAGCTCTGCTTCATACTGTCCGGGTTCGGTAGCTTGGAACATCACGGGTATCTCGATTGTCTCGAGAAGCCCTGCCTGTGCAGTGGGCTTGGTAGCTGTGAAATTCTCTGAAGTAGATGTGATGTTGGTCACACTGAGTGCGTTGAGGCCCTTGCTGCGGATCACGATTGAGTTTTGACCCTCTACGCCGTTTTCGTCCTTGATCATAAAGTTTCCGAAGTTGACATCCGGAGTTTCGATTACCACAGCATCTGCATCTGCAGGTTTGTTGGTGAGTTCAAGATCATATACGTAGAGGCCGTTGGCAGGATTCCCTGAATAATAAAGACCTTCATACTGGAAGCGGACTGAGTGCTTGCCTGGAGCGAACTCAAGTGCATTGGAGATATCATCTGATAGGTTCATCTGATATTTTGCTGCAGGTTCAGCGGCATCATCGATGAAATATCCGCCTGCATTCTGATACCAGTAGCCTGTCTCCACACTTGCATTGACGCTTTCTCCCTTCCATGAGAATACTCCAATGTTTCCTTCCGGCACTTCAAACTCTACATTAAGCATCGATGTGCCAGCCTGGCCATTGACTGTGGAGCGTGCCACTTCTGTGCCGTCTTCAAGAGTGGTGATCTCGAAGGGGAACTCAATGTTGGTGCTGAATGTGAAGTCACCGCTCTTAACTGCTGCTGAGTAGTCAGGTGTGCCAATTGCGGCAGCTTCGTAGAATACGTCGATTGGTTCAGGGTCACTATTGAGTCCTTCATACTGAAGCGACACCATACCCTCATATTCTCCAACTTTGTTGGCAAGGAAATTGACATTTATTTCCTGTATTGCACGCGCAGGAACAGTTCCTACTTCAGGTTCAGCACTGAAAGTGTCGTCGTCTGAGTCACACTCAACGAAGAAATCCACATCAGCATCGCTGACGTTGACTACGGAGAATGAGCTGGATGTTCCCTGTCCTACAAATGATTCATTAAGGGTATAGCTGTCATTGAAAGCAAGTAGTTTTGGTTCGTCTGTGGGAAGGTTGGCGTAGAAACCACGGTAAAGGGTCTGTGTGCCTAATACCATGCTGCCATCGTTCATATAGTTCATTATACCAAAAGAGGTATCAGTTGTGATAGCCTCGAAGTCTCCTACCACGTTGAAGACGAGCTCATCTGCCGGGGCCATCTTGCCGTCTTCTGTCACTGTTCCGCAAGCGAGCACCTCGGTATAGTATGTGCCGATTGTGCCGGCGATGGTGGCTTCTTCAAAGTTGGAGAGGGTGGGAATAGTGATTGTGCCGGCAGTTGCGTCGTAAGTACCCACTACATCATAGTCGACACCTACGGACCATTCGGTAGACTGTGCCTCAAGGTTGAAGAGGTTGCTGATGGTCACTTTGTCGCCATCTACTTTCACACCGATGTTGTATGTCACTATATCGCCACCTTCATACACGAACTGGTAGCTTTTATGATATTTCTGTGCTGCCACACAATATTCTTTAGTTTCTGCATCCGCTTTTTTGATTACGCGCATCTTTGTCGGCTTTGCGGCAGGGGCTACAGCCGGAGTCGCGTTTTCCGGTGCGCGAAGTTTTTCAAGAGGGAGTTTGAAGTTCAAGTTCCAGGCATCGAAATTGGCAGGCAGGTCTATTATCTCCGGCACGGTTGCGAGTGCCAGCGACGAAATGCCAATCAGGCCTGATAGAATCAAAGTAGATTTTTTCATGTAGAAATTTTTAAAATTGTTATTATGGATTTCCAAAATTAGAATATAAAAACTATTTTGTCAAATTTAAGACCGTTTAATTCGTCAATTTATGATTTAGATTGTCTTTTTGGTGAATTTGAATGTCATTTTATACGTTTTTGACATTTTCTCTGAACACGGATGGTGACACTCCTACCCGTTGGCGAAACAACGTATAGAAGTTGGATGGCGATGTAAAACCCACTTTTGCACCCACTGTCTTAAGTGGATCTGTATTGTCCGGGTCTGAAAGAAGCTCCACAGCCTCGTTGAGGCGATATTCACTGACATAAGAGGAAAAGGACTTTCCGTAATGCTCGTTGACCACTTGCGAGAGATATGTCCGGTTGGTTGAGAGTAATCCCGCTGCCTTGTCGAGCGAAAGGGAGCTGTCGCGATAGAGCCCTTCATTCATCAGCTTTTCTATTTGCTGATAGAGCTGCTTCGACTTTTCATCGTTGAGGCCTCCGGTGGTCGTATTTGATGTGTCACGTTGTTGGGCTTTGATGTTGGCTTGTTCAAGCTGTTCACGCAGGAGTTTCTCGTTGCGCATGTTCTCCAGATAGCGTGCTATTGTCTGCTTATAGTCGCTTATCTTGCGTCGGTGGTAGATGAATCCGGCAACACATATTATAAGAAACAATACACCGATCGCTGTCAGGATAATTATGGTCCTTCCCCTTTTCATTATCTCCAAGCTTTGGCTCGCATTCTTCAGCTCCTCTTCCCTCACCTTATTTCGAAGGTCGAGAATCGCAAACTCACGTTCCTTTTGTTCTGAAAAGAGATTAAGGGTGACATCGGTATATTTTTTGTAGTATTCCAGACTTTTGGCGTAGTCACCTTGGCGTTCATATATGATCGACATAAGAGAGAAAATCTCTTTCTCGAAGATAGTCACTTTGTATGCACGCGACATGTCGCCGATATCCATAAGAAGTTTAAGGGCATCGTTCAGGCGCTTCTGTTCTATCATGAATATTGCATAGCAAATACGGGAATAGATTTTGTCGTAGTTTGGAGTGACGGGATTGTCTTCCATGCTGAGTATATAGAACTTTTCTGCCAGGTCGGTTTTGCCAAGACGCATGTAGATATCACCCATAAAGGAGTTGATGTAGGAGTTTTCCGATTTCAGTCCCGCTTGTTTGGCAAATCCTTCCGCTTCCTTCAGATATTTCAGTGCTTCGTCATATTTATTGTTGTTGAAAAGATAGTTCGCCATATTGCATGCAGTCACATATCGGGTCGAGAGGTCATTGATCTCTTTTGAGAGGTCATAGGCCTTGAGAGCGTATTCCCAACCGGAATTATCCTGTTTTTGGAAGTATATGCTTGCTATGGTAGAGAGTGCGGCTGCCTCAGCGTTCTTGTCATTGAGATGGCGGGCTGTCTCCAGATGTTCGGTGGCATAGTGGAGTGCTTGTGAGTAGTCGTTGATTATGCGTTGATAGTATGAGGAAACTGTTCGGCATACTATCAGATAGCTTTTCAGGTTGCTTTCTTTAAGGGTAGGGAGTTCTTTTATAAGGGCATCAATGGGTATTGTGAAGTCGGCTGTGTCACGCACACTGATCAAAGCGTGGAGATGCAGCGCTTCCCCCGTCACTTCTTCTTCTCTGTTGCTCTGTGTCTTTCCGAGACGCACTAAGTCAGAGGCTTTTTTCTCCAAGACATCGTATTGTCTGGATGCAATTGCGTTCTCACAGTCGTTAAGCAGTGTTTCCCCCTTGTCGCTGAAGGCTGCCTGACCCGTGAGCATGCTGAAATAGAGAAAGAAGACAAAAAATAGGCTTTTTCTTGTATGATTATAAGTCTTGGTCAAAATGGTAGTCAGACGGGTGTTTGTCTCGTCGGAGTGCAAAATTATAAAATTTTAGCCACAGGACATAATAATTATGTAAAAATATGAAGTTTTTTAACAATCATTTTGAAGCCGCTCAAAATCATCGTATAGCCATGGCTACCTTTTTGTCTTCGGCTGGTTCGCGTGTCATGAGGATGGTGAGAGGTTCATCCGGTTGCTCGAAAATGCCATAGGAAGCCTCCATCATTCCTTCGCTGTTGGCGGTCAAAGTGAGGGGAAATGAAAGAGGAGTGAAGTCAAGCAGCCCCTTTTCATCCGTAGCGGCGTTGACAATGGTATCGGCATACTCCACGGATATGGAGACGAACGGAACCGGATCCTGAGTGGATTCATCTACAGCACATATTTGGATTACAGCGGGTTCCGGCAAGACAAAATCAAATTCAGCCCCGACATCCTGTGCTCCCGCACCTGATGTCGCAGCCACAATTGCAAGTATGAGGAGATTGTGCCGCATAATTTATTGTTAATGGTACCTACTATAATAACGCCCAATATATTTAAATAGTTTCAGGGGCACGCATCTTTATCGATGCCTGCCCCTGATTTATTACCGTATTTGTAGGGACGCACGGCTCGTGCGTCCACTTAGAGTTTTATAATTAGCGGATAACCTTCTTGGAAACCTTGTTGCCTTCGCGAACGATGAAGATACCGTTTTCGGGCTGAGCAACGCGTACACCCTGGAGGTTGTAGTATTCAACCACGCCGTTAGCAACGCCATTGATAGATTCTACAGCACCTTCGCCTTCGAGCACCTCAAGCTTGAAGTCAGCGAACGGGTTCCAATACTGTGCAGGGCTGTTTTCATCCTTGCCAAGACCTATCCATACCTTAGCTGGCTCTTCGAGTGTGAACTCTACATACTGACGCCACTTTTCGGGATCAGCTACGAATGCAGCTGCAGACTCGCGCTCCATACCTGAATCGCACCATCCGGGAACAACGTTTTTAACTGTGTATTCAGGTACAATTTCAGTGCCTTCAGCTGTGCCACGAGTCTCATTCTCAGGCATTGCAGCGTAGTCGCCGTTGCAGATTTCCCAGTTGCCTTTCAGACGTGTTACTGTGACATTCTCTTCAAGCATTTCAATTGAGGTTGAGAGGCTTGTCGGCTTGTCTGCTTCGAAAGAAACATAGAGATAAGCATTGTTTACGAAATCATCTTCTGCATATGATTTGTCATCCCACCACTGCTTCGGTGATTTTTCTACTTCCTGGAGTTTCCATTCCCCCTTGCAGGAAATAATGTTGCCGTCATAGTTGCCGGCACCGCCGTAACGCTGGAATGTAAGTGCGCTGAAGCGATAGGTACCTGCGGGAAGCTCAACCTGCTGACCGAAGTTGTAGGGAGATGCGTTGGTCTTGCGGTATACGCCACCACCCTTGTTGACATCCGGAGTCTTTTCGCCACCTGCGCTGTTCACCATGTTCCAGCAAGCAGCTTTTACATCAAGTCCTTCTGCAAAGTCTGCGTTCTTGATGAGTTCAGTGTAGTCCTTATCGCCGCTTACGAGCTTGAAGTTATCGAAAGCTGCCCATTCCTCGTTGTAGCAACCGGTATTGCAAATACCCACAGTGAGGTCGCCGCCTTCATGATTGAAAGTAAGAGTGTTCAGATAGTCGCCTGCTGTGAATGCTGCGTTGATCTCTTCAAGGCTATTGGGAGCTGCTTCGCGACCTTCGAAAAGACCTTTCACTACCTGCTTGTTGCCATTGGCATAGATAAAAGTAGTGTTGAGCTCAGCATTCCCTGCTTGATTTTCTTTAGCGTATTCGTTAGTTCCGCAACGATAAGAAGCATTTACAGTAAGAGTGTATTCACCTGCAGGCATGTCGGGGAGTACCTGATAAAGGTTGAATGCACCGTTATAGACTTCGCCTACACCAAAGTTTACATCAGTGAGGGCACCCTGCCATCCTGGAAGGAATGCGGGATTCTGCATATACTGGCCGGTAACGTCACGATAACCGGCTGTGGCTGACAGCATAACTACTGCAGCACCGAGCAGCATTGAGCTGCGTTTCATGTTGAATTTTGCCATAAATTAATTTAAGGTTGTTTATAATGTATTATTTGTTTAATTCATAATTCATAACTCAATTTAATTCATAATGCTTAATTCATAATGCATAATTTTAAGAAATCTGGTTAGTTGGTCCGTATTTTTCCTTCCAATTATGAATTATGCATTATGCATTATGAATTAAAAAAATTTGAATTATGCATTAGTTTAGAGTCCTTGATATCCGGGGTTCTGCTTCCAGTTGAGGTTGGTCTCGAGGATGCCGCGGTGGATAGGCATAAGTCGGCGGTAGGTATCCTTAACGCCACGGTCAACCCATTCGAATTCCGTGTGCTCCTCATTGAGCCACTTCTTATACCTGTTCTTCTGTCCCCAGTCGTTCTCAAACATACCGCAGCGGATAAGGTCGTTGCGACGCCAGGGCTCGAGTATGAACTCACGTGAACGCTCGTCCATAAGGTCTTGGATAGTGAAGTTGCCGGTAACGTCAGGAGCGTTTGAGCAACGGCGAACCTCATTAACAAGGTCGTTGACTGTAGCTCCGAGAGTAGGAGTTGCACCACGCATGATGCACTCTGCCTTCGTCAGAAGAATGTCGGCATAACGGAAGATAGGGGAGTCGTTAGCCTGCTGGCGGTTCCAGAGTGAATAGTCTTCTTCACGAGGAGGATACTTGAAGCAACGTGCACCTTTTTGAATATTGAGGAATGCTGTACCATTCTCTATATTGGTCTTGTTAGCTTTCGGAAGAGCCTCATCGCCAAGTGAATAGATGGAGGCATCGTCGAAATCGAAATCAGCGTGGTAGTTAAGCTGCCCTACGAGTGTCTTTTCGTTGCCAGGCACGGTATAGATATAGACAGGAATGTCGGTTTGTTCGTAATTAGCATCGATGGTGCATTGAGGACCCTGAAGAATCATCTTGTTGCGTTCATCGCCGGGAAGGTTGAAGCGATCTACAGCCTCTTTAGTAAGTACTGTCTGTCCGGCTACAGACTTGGTGTTTTCCCAACCAAGGCAGTATGGACGGCAGAGACCATCTTTCTTGAAGCCAAACCAGCGGTACCAAGTGGTGGTTCCATCACCCTGAGTCTGCGGGTCTACGTTGAGGGCATAGATGAAGTCCTTGATGTGGACACCGTTGTCGGGATAGAACTTGCGGCGGTAGCCCTGGCCTACCTCGAAGAGACCGCTCTGGATAATCTCGTCGCAGATGCGTACACAGTCGTTGAGTTTCGGGTTAGGTGTGTCGTTGGTGACAGTGTTTATGTCGTTGGTGTAGACACCCCAGTTCAGGTAGATTTTCGCCAGAAGGGCAGCTGCCATCCAGTAGTTGGGCTTGCCGTAGGTGGAGAGGTCATTAGCCTTGCTGAGTCCATCTTCCTGACCGAGGATCTCGAGAAGCTCGCTTTCAAGCCATTCGGCTACTTCCTTACGCGGTGAGCGGTCGATAGGTTCTCCTTCTTCAAGAGGACGCTTCATGATAGGCGCATCACCGTAAAGTTCCATCATCCAGAAAGTATAATAGGCTCGGATTGCGCGTAGAGGAGCTACAATCGGATCATTCATGTCCGGACCTCCGTAAGCCATGATCTTAGTGTTTGTGTAGCTTACGCCAGACATGCATCCCTCGATGATGCGTGTGCGCCAGTTGTCGAGGTTGAGGTTGTGGATCGAGGCGTCAAGGTAGCGGCCGTCGTCGAAGTAGTTGCCGACACCAAAGCAGCATCCCATCACTTCGTCGCCCTGTGCAACGACACCCTCGTTGAAGTCACGGCCAAACCAGCCGTGGAGATAGAGGTAGCAGGCGTTGAACTCACCTTCCACGGCGATGGGATTGTCGGGAAGGGTCTCATATCTTGTGTTCAGGTCGGTGTCGAGGTCTGTGCAGGAAGCCATTCCCGCAAGGACTGCGCCGAGAGTCAGAAATTTCTTATATGATTTCATCTTTAGTCTTGAATATATTCGCATCATTCGCACGATATCATTGATACATAATTGGCTTTAAATGCCGGAGACAAACAATTATGCATTATGAATTATGCATTATGCATTAATTAGAAGTTGATGGTTGCGCCTACGAGTATCTGGCGTGTACGCGGATAATGGTCGGAGCGTGTGTCGTGGCCCGGGTCAAGACCGCCGAGGTTGATTTCCGGGTCGCGGCCGCTATACTTCGTGATGGTGAAGATGTTGTTTGCCGACACATAGAGGCGGATATCGTTGAGCCATCCGTTGAAGCAGTCGCGGAACGTATAACCAAGTGTTACGCTGGCGAGCTTGAAGTAGCTGCCGTTCTCGAGATAGCGCTGCGATGGATAGTGTGCGAGACCGTCAGTAGCAAGCTGGTCGTCCCATACAGAGCTCATCACGTTCTTGCCCTGAGATATTGAACCTACATATGAGAAGTAGGCGTGAGGCTCATTGAATATCTTCTGTCCGAACACTCCGGTGAAGAAGATGTTGAGGTCCCAGTTCTTGTAGTTAAGACGGTTGTCCCAGCCCATTGTCAGCTTCGGCTGTGCGTTGCCCATATAGATGCGGTCGTCTTCGCCCGGTTCCATAGTGGTCTCCGGATTACCATTCTCGTCGAGGATATGGTTTCCATCGCTGTCGTAGCGGTAGAATGTGGAGATACCCTGCTCGTTGTAGCCTGCCCAATCCCAGAGATAGAAGGATCCGATTGGCTTGCCCTCTACGATGCGCTGTGTGTTGCAGCCCTGCGAGAGACCCGGGAGATGCGGATCGTAACGGTTAAGCACGCCAGCGTTAAATTCGCTGTTTGATACGCTCACTACCTTATTGTCGTTGTGTGAGAAGTTGAGCGAGGTGTTCCATGTGAAGTCTCTTGTCTGGACAGGATAAGCCTGGATCATGAGTTCGACACCACGGTTGCGCATCTTACCCACATTGGCAGTCATTGTGTTGACAGGATATTGGGCTACAGATACCGGGTAGTCCCAAATCATGTCTTTGGTATCTTTGTTGTAGTACTCGATCGTACCGCCGATACGTCCGTTTAGGAATGAGAAGTCAAGACCGAGGTTGAGCATAGTGGTGGTCTCCCACTTGAGGTTGTCGTTGACGTTGCGTGCAGCGGTCAGACCCTTGTAGGAAGTAACTGCACCTGTCACTGGATCTACATAGTCGAAACGTTTTGCTGCCTGGTAGAAGAAGCGGGATGTATAGATATCGAAGCCCTGTGCATTACCGCTCTGTCCCCAACCGGCACGGATCTTAAGATCGGTGAGCCAGTTGTTGTCTTTGAGGAAATTCTCCTGGGAGATACGCCATGCAATAGAAGCGGATGGGAAAGTAGCCCATTTGTTGTTTGATCCGAATGTGGATGCACCGTCGCGGCGGATAGCAGCCTGGAAGAGGTACTTAGACATCAGGGAGTAGTTGACACGGCCATAGAAGGAGATCATTCTCGTATGGCTTTCAAGATTTCCCCATACAGGGTCTGTATCCCAGCTGTTTGCCATTCCTATGTCATACCATTTGAGGGTGTCGTCGTAGAAGTTATAACCTTTTGCTCCGAAACCGTCGTCACGTTTTCTATCCTCCCATGAGTAACCGGCCATAAGTGCGAGCTTGTGGTTTTCTCCGAACTCCTTGTCGTAGTTGCCGTAGATTTCCATCAGCTTGCTCCAATGGTCCTTGACATTACGCTCTGCCTCGCCGTGGCGTGTGTTGTTCTGCGACTGGGTGGAGGTGTAGGCCTTGTAGTGGTAGTTTTCAGTCTCGTATGCGAAGTTGGCGTTGAGGAAAAGTCCTTCGATGATCTTCAGTGAGGCCTTGCCTGTAAACTGAAGGCGCTTCATCGTTGCCATCGACTGATTTTCGTAGATGAGTGAGAGAGGGTTGTAGTTTTGTGAAATAGTCTTGTCTGAATACCAGCTGCCGTCTTCGTTGGTAGCCGGCACAAGAGGAGAGTAGTAATACATACCCTCATATACAGATCCCCCTTCTATGCCGCGTGGCACACCCCATTCCTTACGGATGTTGCCGTTGATCCCGACACCGAGTGTAAGACGCTCCTTGAGTGTCTTGGTCTCTACATATGAGCGGCCTGTGAAGAGATTGTTGCCTACACCCTTAATGATACCGTCACGCTTGATATAGTTGATGGATACGTTGTAAGTGGTAGTCTTGTTGCCGCCTGATATCGCAATGTCATGGTTAGTGGCAAAACCGGTGCGCTGCACTTCATCAGCCCAGTTGGTATTCTCACCGCGGTCGTTGGGAATATGAATGTTGTTCTCCTCTGCATATCTGCGCAGCTCGTCGCCACTCATCATCTTGTGGTCGTTGGCGATTCGCTCCCAGGATACGTAGCCTGAATATGTCACACGTGCCGGACCGTCGGCACCGCGTTTCGTAGTCACGATTATGACACCATTGGCAGCCTTTGAACCGTAGATGGCGGTTGCGGAAGCATCGCGGAGCACGTCAATGCTCTCAATCTCACTCGGCGGAATAAGGTTGAGGTTTACGCCCGGAATACCGTCTACCACATAAAGCGGTTCGGTGGATCCGTTAAGTGTGGAGGCACCACGGAGAGTAAGTGAGTTCACGCCGCCGTTGGGGTCGGAGTTCTGCACTACTACGAGACCGGGCACCTTACCCTGCAGGAGCTGACCCGGATCGGTGTAGGCACCCACGTTGAGTTCCTTTGAGTTAACAGTAGTGATGGAGCCGGTGAGGTCCTTGCGTTTCATTGTGCCGTAGCCGACTACTACCACTTCATCAAGAAGGGCGTTGTCTTCCTTAAGGACGATCTTCAGGTCGTTGCCTTTCACTTTCACGTCTTGTGAAAGATAGCCTACGTAAGAAACATGGATTGTCTTGCCCTGCTCCACGTCGATGGAGAAGTTGCCGTCAAAGTCGGTTGCAGTTCCGGTACTTGATCCGGCTACCATGACGGTTGCTCCGATCAGGGGCTCTCCGGCCTCGTCGGTCACCGTACCTTTGACAATCGCTGCCTGTGCGGCGATTCCGCTCAGGACAAACGCCATAAGCATCATGCATTTTAGAGCTGATGCCCCAAGGCGATTCGAAATCTTTTTAATAGTTTGCATCAATTCGTATGTTAGGTATAAATTAAATTCTAATCAGGTTCAATGTTCATTTGCCTCCGGGGGCTATTAGGGAACGATAATTTTTACAAATTGTTATGTTTTTGTTAATTTTTATTCACGTAGTCTACAGACTGCGTCATATATAATGCTTTTTCCATCTCGCTTACCACCATTATGATAAGTGAGAATGCAAAATTACAAAATAATTCTGACAATTCAAATTTTTAACAAAGATTAACTAAAAAATATTAGCAGATGGCGGTCATGAAGTCCCATCTGGTTTATTAAAAGATTCTCAATTGAATCGAATTATGGCTAAAAGTGAACTTTTTATCCTACTTTTAGCCATAATTCGATTCAATTATTTGATTTACTATAGTTTATGGGAGGAATAGTTGTTCTCCAACTACCTGTAGTGGTATTTCAAAAGAGTTGTTGTTTGCGATTGTTCCGTTAGAAGTTATGAGGATAGGCTGTATGGCTTTGTTCCGAGGTGCATATAGCTCGAATGTGCTTATACGTGTTTGGATTTTTTTGAGTTCGCTATTAGTTAGTCGGAATCCTTTCGGTGCATACTTCATTTCGCATATATTTACCATATTGTCCGCCCTGTCGATTATCAGGTCGATTTGCACTCCGGGATGCTCGTCATTTTTCTTGACAAACCAAGAATAGAGGTCGGCTTTTATTCCGGAAATTCCAATGGCAGTTTTTATTTGTCGAGTATGTAACAGGCATACTCTTTCAAAGGCAAGTCCGCACCATATAGAATATGTAGGAGTCTGCATTGTCCTTACCCAATACTCCTCATCGCGTCCGTGAGCCATTCTTACGAATTGATAATAAAACAACGTGTAGCAGTCTACAAGTTGATATAATGCATCCTTCAGTCGCTTACCTGTATGGCAGTATTTTCTCACAAATCCACATTCAATCAGATCTTCCAACATTCGGCTCACATGTCCGTTGTTATCAATCTTCGCTTTGGAGATGATTTCATCTCGGGTCATTCCTGATTTTTTACCTGACAGAGCCTGCACTATCTTTATATATTTCTCCGGAGTATTAAACATGGAGGAGTATATGTAATTAAATTCATCGTGCAGTTCGCTGTCTCCTTTCAGGAATAGATTGTCGATGTTTTTACCCAGACTGATTGTGTTGTCAAGTTTTGTCCAATAGAAAGGTACACCTCCCATCACCATGTATCCCTCGATAAGCATGTTCCGATTGTATGGTAGTTTTAGGGCGTGCGCAAGTTCCTCGCATTCATGCAATGAGAATTGCTGAAGTTTCAGCCTGTAGGTGGCTCGATTGTACAGCCCTCCTTTATTTCGGAATATCTTGTTGATTATCCACGATGTCGCACTACCGCAGATAATCAGCAGAATGTCTTTGCGTGCGGATGCCCAGCCATTCCAGAAATGTTCAAATGCAGGAATGAAGTGGGAATTGCGTGCATCCATCCAGGGCAGTTCGTCGAGAAAAATAACTTTTCGAGTGTCATTGGATCTGAGGATTAGATGTTGCAGAAGAAAGAACGCATCAAACCAGTCTTTGGGTGGCTGCTCGGTTGGATCAAGTCCTTGCTCAAGAAGATTGCGATAGAATACTTCAAGCTGCTTCTGATTGCTGATCTTAAAGACTCCGCTATATTGGAATGTGAATCGATAGTCAAAAGTTTCTCTTATAAGAAAAGTTTTCCCGATGCGACGTCGACCATATACCACCACAAATTCTGATTTATCAGAATTATAAGCCTTTTTGAGTTTCTCTATTTCTTCTTTACGCCCGATAACCATAGTTTGCTGTTTTGCTGCAAAGATACAAAATAAAATCGAATTATGGCTAAAAGTAGGATAAAAAGTCCACTTTTAGCCATAATTCAAAAGAAGGAGAGCGGGCCATCACGGCCGGCTCTCCCTTGGAGTATTTATAATGAATTAGATTGCTGTCTGGCTTATCTGCGGCTCTTGAGCGTCTTGCTGACGTTGCGGTCAAGCTTGACGGAAGCAGTACCCTGCGGCACAGCCTTGTAGAATGCCGGGAATGCAGCTGCTTTCACTTTAGGCATGCCTGCGAGCTTCATCTTGGTGAGGCCCTTCTCCACCTTGCCTGTCTTAAGTGCAGACTTGTGTGCCGGAGCGCCAGCCCCACCTGCAAGGTCAAGATAGAAGTACATGTCGCAGAGATACGGGCCTTCTCCGCCAAACCAGAGGATGAAGTCAGACGGGTTGCCACCGGTCGGCTCCATGGTGATCAGAGTGCCCTCTTCGTTAAGCATGCCGAAGAAATAGTCGGGAAGGTCATCGGGTTCCATACCTTGTTCGGTCATGAAATAGTAGCTTGCGGAAGCGAGGAAAATCTCATCAGATCCGTCAAGGAGACCTACAGAATTCTTCGGGAAGTATACGCGTCCATCGCCAAGGATAGCAAATTCGATGCAGCCGAAGTTGGCGCGGCCAAGGCCGAGTGCCTCTACATACTCAGACTCTGCAAATGGATCAGTGATGCGGTAGAGACCCTTGTATTCATCGCTCTTGTCCACACGGACAGTCATGTCTGTTTCCGGGAGCTCACCACCCATCATTGCAGCGAGGGTGGGAAGGAATGTGTCCACATAGAGAGCCTTGTCAGTCACGGGGCTCCAATTGGCGTATGGATCGAAGGTGGTGTAAGAGAATGATGCGTAAGCAGAGCACTTGGCTTCAACTGTGCCGTCGATTGCCTCGTTGTAGCCTACTGCAACCACTGTATATTCACCACTTGATGGGAAAGTCATGGCTACGTTCTGAGACTTCTCGATACGTGAGATTGTGTAAGTGTCCTGTTCGGGGTCTGTCATCTTCTCGATTACAGCGTTCACTTCTTCTTCCTCGAGCTCTCCGTTCACTACAGTGTAATCCACGTAAGTGACAGCCTCTGTGAAGTCGAAAGATACCATCTCATAGTCCTTGCCGCCTACTTCCATCTGGCCCTGGGCCTGTACACTCAGCTCATACACGTTGGTGTCCTTGTAGCCGCGGAGTTGCAGGAACTCGTTGGCAGGTCCCCAACCACCGGGAGAGACGTAATAATACATGTTGAGGGTGAACAGACCTGACTCCGGATCAAAATTGCTCAGACCCTTATACTGGTCGTTGCCTGTATATGTATAAGTGTCGGCCATCATGACAGGCTCTTCATAAGTGCTAGAGTACCAAGGACTTTCCTGAGGAGCAACATGCACTACTTTACCGCCGTCTTTTGTATAGGCTGTCATGAATGTTTCCCATCCTAACGAGGGGTTATCATCGTCTATGAGCCACTGGAACTCAAACTGGATGTCGTTGGGATTGGTGGGTACTGATCGGGACATAACCCTCACAGGATCGGCCGTACCACTGCCATAGATAGTGAAGGTATAGCTGCCTTCGCCATTGCGCACTTCTGTCTCTTCCCCAACCACGAACGGAGTCCAATCCGTGTATTCCTCCTTATTGATACTGAGGGTAGTGGTGGTGATGCTGTATTCGTTGGCATATTCAGGATCTACTGTCAGCACGATGGGATAGTTGTGGTTGCCAGTCATTTTTGAAGGATCGTAGGTCACCTTGATCATGGCATTGGGACTTCCTGCCTCGAAGTTGACATCGGTTGGCACGCTGATCATACTGCCGAGCACTCCATCTTCGGCACAGGATGCATTGATCTTTACCGACTGAGCAGGCATCTGTGCGGTGGCGTTGCCGTTTTCGTCAAGCTTATTGAGGTCGGGGCGATATACGTAAAACTCAAAGGAGTTCTCCTCTGCGCTTACTATCTGGGTGTAGGCGTTCTTCAGGAAGAAGACGCGCTGGCTGTCGCTCACGCTTCCGGCCGGGATGTAGGCGGGATCGTTCTTGCTGTCGCAGGAACTGAGGCCTGCGACAGTGATCATAGCGACTGCACCGAATGAAATATATTTATTGAATGTCATTTGTCAGGATTTTTTGATTATTCGTAATCGTAGTCGGCTACCGGTGTCGGCATAGGTGCTGTTGGGTTATTGTCAGACTCCGTCAAGGCCGGGTTGCCGTTGATCTCAGACTGGGGAAGAGGCATGACCAGGACATTGTCGTTGGCTTCCACGTTGAATACCCAGTTGGCTTCCCATCCGCCGCCGCGGCGGTCAAACGGTTTCTTGAGACGCATGAGGTCGTAGGTGGTGAGACCTTCACCCCAGAGCTCCAGACGGCGTTGCTGCCAGCATTCCTCCTGCACTGCTGCGCCGCTGCCGGCGAAGTTGTAGGCGGGGTCACGGTATTTCTGTACAAATTGATTGAGGATCGTAGCTCCGTCACCGCCGCTCATTGCTGTTGCCTCTGCCAAGATGTAGTACATCTCTTCGATACGCATCAGGGGAATGTCGTTGGCGTTGGTGCTTGTGCTGAGTTCATTCTGATAGGGAGCGAACTTCACCTGAGCATATGGCGGCACTCCTTGCGCCTCACAGTAAGCCTGTTGGGCCTCGCTGAGGCCTGCGCTGTAGCCGTCGGAATCAAGGAACCAGTTGCGGCGTACGTCAGTGCGCGGGATGGAGTTGAAGAGTGCTATGTTGCACTTTCTCCATGCGCCTACAGATGCATAACCGTAGCAAAGCGAACCCATATGCGAGGGCCAGTTGATGATGCCTGAGGTCACGACACGGTCTGTCTCGGCGATTGCCACGCCCCACATCCAGTTGGTCTCGTCGATAGAGCTGAGACCGGGTGCTGATGCGGTCTGCATTGACATTGGTGTGCCTTTGAAGTTCTTGATAGCTGCCTCTGCATCAGCTGCTGCGTCGGCCCAGTTGTTCATCACGAGGTTGACGCGTGCGCGGATACCGTAGGCAGTGGCGAGGCTCACAAAGCGCTTGGGCTTGGAGTCGAGCACCTGCTCCGGGCGGAGACCACTTGCCTCAAGCAGACGGATGGCCTCGTTGATGTCGGAAAGGATCTGGTCATAGGTCTCCTTGACGGTCGAACGCTTGCTGCCGTTGACCGCAGCTTCCTCAGAGTTCTTCTCGGTGATCAGGAGTACGCATGGCTTGTCCTGGTTGCCTACATATGTAAACTGGAAGATCTGAGCAAGATTGAAGTAGTCGTTGGCGCGCATTGCGTAGCCCTGGGCCATATAGAACTGAAGTTCGGGGTCTTCAGTCTCGGGATCGATCGACTTGATGGCGGCGTTGGCTGCGAAGATCTGGCGGTAGTAGTGCTGCCATCCGAGTCTGGGAAGATAGGATGTAGTGGTGCAGTCGTTCATTGCAGCATCCCAAGAGTACCAATTGTAGCCAAGGTCGTCGCTGACCATATCGGTGCCACGGCTATCGAGCATGAGCATTACCGACGGGATACCGTAGTCGATGTGGTTATCTATCACCTGGCAATAAGTAGAGAAGAGGCCGGTGATACCGGTGATCGACGCACGCGCCATCTCAGGGTTGTCGTTTTTGACCTGGACCTTTTGGTCTTCGGTCACATACTGGTTATATGGCTCTGTCTGAAGATCGTAGCAGCCTGTCAGTGCAGTCGCTACCATTGAGCCGAGAACCGAATATAAAATATGTTTTTTCATTTTTCGATGTCTTAAATGTTAGAACTGCACGCGGATACCGCCGGATATAGCGCGGATGGGTGAATAGGTGGAGCTGTTGGAGGTAGCGAAGCCCTGACGAGGGTCGAGACCGCGGCGCTTGCTCCATAGGGCTACATTCTCAGCCGCGCCGTAGATGCGTACGGACTCCAGGCCAAGCTTGCGTGTCCACTTTGCAGGGAAGGTATATCCGAGAGTGATGTTGGAGAGCGACAGGAAGTTGCTTGAGATAAACCAACGGTCGGATGTGGAGTTAGTGTACTGGTCGGCAGCGTTTATGCGTGGCACGTCAGTCACCTGACCCTGTGTTGTCCATCGGTTGAGGATGTCAACGTGGTAGTTGATACCGTTATTTGATGCAGTTGCATTGTGCATAAGATCCTGGTATGTGTAGTCAAGGATCTTGCCTCCAAACTGATATGCGAATGTCATGCTGAAGTCGATGCCGTAGGCTGTGAGAGTGGTGCCGAAGCCGCCGTATGCCTTTGGCAGAAGAGAGCCGCTACGTTTGCGGTTTACGTCAAGAATGGCATTGTCATCATCATCCTTCTTGCCATTATAGACATCAGACCAGTTATACTGTGAAGCTCCGATCAGGACATTGCCATCGGCATCCTTGTATGCGACACCGGTGTTAAATTCCTGTCCGATTCCTGCCTTTGCCAGTTCGGGGTGGGCTGCATAGTATTCGTCAGAGAACTTTGCGGTATACATCGCCATACCGTTCTCCGGGTTTACACCCGCATAGTGGGGAAGGTAGAGCTGATAGCGCGATTCTCCTTCCCTGAAGATGGAGATGCCACTTACCCACTGGCCGTCTTTCACGAGTTCTTCGGGAAGCTTGGTGATCTTGTTGCCGAGAGTGGTGATGTTGCCGTTGATGCTCCAGCTGATATCTTTGGTGTTGATGATGTTGTAGTTGAGCTCAAGCTCAAAACCATTGTTACGCATCGAGCCGACGTTGACAGGAAGCGATGAGTAGCCAAGAGCCGGGCTCACTGGTAGGAAGAAGAGCATGTCGCTCACCTGACGCTGATAGTATTCGAGTGTACCGTCGAGCTTGCCGTTAAGGAAGCTGAAGTCGAAGCCCACGTTGAAATTGTTTGATGTCTCCCAGGTGATGTCGCGGTTACCCTTGAAGACGAGTGTAGCGTCGTTCCATACGCCGTTGGCACCGGTAGCCTGGTACTGGTCCTGCCATGCATAATAATAGTAGGAAGAGGCCCCGAGATTATCGTTACCGTTCTGGCCGAACGATACCTTGAATTTAAGCTGGTCTACAGCAGTCTGGTCATGCATGAACTTTTCCTTGGCGATGTCCCATGCGCCTGACACTGAGAAGAAGTTACCCCAGCGGTGTTCCGGTGCGAAGCGAGATGATGCGTCGCGGCGGTAGGATGCCTGAACGAAGTATTTGCCGTCATAGTTATACTTGGCACGTCCGAAGATGCCGCGTGTCGTATAGTCGATGGGGCGTGCGCCTGAGCCACGGATGTTGTCGATGGTATTGCTCACCCACCATCCGTCTGGGTCATAGAGGTTGTCGCCGTATGCCCAAGCGTATTCCTGCTCCATGTGGTATGCCTCGTAGCCGACCATTAGATCCATGTTGTGGACATCTCCGAATGTGTGGTTATAGTTGGCGAGGGCCTGAAGGTTGATGGAGTAGCTGCGGGTGAATTCCTGCTCAGCCCAACCGCCACCGTTGGCGCTCTGACCGTAGAAGGGGTTGCCCATGAGGTGTGCGCGGTCGTTGCTTACCCAGTAGCCGGCATTGCCGGTGATGGTAAGGTCGGAGATCGGGTTGATGTTGATATACCACTTGCCGTCGAATACGTCGCTCAGATACTGGTCTTTGTTGTAATAGAGGCTGCCTACAGGGTTGGCAATCGACATCCAGTTACGTGTGAAGTTGGTGGAGTACCCGTCGCCGTAGTCGTAAACGGGGAGATTGTAGGTCTCATTCATCATGATCTTGCCGTCGGCATCACGCACGAACATAGGATATACCGGAGCCATCTGGTTGGCGATGTAGAAGACGTTGCCGGATGATGTGGCGTAATCAAGGTCCATGTCGCCCGGGACATTGCTGTTGGTATAGGTGTAGTTGAGTGTAGTGCCTATCTTAAGCCAGGGCTTTGCCTGCCAGTCTACTGACGTACGTGTGCTCAGACGGTTGAAGTCGGAGTTCTTGATAATACCGGTATCGTTGAGGAATGTGCCGCTGATGTAGTATTTCAGCTTGTCGGTACCGCCGCTTACGCTTACTGTATAGTCCTGGCGCAGTCCGGTGTGGATGGAGTGCTTTGTCCAGTCGTCCGGAGTGTAGTAATATGTGCCGTCGGTGTAGCCAAGGGTTGCGTTAGGGTTGATCTTACCGTTGTGGCCGATCAGGAACTCCCCTTCGGGCAAGGTATAGATCTGATAACCGGTGGCTGTGAGTGTCTTTGCTGCTGCATCTTGCCATGCGAGCATGGAGTTTCCTCCGAATTTAGCCAGACCCATGTTCTGATTGTAGATGCCTTCATACATCATTTCGTAGTACTGGTCAGTGTTTGACAGCACATTATAGGTGGGGATAGCACGACTGTTTGCACCCCAGCGGGCATCGACTGTCACACGTGCATTGCCGGCTGTACCGCGCTTTGTGGTGATCATAACGACACCGTTAGCTGCGCGTGCACCATACAGTGAGTTTGCTGCAGCGTCTTTGAGGACGGTCATTGACTCTACGTCGGATGGTGCGATATCGGAGATGGCGCCATCGAAAGGTACACCGTCAAGTACGATAAGAGGGTTGCTTGATGCGTTGATGGAGCCTACGCCACGGATACGAAGTGTCGGGGAGCTACCGGGACGTCCGTCGGAAGAAAGCGTCTGAACGCCTGCTACCTTACCGGTCAGTACATTGGTCACGGAGCTTACGAGGGCATCCTGGATCTGGTCAGCCTTTACGACTGATGCAGAACCTGTGTACTCGGATTTCTTAGCTGTTCCATAAGCCACGACCATCACGTCGTCGAGCTGCTGGGAGTCGCTGAGAAGTCCAATCTTAATGTCTTCTCCGATTGATACCTCCTGGCTGTGCATTCCCACATAGGAAATCACCAATTTGCTTGCCGTAGCCGGGATGTTCTTGATGACGAAGTTACCGTCAAGATCGGTAGATGTACCGAGCGTCGTTCCCTTCACCACGACCGTTGCCCCAACCACAGGCTGGTCATCGCTGACAGAATAGACATAGCCGCTTGCTGTGCGCTGTCCGAGCGCCGATGCAATGACCGCTGTCATTACTGCCATAAGTACTAGCAATCTTTTCATCTTAATTAGTTTAAGTAAAACAATATGGTTAATTTTTGTTGTGATTCTTTACCTGTTTTCACAAATATGCATCAAAAACAGTGCGATTCTCACCGCACACCCTTTAACATAAAA
>JAIDSL010000150.1 GCA_029061255.1 Muribaculaceae bacterium
GGGTTATGATAGATGGTTGGGGCGAGAAGGGATGCGAGATTTGTAGATATGAACGATTTTCGCTATATTTGCAAAAAGTTTTGGATTATGGATCATATGAGATACCCCATAGGCATACAGACTTTCTCGAAGATAATCAAGGGAGGCTATACGTATGTGGATAAGACTGCTTATATAAAGGAGCTCCTGAGTCAGGGACAATTCATATTCCTGAGCCGTCCCCGGAGGTTCGGGAAGAGCCTGTTGCTGTCGACCCTTGAGGCATACTTCGAGGGGTACCGCGATCTCTTCAAGGGTCTTGCCGTCGACAGCATGGACCTTGACTGGACACCCTCCCCAGTGCTCCGCTTTGACTTCAATGCCGAGAATTTTAGCCTTGAGAACGGATTGGAGTGTCTCCTCAAGCGACTTCTTAGGGAGTATGAGGAGAAATACGGAATTTCGGGTGTAGAAGATACTATAGCGGGAAGATTTTCTCAACTGATAAGGAAAGCGACAGAAACGACAGGTCGGAATGTAGTAATACTCGTCGATGAGTATGACAAGCCATTGCTTGACATAGAAGAGAACAAGGAGCTGTTTGAGAAGAACCAGCGTATCCTCAAGAGCTTCTTCGGCAACCTGAAGAGCATGGACCGCTACATACGCTTCGCCTTCATCACGGGGGTTGCGCGCTTCAGTAAGGTGAGCATCTTCAGCGACCTCAACAACCTGAAGGACATCTCGATGGAGAATACGTATGCCGACATATGCGGCTGGACTGAGGATGAGCTTGTCGGGAGATTCAGGTCCGGTATCATGTCGCTTGCCGAAGAGCGGGAGGAGGGTTTCGAGGCTACGCTCGCCGCCCTACGTGATTACTATGACGGTTACCTCTTCACGCCGAAGGGCTCCCGCCTCTACAATCCATTCAGCGTGCTTAACGCCCTTGACTCAAGGACGATCAAACCGTACTGGTTTGAGACCGGTACCCCGACGTTCCTCGCGCGTTGGGTGCGGAACAATGGCATTGATCCGCGGGAGATCAACGGTGTTGAGGCGACTTATGACGAGTTGGTCTCTGTAGGGTTCGATGAGCTTGACCCGGTGCCTTTGATGTTCCAGACCGGTTACCTTACAATCTGGAATTATGATGCTGAATCCGATTTGTACGAGCTTCGTTTTCCGAACCGGGAGGTGGAGATCGGTTTTTTCAAGCACCTGCTGCGCTGGTATGCGCCGCTGACGTCGACACGCGGCAGCGGCCTTGAGTTCACGGCATTCAAGAAAGACCTTGCCAAGGGTGAGATCGGAAGTTTCATGGAGCGTTTGGCTACGCTCCTGAAGGACCTTCCCGGGGAGGACCACTGCGAGTCGACCTACCGTGCGGTGACCTACCTGCTGACGGTGTTGTGCGGTGTGCCGGCAGTTGCGGAGCACCATGGCTACAAGGGGAGGAGTGACATTGAGGTTTGCACGGGGAGGTTCGTTTATGTCTTCGAGTTCAAGTACAACAGGAGCGTCGCGGAGGCGATGACGCAGATTGAGGACCGCGACTATGCGGGGCGCTATGCCAAGGATCCGCGGAAGGTCTATCTCATTGCTGCCAATTACGATGAGAGGAAGGAGAAGCGCGGGTTGCAGTATGAGATAGCTGAATATTCTCGTCAGTAGGGGCTGGATTTGCGTTGAGGCCTATTCATTCATATCCAAAATATTTGTGGTATTATCTGGTGGGAGGCGGCTGGGGGACGAGGGTGTTGTAGAACTATATTCTCCGCATCTTGTAGGGACACACGGCTCGTGCGTCCGTTTTTATATTGTTGATTACCAATCTAATCTTATAGAGGACGCACGAGCCGTGCGTCCCTACATCAGAATATTGGCCCATTTTGCAACACCCTCTTACTACTAAGTTTGACGAAGGGGGAGGCTGGGAAGCCTCCCTCCCATGTTTGACGCGGTGGGACGCGCACGGAGTGCGCTTGCTACTAAGCTTGACGGGGAGGGGGAGGCTGGGAAGCCTCCCTCCCAGAGGGTGGAGGCACGGGGCGTGCGTCCTATCGTCGATGTCCATAGCGAAACCGGATACGGTATAGAATACCTTAAAATTCAATGGATTATTTTTGATTTTGGGGCAACGCGGATGGCGTTGGGCTTCGCCCTCGCCGGGGAGCCGCCGATGGTGGTGGATGGGGCGCGGATCCCACAGGTTAAAAACCTGGGGTTAACAATAAGAGGAATACCTCTCCGAGGTAATATTTGGT
>JAIDSL010000151.1 GCA_029061255.1 Muribaculaceae bacterium
GTCAGACATATGTCTGACACCCCCTTTTATTGTAATAGATATTTTATTTTACGAATTTAAGAGCCTTCCTTGTTCCTTCTGAATCTAAAGAAGTCGCTACATACACGCCGTTGTCAAGTGAACCGGTATCTACGTTGTCATGTCCTGTCATGACAAGTCTGCCGTTGATATCGTGGACAGTGATGACACATCCTTCTGCGACGATCATACCGTTGGCATAAGCAAGGATATTATTGTCGCCGGTGATTTCAGTCACAGAGTTTCCTAAAATCACATTCACCTTGCAGCTGCTCTTACCGCTGAGGATGCTGACAGTCAAGTCTGCCGATCCTGCCTCCAGAGCCTTGAATTCGATACTCAGGTTCTTGCCGTCATAGGCCATGTTTCCTGTCATTTCAAGCAGCTGCTCGTCAAACTCACACATAAAGGAATCCATGATGTCTTCAGAAGTCAGTTCCTCGCGAGATAAGATAGCGATATTTATATCAAATACGTCATCCTTATTAACGCTGATCTCAGAGACAGGGATACATATTATGCTTTCATAATAGAGGCTTGGATCATAGGCATACCATGACTGGATGTTCCAAGGAGTTTCGGTAGAAGTACCGTATTCAAAGCCCATTTGGGTTTGAAGCATTTCCTGGTCAACCTGGTCTTTGTCTATGGTGCTACCTTCTAAGCTTCTTTCATTGAAATCCTGGTCTATGACTGCAATATCAGAGACAATGTAATTATTGGTTACTCCTTCTTCATAGACTATCTTGTTTGGTTCTTCCTCGAAGTAGGCGTTGTAGCTGCTACGCCCCACTACGCGGTGTATTGTAGCAAGCTGGCGGGGATACAGCTCCTGCACCGACGACAAGTCAGGGTAAATCAGTTCGCTTATTCCTATGAGGTTGTTGACGACCGGTACGTCTGCTTTTCCCTGCCAGTCTCCTTCAAGTTCTCCTGCTATGCCTCCAAGGGATACGGCATTGTTCCATTTTGACGGTTTTGTAGCTTCAATGGTACCCTCTACATAGTTGCTTTTCACCTTCGAACGATCAAGGAATCCGACAATACCACCGACCGTATTCTCAGCCTTCAGATAGGCGTCTACATGGCAGAAACTGATCTCCTCATCACCCGTAGTAGTGCTTCCCACGATTCCACCAAGTGTATTGTTAGCAGTCATGTTGCCGGAAAATGCACATGCCTTGATGGTGCAACCGGTACGTATGTCACCTGCCATGCCGCCTGCGGTCGGGCAGGATGGAAGGTTGATTTCGGCACCTGCCACTTCGCAACCCGAGATGGAAGACGTAGTCCACATCTTTCCCACGATGCCTCCGAATTCTCCTCCAAAGTTATTGCCGGAAGCAGTCAGTCGGCGTACATGTATATTGTCGAAAATGGTGTTGCCGGCAGTAGCAGCAATCAAGCCGGCTTCATATCCTCCGCTGAGGAGCATAGCGGCATTATAAAAATTGATATTCTTTACGGTCGCATTTGTGGTGCTTCCGAAGATACCGGTTCTATTATTGTTGCGTGCCACTATTCGAAGATTGCTGACAGTGTGTCCGTCTCCATCGAATGTGCCGGAAAATTCAGAGATGGGGTAGAAGTCAAGTCCGCTGCAGTCGATGTCGTTGGCAAGTTTGTAGTATGCCCCGGTGTCAGTCTTGATCTGTTGCAGATCTCCGGCTGTAGCTATAAGATATGGGTCAGACTCAGTGCCGCTTCCTCCGGAGAATTTGCTGAATGGGAGAGAGTAAGCTTCTGCCGTGTATTGATAGTCATCGTCCATATAAACCAAGATGAGCTCAGGGTTTGAGCCGGACATCATCAATACTGACCGAATATCCCCTTTGTCCTCCTGGTTTGTGAAAGATTGAAGCACACCCTTTTCCGGAGAAGCGATAAGAAGTTCTTCTCTCAGCGCGTCTGCTCCGGCAACCTTTCGCTTTACGAGCATCATGTATTCGAAGTCAGTGTCGGTATTGAAAACATATTGACCCAAGCCGTCATTGACCATATATATCTGAGCCAATTCCACACCTTCCCCGGTCGGGATCACGTCGAGGCGCATGAGGTCACCGTTTGTGTCGATCCAGCATACCGGAGCACCGAGATGTGTGTCGTCGATAGGAATACCTGTGCTGAGTGCGAAAGCGTACACATAGCTGTCGCCGCATGGAACACGATCCATGGAAGTGGAAAGATTGTAGCCTCGATACAGGCAGTCAACCTCGGTCACCTGCTTGCAGCTGTAGAGATCGACGAATTCGAAGTTCATATCATCGCCCATATGTATGAACATAGCTTGAGGCTCAAAGCCTGCTATGTCTGACAAATAAACGAAGTCGAATGTGTTTTCAGCTATTGTATTGATTCGGTTTCCATCGGCATCATAGACATAGTAGCTTGAATTGAGGTGGTCATCGTCGCTATATAGATAATCGTCTGCGCTTACTATAAAAGTCGGTTTTCCGTCTGTTGTATAGTTGCCGAAATCAACATCTTTGTCCCACATCAGGTTGCCAATACCATAATAAGTGCAGTAGATTGCAGGATTGTCAGGTTTCTGTAGAGTTTCGATCTTGGTGGTTGAGACGAGTTCCAGCTCCTGCGGGTAGGCATCATTCAGCTGATACATCTCAATGATGAGATTATTGTCTTCTGTGATCTTCTCGTTGCCTCCCATTCCAGATGGATCTTCAAAGAAAGACTTCTCATAAAACGAGTAAACGAGTGTGAGACGCCCGTTGACATTCTTGCAGAGCATCATCGGAGTGTTCATCTGGTCGCCGGGGAGATCAAGATTGCGGATCTTTTTTTCGTTTATCATCTTGTTTCCCTTCCCATAGGTGGTGA
>JAIDSL010000152.1 GCA_029061255.1 Muribaculaceae bacterium
GGTGAGCACCTGCGACAGAACGCGTCTGTCTGTTCCGATGCATTGGACTCTCGGGCCTGTGGGGATGAAGCGGACGGTCTTCTTTCAGGTGTCAGGTTTCAGGTGTCAGGTTTCAGTGACACTCGAGGGACTGACGGGGGCGGCTACTTAGGAGGGTTCCCTGCCTCGGGGAGGCTACTGGCACTGTAGTAGGCGGTTAGGACTTGGTTTAGCTTGGGCGAAGCCAAACCGCCTTACCATAGGGCGCAGGCTGAAAAGCCTGCTTTCCATATTGGGCTCTTATTCGCCTGGAAGCGCGTATACTTACTTGCCATAGACCTGATTGCCACGAGCGTCGGCAACCGGTTGGGTTTCGTTTCCGGGGGCAAAGTTACAACATAAAAATAGGGGTCGTCCCTTATCCCCATCAAAAATTAAGCTACGCTCAATTTTTGCGTTTTACGTTGTACGTTTTCCGTTTTCCGTATTGCGAATTCATATAGAGTAGTACAGAAAATAAATTATTGGATAATAAGAGATTCTATAGCAACGCAGATCCGGCTTCGCAGTGGATGTCGACGAAATTTTAATGACTCAACTTCCGCTTGCTCTTTTTTCATCACGCAAAGGCGCAAAGGGGCAGAGTTTTAGTGCTTTGGGAAGCTTCGCGTCGCGGTCATGGCGAGCCCGCAGAGTGATCGGCCTACTTCGTATCGGCCGGAGAACGCAAAGAAGGCTACGCATTTTAGATACTTGAGTATTTTATATCAATGGATTAGAACAAGCGAAACTTGAAATCCTCACTTCACTCCAGACGGGTGCGGTAACAATAAAAAAAGATAACATTTCATGTACATCATTTAATGGAAATTCATTCTTTTTATTCTTATTACTTTTTGAGAAAAAGTGAATATTGGGCTATTATAAATGGCCTATATATTTTAGCAATACTATTATTCATGATTTTATAATATTAATTATCCGAGGATAGCGGTCAAGCAATCATTACTTTTCTTTCAATGAATTGTAGATTTCGAGAATCAGCGCTTTGTCCGGGCTATTGATTGTAAAACTACCGCTTTCTATCCGACAATTTACTGTAGGAGCCATTATCACAGAGTCTTTGAATACGAAACCTATGCGTTTACCGATTCTTGATTCAGTAGCGTCAGCCCATTTCTGAATCATCTGCGCTTTCAGTCGTCCCTCAATGACTGCCATATCTGGAAATGATACTGTATCAATAGAAACTTCGGCAAAATCTTTTGTCGTAACAAATGTCTTTCCCTCAATCTTATTCTCAGGAAAGTCCGCAACCGGATACCAGCCATTAACGTTATGCGTAGCATAACTACCGTTAACACATAGATCCTTTTCAAAAACAATTGGCAATGCTCGATGGATTGGCTCCCTTACAGGAGTATAATATTCAACGTAAAACCGGGGTAACGCTTGCACTAATCTTAACGCCTCTTTATTCAGTCTCTCGTCTCCTTTGGGTTTAATTATATGGCACTCGGTAACAGTGCCATCTGGTAGGACCGTGAATCCAACAACGACCCTTTCTCTACCCTTGAAGCCTTCCGGAATACGGATATTCTCCTTAAGCCATTCCTTCAGCTTACCATCCCCTCCGGGGAACTCGCACGATGGATCATATTCAACCCACATATCTTTGTAGACTTCATTAACATGAGTCTTTAATGTATCTATTAAGTTTGGTGGAAGCGACACAAAAATTGCCTTGTTCCCATACTCATCAATCTTGAAGTCTATGTTAGATATTGAATCCTCACTGATCATATTTACACTCGCTCCTGGAATCCATTCTTCGTTGAAATAAAAGAATGGGGATTGGCAGTCTTTTTCAGTAAGTGAGGACTGAATCATCCCGTATAGGCTGTCATTAAATAAATCAGATGGGCGCGTTCGGAGTATTTCATTGCCTATTAGAGTTGTATTGGCAGTATCCAGTCCAACCTGCAAATATGAAGGAGTTATCTTTGATATAAGTATAACACTGTCTTTCATTCCGACATACTTAAACCGGATGGAATCACCATCGTTTACTTTTAGTTTAAATCTGCCGGTTGAATCTGCAACTGTCATCATACCTTGAGTAAGGTTGTACACAAAAGTTCCATTAAGTCCTTCTCCGGATGTGTTGTCATAGGTATATCCATGAATTATTCTTTCATTGGAAGTATTAGATAATGTTTGCGTCCTACAACAGTTCAATAGAACTATCAACGGAATTAAAAGAATCAGATGTTTCATATACCATTATATTCCTTTCTATTTGTTAGTTTTGTTTGTGTCCATAATGCTATAATTTCTCTGATTCTTTGAAGTTGACGGCCATAAATGTTGGGAAAGAGGCAATATTTCCATGTAAGGATTACAATCTGACATCATTTCCCTGATAATCTTTCAATAATAGAAACAGCCTCAGCTTGGTTTTCTTCTGAAGCACCTACTTTCGCAAAACGAACGATTCCTTTCTTATCAACAACAATCGTAAGGGGGAATCCCTGCTGCCTAACAAGAGCCACTAAGTCTGTTGCCTCCTGAAGATGAGTCCATGTAAATTTATGTTGATTGACTATTGGGAGTATTTCTTCTGTATTATGTCGGGATGCTGAAAGGAATACCACATCCGGAAACTGTTCTTTCCATTTAGAGAGTGTTGGCATTTCTCGTCTGCAGGGGCCGCATTCCGTCTGCCCCAGATTTAT
>JAIDSL010000153.1 GCA_029061255.1 Muribaculaceae bacterium
GGCATGGAAATAGACACACGCGTCGGCAACGGCCATATTCCTCTACCTCCGGTCTACAAAAACAAAGACAAGGTGAAGCGTGCCATCAAAAGTGTACTTTCCGGATTTGGTTTCTGACTTATGACTGATTTACATACTAAAAATTTTCTTCCTTTCAAAAGAATTATTAATTTTGCAATTCTTCTTTCCAAGCACATTATTTGTAAGGATAATTATGAAGCTGAAAAAGAAGGATAACTGAAAAATTAACATATGAGAGTTGCAATCAAAATAGGCAGCAACGTTTTGACCCGTTCCGACGGTTCGCTTGACGTGACTCGTGTCTCTGCCATCGTAGATCAAGTGTGCTGTCTGCGTGATGCCGGAATGGAAATAGTCTTAATTTCTTCCGGAGCAGTGGCGTGTGGAAGAGGTGAATGTCGCGATATTGACACTTCGCGTCTCGACGACGTGAGCCAACGACAATTCTTCTCTGCCATTGGTCAAGTGAAACTTATCAATAGATACTACGATCTCTTCCATGATCATGGAGTCATGGTAGGTCAGGTTTTGACGATGAAAGAGAGTTTTTCAACTCGCCGCCACTATCTCAACCAACGCAACTGCATGATGGTGATGATGGAGGCCGGAGTAATTCCTATCGTCAATGAAAATGATACAATCAGCGTCACAGAACTGATGTTTACCGACAACGATGAACTTTCAGGTCTGATAGCAACAATGCTCGACTGCGACGCTCTTGTGATATTGAGCAATATCGATGGCATCTTCGACGGTGCCCCCAATAGACAAGGTTCTCGACTCATACCTGTTGTCACACAACAAGATGATATCAGCAACGTAATTGTGACAGAAAAATCAGGCTTCGGGCGAGGAGGTATGGTGACAAAGCACCGTATTGCCCGCAAAGTCAGCGATGAAGGAATCGAGGTGATCATTGCAAATGGCCGACGTGAAAACATACTGACTGATATACTGCTCTATAAGAATCCTCTCACCCCTTGCACGAGGTTCCTGCCCTCTCAGACTCCCGCTTCTTCCATGAAACGCTGGATTGCACACAGCGAAGGTTTCGTAAAAGGAATAGTTCGAATCAATGAAAAAGCATCCGCATCGCTTACCTCCTCAAAGGCTGCTTCCCTCTTGCCTGTTGGGGTGACCGGAATTGAAGGTGAGTTTGAGAAGGATGATCTGGTGAAGGTGGTTGATGAATCAGGAGCTTCCATAGGCATTGGAAGAGTTTCCTATAGCTCTGAAGAGGCAGCCAGACTAATCGGCATCCATGGATGCAAGCCTCTGATTCATTACGATTATCTCTATATCGAATAGTAAATCCGAAAACGATGACAACGATGACAACGACGAAAACGACGATAAAAGAAGCAAAAGCTGCTTCATCTGACCTGCTCAAGCTCGACGATACAAAAATATCAAAGACTCTCCTCCACGTGGCAGACACTCTTGAAGCCGACACCGATAAGATACTTAAGGCGAATGCAATCGATTTGGAGAAAATGGCTGCAGATGATCCAAAGCGAGATCGCTTATTGCTTACACCTGCAAGGTTGAAAGCAATTGCCGATGATATTCGTAATGTCGCGTCCTTGCCATCCCCCTTGAAAGAAATCGACAAGAGAATTCGCCCCAATGGACTTGAAATCACCCGTGTGGCAGTGCCTTTCGGAGTTGTTGGAGTGATTTTTGAGGCTCGTCCCAATGTCACTTGTGATGTTTTCTCACTATGTTTTAAAAGCGGGAACGCCTGTGTGCTAAAAGGTGGACATGATGCTGACAATAGCAATAAGGCAATCGTTGATTCCATTCATCAAGCTCTTTCTGACCATGATATAAATCCACATGTGCTGACTTTGCTTCCTTCCACACGTGAAGCCGGAGAGGCAATGATGACCGCACGAGGCTTGGTCGACGTGATAATTCCGCGAGGAGGTAGGCAGCTTATCGATAGCGTGCTCTCTCATTCCACCGTTCCGGTGATTGAAACCGGAGCAGGGGTTTGCCACACCTACATTGATGATAAAGCCGACATAGCTGTTGCCAGAGCGATAGTAAACAATGCCAAGACCCGACGTGTCAGCGTATGCAATGCCCTTGACTGTGCCATCATTCATTCCTCTCAGCTTGATAGGCTCCCTGAAATTTGTACCCCGTTAAAAGAGCACGATGTTGCTATCTATGCAGATGAAAGGGCATTCGGAGCTCTCTTTGGCAAATATCCTGAAAATTTATTGCAGCGAGCCAAGCTTGAAGATTTTGGAAAGGAATTTCTAAGCTATGCAATGGCCATCAAGACTGTAGACAGCCTCGATGAAGCCCTTGGGCATATTGCCAAGTATGGATCAGGACATAGCGAGGCAATAGTGACAGAACGGCAATCTTCAGCCGACACCTTCTGCCGCAATGTGGATGCAGCCTGCGTCTATGTCAATGCCCCGACATCATTCTCTGATGGAGCACAATTTGGATTAGGTGCTGAGATAGGCATATCCACCCAAAAACTTCATGCACGAGGACCAATGGGGCTTGAACAGCTCACCACATACAAATGGATCATCAAAGGCAACGGCCAAATCCGCCCCTAACCCCATCCCCCTTAAACTGACAACTTAAAACATATAACTTATAA
>JAIDSL010000154.1 GCA_029061255.1 Muribaculaceae bacterium
ATGTTCAGACTTGCATACTTTGGGTTTTGCTCAGGTACGCGTTTTAGATTCCGCATATAAATGAAAATAATATAAATTAACAATTATCAATAACTTAAAATTACCAGAGATGATGAAGAAAGTACTCTATGGAGTTGCTTTGACACTTTTGGCAAGTGTGTCTGTCGGTTCTCTCCAGTCCTGTAAGGATGACGTGAACGACCTTGCAACTCAAACTTCGTATGATCTTTCAAAGCTTCGCCAACAGCTCAAAGACGAGTCTGTAAGGCTTGAAGGTCTTGTCAATGCCGAAGCTGAGGCTCGGAGAACAGACATTGCAACTGTTAATGGATTGATTGAGAAGCTCCAGCAGAAAGATGCAGAACAACAGACACTGATTGATAATATTGACGGTGCCCTGTCTCAACTTAAAGGTCGTGTTGACCAGCTTGAAGGAAATGTTTATAGTAAAGACTATATTGATGGTAAGTTGTTGGCAATTGACAATGAGCTTGCTGCCCTCAAGGAATTTGCTGCATCAATGCCCGGTCAGCTTGAGGAAATTTATCAGGCAATCGAGGCTACTCAGGAATTCTTAACTCAGGCTCTCAATGCTCACGCAGCTGATATCGAAGATCTTCAGGGTCAGGTTGACACTCTTCAGGAGGCAATTGACACTATCATTGCTAAGTTGGACAAGCAGGTTACCGGTATCCTTATCCAGGGTGTTTACAGCCCAGTATTCGGTAACTTCCGCACTCCGCTCGGCGTGAAGAGCAACATCCTCTTCAACTGGTATGGCTACAACGAGCGCAACCTCGCAATTGAATTCCCGTCAAACGATGTCAATGTAAACGGCAAACCGGGTCTTGATTTTGCTGCGCTTGCTCCTGCCGGCAAATTCACAGCTCCTCAGGGATACTATGCTGACGACGAGGAAGGCAATGTTACTCTCGGTAAGGTTTACGTAACTCTTAACCCCGTTGGTGCTCAGATTGAAAATCTTCAGGTTACTCTTGAGAAATCAAATGGTGATGCTCTTCCTTATCCTGTAACTCTTACCCCCAGTGATTATGTTCTCCAGAACGGATATACTCGTACTGCAGAGAATGGATTCTATGAGGGTGAAGTTAAGATGCCTCTCAACGAAGACAATCTCAATGATATCGTAGTTGCTCTTGAGGAGGATCTTAAGGTAGCTATGAAGGACGTAGTTAAGGATCCTTCCAAGACTACTGCTAAGGCTCTCGTTAAGGCTGTCCTCGAACAGCTCCAGGGCAAGATACCCGCATACGGTCTCCGTTATGGTTGGAACAATGGTCTCGCTGACGAAACTGACCCGGGCTTTGCAGTTGGTAACTATGCCGCAGTTCTCAGCCAGTACGACCTTGCAGTTGCTACTGCACTCCCGCTTGGCTATAACTTCGCAAAAGGGTACCCCGGTTCTTCTGTTAAGCTTCCCGAAATCGGCCACATCGAAAACCTTATCAATAAGATTAAGGAGAATGGTGCTCTTAAGTTCGAACTCTCAGATATTACAGTAGGTGAATTCACAATCAACTGGGACGAAATCAATTTTAATGAGACAGGTAATGGTCAACTTACGATTACTATTCCAAATGTAATGATGGGTGAGGATTTGGCAACAGCAGAACCAGTTACCCTTATTCTTACTACCGATAAGACCGTTGTTGCAAAACAAGGAGAAATCGTAAGCTATATTGAAGGACTTGATGACATCAAATCAGGAATTGTTTCAGGAATAGAATCAGGTGTACAGGATCTTACTGGTCAACTTACTAGCCAAATTAAATCTCAGTTAGATGATGTTATCGACCAAATCAACAAACAGCTTGGTGGACAGATCGACAAGATGTTCGATGGCATCTTAGAACCATTCGAACCTTACTACGGTAAGATCGACAAGGCTATTGATCTCTACAACAAGATTGCTAATAAGATCAATAACTTCCTTAAGGATCCAAATGCTTACCTTCAGGTAGCTGCATTCTACAGCATGGGCGGTTCTTCTGACTATGGTATCGCTTCAGGCAAGAAGAATGATCCAACTCCGTTCTATAGCAAGGGTGGCGATTCATTCAAGATCTTCCTTTCAAGCTACACTGGTGAACTTATCGTTCCTGCTTGCAAGAAGTATGTTGCTGTGACAGGCGTTTACAAGAATGGTGCTCCTGTTGCAAACGTTGATCTCGCATCTCTCAACACCGGCAATCTCAATAAGGTCCTTTCAGGCAACCAGATTGAGGTGCTCGTTAAGGGTCTCCCCGCTGGCAACGTTTACGAGTTCACATACCAGGCTCTCGACTACCGTGGCTATACATCAACCAAGAAATTCTACATCGAGGTTAAATAAGTTTTGATTGATTCGTGTCCGGAGCCGACTCCGGTTCCGGACCGATACCTGAAACTAATCTGAAACCCAAATAATAAAGAATTCAATTATGAAATTAAATAAGATTCTGCTCGCTGGTGCTATGCTTTTCGCTGGAGCTTCTGCTATGGCACAAGAAACCATCACCGAGTATTCATACGTCCCCAACTGGTATCTCCAGGGACAATTCGGTGGTCAGGAAACCCTTGGCGAAACATCATTCGGCCACCTCTTCAGCCCTAATGCTCAGGTAGCTGGCGGCTACAACTTCAACCCCTATATCGGTGCTCGTCTCGCTGTTAACTTCTGGCAGTCTCGTGGCGCTCAGAACTTCAATAAGCTTGGCGAAAACGGTGCGCTCGTACCGTTCAACCAGCGTTGGAAATGGAACTATGTAGCTCCTACTGTAGATGCAGTAGTTAATCTTACCAACCTCATCGGTGGCTACGATCCATACCGTCTTGTTGATGTAGACTTCTTCGCAGGTATCGGTGCCAACATCGGTTTTAAGAATGATGAGGCTCAAACAGCCAATGCTAATCTTAAGAACGCATATCCTGACCCGGCTGCACCTGAAGCTACAGGTCTCGAACTCATTTGGGACGGCACTAAGGCTCGTTTCCTCGGCCAGTTCGGTCTTGACTGCAACTTCAACGTTTCTGAACATGTTGCTGTTGGTATCGAACTGATGGCAAACGTTCTTCCTGACGGCTACAACTCTAAGAAGGCTGGCAATGCTGACTGGTATTTCAATGGCCTCGTAGGTGTGAAATACACTTTCGGTCCGAAATACAACAAGACTACTCGCGTAGTTGAGGTTCCTGTTCAGCAGCCTCAGATCATCGAGCGCATCATCGAGAAGGTGGTTGAGCCCGCTCCTGTCACCAACGTCATCGAGGAGGTTAAGCCCGAAATGCTCCGTCGCGACATCTTCTTCCGCATCAACACTGCTACTATCACTACTCAGGAGATGTACAAAGTTAGCGAAGTTGCTGAGTTCCTTAAGGATCACCCCAATGCAAAGGTTGTCATCACCGGTTATGCTGACAAGGGTACAGGTACACTCGCTATCAACCTCCGTCTCAGCAAGCAGCGTGCTGAAATCGTAGCTAAGACTCTTAAGACTAAGTTCAACATCGCAGCAGACCGCATCATCGTGAAGAGCATGGGCGAAGCTGAGGAGCAGCCTTATGCAGATCCAGTTGATAACCGCGTTGCTATCTGCGTCTGCGAGTAATCAGTGAATTTTCCGCTTAGGATACAATATATCATGCATCCATAGCGTTATCAAAAAGCACATCCGTCGTGTCAGAGTGCACGGCGGATGCTTTTTATAATCCTCCACCCTCAACTAAAACATATGAAGAAACTTTTACTCTACACTCTTACGGCTCTCTTTGCCCTCCCTGCCTTTGCTGAAATCACCGGCAACGGCTACTATCGTGTGCAAAATGCCTACACCAAACGCTATGCGTATCTCACCGACAATAAGGGTTCGTATAGTGTGTCATCATCCACTGCAGATGTCGGAGCCCTTCAGCTTTATGCTGATCCTGAGCGTGTGGTGTCTGACCCTGCTTCCGTATTCTTTGTAGAGGAGGCTCCCCAAGGCAATTATTACTATGATATCTTCGGTCAGGGCACGAGCATCCATAGCTTTATGAATGAATACCTCAGTGTATATCCTTATAGGAAGCCCTATGATGGAGTGACAGCATATTCCATATATGCCACTAAAAGTGGTGTGGTGAAGTATCTCGGTGATATCTGGGATCATCCGGATCAAGACGAAGGTCTTGCTTCAGCCGATGCTTCAGGCGATCCGAGCCGATGGTTTTTCCATCCAATTGAGGCTGATTCCGATCAGTATTTCGGGGTCGCTCCAAGCATAGAAGCAGAGGGGAAATTTTATGCGCCAATGTTTGCCGGTTTCCCTTTCAGCGCATATTCAGATGGTATCAAGTTTTACACTATCAGTGAAGTTGACTCCCGTGGCGCAGCCATCATAGCCGAAGTTGAGGGCACTGTGCCTGCCTCAACCCCTGTAATCATCGAATGCAGCACATCGCAGCCTTCCTCCAACCGCCTGAACGTTGGTGGCAAAGCCGAAAAGATAAGTGGAAATATGCTCAAGGGTGTATATTTCGACAATCCGTTGACCAATCGCCACTACAACCGCACTCCCTTCGATCAGGAGACGATGCGTTTGCTCGGCGTCACTGCTGAAGGGCGTCCGGCATTCGTGAGAGGAGACTATGAGTTTATCCCCCGCAATCAAGCCTATCTTCAGCTCACCGATCCGGCACAATACAGCGTCGATGAATTCATATTGATGACTTCAGAAGAGCGAGAAGCTGAATTCAATGCTGTTTCTGTGATTCCTGCTTCAGAGACAGTCTCCGTTTATAGCCTTGACGGTCGCCTTGTAAAAGCCGGAGTCTCTAAGGCTGATGTCCCATCGCTTGGCAAAGGGATGTATATCCTCAGAAGCGCAGACTCATCAGAGAAGATGATAGTGCGCTAATGCCTCAACACAAACATTATTTCCATTTCTATGTTATATAAAGTGGGGACGACCAATGCGTCCACACTTTTTTAATACCATGTAAAGCTGGCTATGGGAGGGCGGTTTCCCAACCGCCCACTGAGTCAAACCTATGGAAGGGAGGCTTCCAAGCCTCCCACCAGAGTCAAAAAAATAGATTATGGAAGAAACTCAAGATATGAAGACATTCGAAGACCTCGGCGTTGACCCCCGTCTTCTCAAAGCGATAGAAGAACTCGGCTTCGAGCATCCGATGCCGATACAGGAAATGGTGATCCCTCACCTCATCTCAAAAGAGGGCGACGTAGTCGGCCTCGCCCAGACCGGTACCGGCAAGACCGCCGCTTTCGGCCTCCCCCTATTGCAGCGCATCAACCCTGACAGCGATGCCACCCAGGCTCTTGTGATAGCCCCTACGCGTGAGCTCTGCCTCCAGATAGCCGGCGACCTTGCCGACTTCGCAAAGTATCTCGACGGAGTGAAGATAATCCCCGTCTACGGCGGAAGCAGCATCGACTCGCAGATCAAGGCCATCCGCAAGGGTGCCCAAGTGATAGTGGCAACTCCCGGCAGACTCATCGACCTCATAAAGAGGGGAGTGGTGAAGCTCGATAGCGTCAACACCGTAATCCTCGACGAAGCCGATGAAATGCTCAACATGGGCTTTATCGATGACATCAATGAGATCCTTTCGCATGTGCCGGAAGACAGGAAGATGCTGATGTTCTCAGCCACGATGCCGAAGGAAATCGCAGCCATCGCACGCAATTTCATGAAAGATCCTGTGGAGTTTGTAGCGGGCAACAAGAATGAGGGCTCGAAAAATGTCAAGCATATCTATTATATGGTGAAGGCGCACGACAAGTATCTTGCTCTCAAACGTGTGGCTGACAACAACCCGGATATCTACGGCATCATCTTCTGCCGCACCAAGCGTGAGACGCAGGAGATTGCCGACAAACTTATTGCTGACGGATATAATGCCGACTGCCTCCATGGCGACCTCTCGCAGGCGCAGCGAGACTTGGCGATGAAGAAATTCCGCGACCATGTCACCCAGCTCCTTGTGGCAACCGATGTGGCAGCCCGTGGTCTTGACGTAGATGACCTCACACATGTGATCAACTATGGCTTGCCGGATGATGTGGCTGTCTATACCCACCGCTCCGGTCGTACGGGACGTGCCAACAAGACCGGAGTCTCAGTCGCTATCATCCACTCCCGCGAGCGCAGTAAGCTCCGTGAGATAGAGAAGCGCATAGGCAAGACTTTTGAATACAAGAAGGTGCCTACCCCTGACCATATTATAGAAAAGCAAATATATAACCTTGCTGACCGCATCGAGCGTGTGGAAGTGGATGATGCCCAGATAGAGCGTTTCCTTCCCGGTGTGCGCAAGAAATTGGAATGGCTTTCTGAAGAAGACCTCCTGAAGCGTGTGCTTTCATTGGAATTCAACCGTCTGCTCGAATACTACCGCGATATGCCTGACATTGACCTCAATGCCGATGCCAAGAAGGATAGAGGTGAGAGTGGAGAGCGGAGAGACAGAAAGAGTAGGGGAGAGCGGAGAGAGCGTGGCGATAAGGACCGCCGAACTGCAGAGGATGGCTATGAGCGCCTGATGGTCAACATCGGCAAGGCACAAGGCTTCTTCCCCGGCAACCTGATGGAGCTTATCAACCGCTCGGTAGTAGGTTCAAAGCCTGAGATCGGACGCATCGACCTTATGCCTGAATACACCCTCTTCGATGTCAGGAAGAAGGATGCCCGAAAGGTGGTGGATGCTCTTCGCAACGCCGACTTCTTCGGAAGGAAGGTCAAGGCTGAGTTTGCCACTGACCGCGACTACTCTCGCGAGGCGAAAGACCGAGCGAAGAAAGCTGAGCTCAAGAAGAGCAAGGCGGAGAGTGGAGAGCGGAAAGAAAAGAAATCCAAGAAGACAGCGCGAACGGACTATGAGATGTCGCTTGGAGCCCCTGCTGCCTCAAAGAAAAAGGAAAAGAAGGAGAAGAAAGCCAAGAAAGCCGATGCTCCCAAATCGAAATATAACGGTAACTACGATATATTCAAGAAAAAATGACCATGCATTTTGCATCATGCATCAGGAATTGCCGTAAATGGCTATTGCTGACTCTTTGCCTCGTGGCTTCTGCCGCGGGGCATGCTGCCGTGAATGTGGCTGATACCCTTACTGCCTCAAAGGTGTTTGCCGAAATCCCGCTGGAGGTGCTCGACATGCTGCGCCCCTCTACGCGCCTCGATATGCTCGACTACTATAACCAGGCAGACAGCCTCCTGACTGTGCAGAATGCCCTCGGGGGCGAGAGCCGCCTGGAGCAAGTGGCTCCCGACTACATTAAGGTATCGGTCACCCCGGTCAGCACCCTTGAGATCAAGCTCCTTCCCTACAAAAAAGGTCAGCTCGTAATGACCCTCTACACCGTCAGCAACATGGAAAGCAGGCCTTCCGGCCTGCGGCCCGTCTCAGATACCGAAGTAAAATTCTTCGACTCCAACCTCAACCCCCTCGACCCGGCAAAATTCCTCACTCCCCCCACCATCAATACTCTCTTCAACCTCAAAAACTCCAACTTGACAGAGCAAGACCTCCTCGAGAAAATCCCCTTCCCGGCAATAGCCTACTCTACAGGCCCCGGCGCTGCTCCCCTCACAGCCACCTTCACCTCTCTCGAAGCACTCTCCCAAGA
>JAIDSL010000155.1 GCA_029061255.1 Muribaculaceae bacterium
CTCATTATTTAGACAAATTCTAAATAAAAAATCTTTAAAATGCCTTATGAATGGGTATGAAAATCTAAAAATACTCAAAAGTAGGTATGGTATCGTTAAAAAATATTTGTTACTTTTGCACCATAAAAGTTTTACTAAACTTAACTTAACTTTCGCAAGCTCTAAAAATCTCACGCAGAGTGCGCAGAGGAGCAGAGTTTCAATGATTGGGGAGCTTCGCGACTCGGTTTTGGCAAGCACGCAATGATGATGGCCTGCTTCGCATCGGCCGGAGCACGCAGAGAAAGCTACGCAACTTTAATGCTCCGGCAATTGAGACACAATAAATTAGAACAAGCGAAACTTGAATAAACTTAATAAACAGAATGGAGAAGTTGAAGGCATATACAGGTGCGGACAGGCTTCGCGACCTTATAGACGAAAACAGCGACCTGATGATGGTCGCTGCCAGATTCGGTATTTCACTCGGCTTCGGCGACAAGACGGTGAAGGAGGTCTGTGCCGAAGATGGAGTTGATGAACGTACGTTTCTCGCTGTGTGCAACCTTATCGACAAGCGTCCTTATTCTATTGATGTGTCGCTGACTTCACTGATGCGCTATCTGAGGACTGCCCACTCTTATTTCCTTGAGTTCCTGTTGCCTTCCATACGGCGTAAGCTTCTCCTTGCCATAAGCGGGCTTCCGATTGATGACGTGCTGCTGCAGCTGCTGAAGTTTTTCGATGATTATTGCGCTGAGGTGCGCAGGCATATGGAGCACGAGAACGACAGTATATTCAGCTATGTCGACCGTCTGCTGAAAGGGGACGTTTCAGATGAGTTTCGGATAGCAGACTATTCTGTGGGGCATACGAGCATGACGGAGAAACTCGATGAGCTTAAGGATATCTTCATACGTCATTATCATGTCATGAACAATCTTTTGCTCGTGTCGGCGCTCAATGATATCATAGATTGTAACTCTGATCTTTGTTCGCATTGCGAGATAGAGGATCGGATGTTCCTGCCGGCTGTGTCGCGTCTTGAGAGGTCACTGAAGATCAAGGAGAGGGATGCAAAGCCTGAGCGGAATGAGGATGAGGAGTCTGATTCATTGGTTGACTGTATGACAGATAGGGAGAAGGATATTCTGCGGTGCGTGGCGCGGGGTATGCAGAACAAGGAGATAGCTGATAAACTCTTTATTTCCATCAATACTGTCACTACTTATCGGCGCAATATCTCTGCCAAGCTTAATATACACTCGGCTGCCGGGTTGACGGTCTTTGCTATACTGCATCGGCTTGTGGATATCAATGATATTGATCCGCATATGTAGTTCTGAACTATAAGGATATTAGGCGCAGACCTATGCTTTGTCGGGCTATCGCCCTCTCAGCAAGCTCGGAACGGGCAGATGAACGCAGAATTTAAATTATTGGATATTAGGGGATAAGCTACAATTAGGATTCGGCTTCGCCGTAGATTTAGTCGGGATGGTTGAAGTCGTAGATGCTCCAGGCGGCTGCCATGAGTGAGAAAGCGAGGCAGATCCATAGCACTACGGAAGCGTCCATGCCATCGAAGATGAGAATGGTGGCGGAAATGGCGAAGACATAGGGAAGCTGCAGGAGGGACATGAATTGTTCGATCCATCCTTTTGTCCTGATGATTTCAGGCCTGTATAGCATCATTACGAACCTGATCAGGAAGGCGAATCCTAACAGTATGCCGAGGGCAGACGCTATGTTCAGGAGAACCGGATACTTGAGTATTCCGAAGGTTATGAATGGTATTGTGGCTAACGCGGCGGTTGACAGTGCGTCGGCATATACATCGTCGTTTGAAATGGTTTTCATAGATTGAAAGCAACTCTTAATGATTAAAATAAGTAACTCAACTTTCGCAAGCTCTAAGATTCTCACGCAAAGGGCGCAGAGGAGCAGAGTTTCAATGATTTGAGGAGCTTCGCGTCACGGTTGTGGCAAGCTCGCTAAGATTACGGTCTGCTTCGCATCGCCCGGAGCTCGCAGAGAACAAGCGCAGTTCCTGCGCTAAGGAATTGCGAATTAATACGAGAGAACTGGCGAAACTTAAATAAGTAAGAATTGAAGAAGGGGAGATCAAAATGCTTAATCTCCCCTTTTTTATCAGAGCTGGAAATCGTATGCGAGGGAGAGGGTGAAGGTTCGGGGCATTGCCAGGTCATAGATTGTTTTGCAGAGACCTAACTGATAGGTAGCCCTGAGCTTGATTCTGTCGAAACGGATGTGTGCTCCGAATACGCATCCTGCGTCAATTCTGTCCGATCCCTTAATCGTTACTCTTGTGCGATCCGAGCCGTCAGGAGTTGCTACGGTGAACTGCGAGTCTTTGAAAACGGATCCGGCTGATCCCTCGTTGTTCGTAAGGTCGAAAAATGAATTGCCCATACCAAGTCCGGATGCTATGTAGCCTCCGGCTTCCACTCCTACGCCCCATTTGGTGCTGAACGGCAGCTCATATCCTACTGTCAGCGGTAGTGTCAGGAAATCTGTTGTCTTAAGAAATATATCCTTGACTTGGGGGAATCGTTGGGTATCATTGAGGCCATAGAGATGTGCTCCTCCACGGTGGCTGTAGTAGAGACCTGATCGGAGGAATAGACCATTGTCGAAGTCGTATGCGGCTGATGCTCCAATCTTGATGCCATTGCCTGTATGAGTGGATAATCCCTTGTTCTGGGTGTCTCCAATGTGGATTGCCGCCCGCTCATATCCTACTTCCGGACCGAGTGTGAAGTGCTGAGCCTGCAATGATAAGGATGAGCCTGTCATTACAATACCTGCTGCAAGAATCTTTATTGTCTTCATATATTGGTTCGGTTTTTAAGGAAGAACAGGTTCGTAATCAACAAACACGCCACGTTTATATGGAATTGTCCAATAAACACCATCGGAATTGTCCTCATACCATTTGCCGTTTCCATTTTCATCTTTGCCTAAATAATTATTAGTTGAAAATATATAGTTTCTCGAATATGTTCTTTCCGCAATTTTATCATCGAGATTACGATAGGGAATTGAAACGTCAATACCATATTTCTTGTCTTCCCAAGTTACGGTGATAGATGCTTCATATTTATACTCCTTATTTCCACCATCTTCTTCTACAAGAGTCATGACTATATTCTCAAGGGATTTTTGCCAATCGCTTACTGCGATTGCATTTAATTCCTTTTGAGTCCTATGCCTAATTTCCTTACGTGTAAAACAAATCTTAGTTCTTGCCAAGTCTGGAGTACATTTGCTGGTGTCAGACTCACATGAAAGGTTAGTGTTTTTGAGAGATGCGAATCTAAATACATATTCGGATCCGCCAGCCAACCAACTGTCGTGATTTTTTTCTGATCTGACATAGCCAAGGAGAACAGTATTTATTGGCTCCCTGAAGTTAGAATGGGATAATGAATCAATAGGTTGGGGAACTGGGGGATTAGTCCCAATTGAAGGAACTGAATTTGTTGAATAAAGGATCCCATCTGCAGATACATTTTCTCCTTTGGCAAAATTGGGTAGATCCGAATAAGGTGTCTCGCTTTCTGTTATTATCCATACGGGGTGACGCTCGCAGAATTGCTCATCAACGTGTGTGAGCATCAATTTTTTGGTATTCTTATTGTAGATGTACCCGATTGCTTTTAAGTCAGAAAGATTTTGGGGAGCGTAAACTACAACGGGCGTTGTGATTCCATCCCAGTTCTCTGAGTAAGGCCAGTATATATTAAGACGATCATGGTTAAAGAGAGCAGGTCTTGGGTTGAAATCCTGAGTGGATATGCCTGATTCTTCTACGAAACTTCCGTTTAAAAGCTCCGATCTAAGTTTTTGGGATATTTCAGAAGGTTCTTCTTGAACCACTTTATTCGATGAGGGAGATTCGGATACGAATTCTTTTAGGTAATACATTTCATCAAGTCCCAAAGAATGTGATCTCTGCACAGCGTTGTGGATTCGTTGAGCTTCCTCAAGAGTATAGTTTTTAGCAAGCCATATTGCGATATCCATTCGGTTTTGGAGAGTAGTTGAGAAGAATGGGTCTTCATCTGTGGCTCTTGTGGTTTGTTGGGAGACGCTGAGATCAATGTCAGGTTCTTCTGTCTGGGAGCATGCAGCCATCATAAGAATAGCTGGTAGGGCTTTGATTAAGCTATAAACAGTTTTTTTCATGATAAGTTATATTGTTTTTATTTCGACTCATCACGCTTCGTCGGATTCTGCGCCTTTTATACAGTCTGGTCTGTCAGATATAGCCGGCTAATATCTGATTTTATTATTCTTAATTTTTTTAGTAGCGAGATTAGATTTCGATGCTTCCTGTAGCAGTCCAGGATTCGGTCATAATCTCAATTGTGTAGAATCCTGCTTCTGAAACGGTGAATGTGGTGTTGATATCAGACGAGCTTTCTATTAGCTGTCTGTTGAGATAGAGATTTACTTCTCCCGTCGCGTCTCCATAATATATGATGGAGATTGTTTCGGTATCGGCTTCATACCATGCCTCCACAGGTATGCGCATCTGTGCACGGCGTGGCTTAGGGTTCGGTTTGTTATTGTCTGCATGCGAGCTAAGTGTTATAGGTTGAGGGGTAGATTTGTCATCCGATGCATGCACAGACATCGGAAGTGTGAGGGCCATAAAGGCAACGATGAATGATAAAATCTTTTTCATTGTTTTAAGTGTTTTTGGTTGTTTTCGACGGTGCAAAATTACTGCTTGAAACTTTCATATTGCAAATAAAAAGTTTCATATTTTGGAAAAATATTTTTTTTGTAATATGTTGTATAATAGCAAAATATGGATTGAGTGCAAATTTATTTTTGCGCAACTGTTGATAAACTTTCATATCTTATGGGATGAATGCAGAATAGCTTTTCATAGAGATGGTTTTTAACATGCCACATGTGGACGCACGAGCCGTGCGTCCCTACAAAGACTATTATGGATTTACATATTGCGAAGTTTGAATAAAATGTTTAAATTTGCATTATGAAATCTAAAATATACTATCATATTTGGAGGGCAGTGCCCGTAATGATATTCACCGTTATCCTATGTTTGTCAGGATGCGGAGGGTCTTCCTATGTATCGAGACAGCTTGATATAGCCGAAAGACTGATAGAAAACCATCCGGACTCCTCCCTCTTTATCCTGAATTCTATTGATGTCTCCTATCTGAAAGGAAAACGAGAGAAAGCGCACTATGCCCTGCTAATGTCGATGGCGCTTGACAAGAACTATGTCGACACCACGACCTTCGATGTTCTACAACCAGCCATAGACTATTATATTGAAAACGGAACCCCAGATGAGAAACTCCGTACATATTATTATCAGGGTCGGATATACCAGAACAGAAATGAACGAGACAGCGCCTTACGGGCATTCGTTAAAGGATTGGATATTGCTGAAAAATGTACTGATTCATTGACAATTGCACGAACATTTGTGGCTCAGGGTATAGTATACCAGAACTTTTATGATTTTGGAGCATATGCTGACAACTATTTAAAAGCAGCGGAGATTTTCCGTATTAAACATTATACGGTTGATGAGTGCGAATGCTTACTTAACGCGCTTAATGGTTTTATTATATTGGGTAACAGAGAGTCGGCAGACAGCTTGATCAATCTGCTTGATAAATTCGGAATGTTGGAGCCCGAACAGACACAAGAATTAAAGAATTTAAAGGTCACTTACACACTCGTATTTAAATTAAATAAGAATTTAAAAGAATTGTTGGAAAGCAATAATGACGGACTAACTTTTGATGTCAACGGTATGCTTAATCTTGCGAGGGCATACAACAGACTTGGAGACAATGACGAGGCTTTAAGACATCTCTATTATCTCGATGAAACAGGGGCAACGTATGACACTTTGAAATATCTGTCGATAAAGTATACAGTTCTTGAGGATCTAAAACAGTATGAGGAAGCTCTTGCTGTCTATAAGGATTTCGTTGAGAGATTGGAAACCATAAACTCCGCTAAATTCGAGCAGCAGAGCCGGTCGATGGAAGAGAAGTATCAGCTTGAGCTGCAGGCAGAGCGGGAAGCCGAAAAAATTAAGAAGTTGATATGGATTTGCATAGTTGGCTTTGTTTTTCTTGTGATGGTAATTATTATCGGTACACTGCAGTTACGACGCAACAGAATAAAGAAAGACCTCGCCATTCAAAAGGCACGCACGGCAGAGCTTGAGAATGAGAGCCTGAAGGCTGAAAATGAGCTGACACTCCAGAAGGCTCGTACTGCGGAACTTGAGAATGAGAACCTAAAGACAGAAAAGGAGAAACTGACTCTTGAGAATCGGAATCTTCAGCTGGAACGGGACAACAAGGCTCTGGAGGCTGAGAACCTGGCTCATCGTGTGGCGGAGCTGGAGTCGGAGAGCGATAACCTGAGGGAACTGCTACAATCGCAGGATGAGATGCCGGAGGAGGTGCGCAAGGCGATAAAGACGCGCATTGAGATGCTCAACTCATATCTGGCGAGCCAGATATCTGACCACAAGGAGTTTGAGAAGGCCTATGACACATGGGTGTCGGAGCTGACCGCCAACAAGCAGGAGTTCATGGACAGCAACCGGTTGGCGTTCCAGGCCTCGCATCCAGGCTTCATAAAGTATTTCGAAGACCATGGCCTGACAGAGAGCGAGATCAACTACGTGTGCCTCTATGCCATAGGGCTGCGGGGGAAGGATGTGGGGAACTACATGAGGAAGCGGAGCCACGTCAACATAAGCAGCACCATCCGCAAGAAGCTCGGCATCGACAAGCACGACACCAACATCGGCATCTATGTGCGCAAGCTGCTGAAGGGACTCTGATCCTACATCAACTTTCGCAAGCTCTAAAAAACTCACGCAGAGGCCGCAAAGGAGCAAAGTTTCAGTGCTTTGGGAAGCTTCGCGACTCGGTTATAGCAAGCTCGCTGAGAGAACAGCCTGCTTCGCATCGGCTGGAGCACGCAGAGAAAGCTACGCATTTTTAAGATTGAGGTATCAAATCACAATGGACTAAGACAAGCGAAACTTGAATAAGTAAGAATACAATAAGGGGAGATCAATATGCTTAATCTCCCCTTTTTTATCAGAGCTGGAAATCGTATGCAAGGGTGAGGGTGAAATTGTGTTTTTGTAAACAATCCAGCAAATCGGGCATCTTCTTCGATGAGAAGCCCACAACGCTATCATATTTGAAACATAATCAAAGACAATCTATTGGATTTTAGGGGGATGGGCTTCAACGCGGATTCGGCTTCGCCGTGGATTTCGCCGATTGCGGCGGATGGGGCGCGGATCCCACAGGTTAAAAACCTGGGGTTAACAAAAAGTGGAATACCTCTCCGAGGTAGTATTTGTTTTATTGCGACTTTGGCGTGCGCACGCGGAGATGAGCTGAGCGGCGGCTTCGCCTGCTGGCGCGGATTAGGTGGCTTCGCCATAAGGGTCAAGAGTCAAGGTTGGAGGCGCAAGCTGCTGAAGGGACTCTGATTTATTTGCAAATCACGATGGAAATCGTTAACTTTGTGGGAAAATGGGAAATTATGGAAGAGAAGAAGGAAAAGTATGCGATCGGCGATTTGACTCTCTTCTCGGAGACACGCCGCATCGAAGGCTGGAAGATAGAATTATAAAAAACAATATATCATAATGAAAGGAAAATTTATCAGGCGTTTTGGCGCTGTGGCGGTGGCTGTCGTTATCGCTGCCGGATCTATTGTCACGGCTCAGTCGAGGAAGAGTGTGTCGATACTTGGGGATTCTTATTCCACTTTTGAGAACTTCATCGAGCCCAATACGAATGAGATGTGGTATTTTGTCAAGGCTGATCCTAAACGTACGGATGTGACGGACGTGAAGCAGACATGGTGGCATCAGCTCATCAAGGATGGTGGCTATAAACTGGAGCAGAACAATTCCTACTCAGGCTCTACGGTATGCACTACCGGTTACCGTGGCGAGGACTACACGGAGCGGGCTTTCATCAACCGCATGGACAATCTCGGCTCTCCCGATGTATTGCTTATATTCGGCGCTACCAACGACTCATGGGCCAACGCCCCGATAGGGGAGTTCGTATGGAGCGACTGGACCACCGAGCAGCTCAAATCCTTCCGTCCGGCTCTCACATATATGCTCTCACATATCGTAGACCGCTATCCCAACACAGAGCTTCTCTACATCATCAACGATGGACTTAAGCCTGAGATCACCACTTCAATCGTGGAAGCATGTGACCGCTACGGAGTGCCCTACGTACAGCTCCAAGACATCGACAAGACAGCGGGACACCCCAACATCCACGGTATGAAGCAGATAGCCGAGCAGGTTTCGGCTGTGCTCAAGAAGTAAACAACTCAACTTTTGCAAGCTTTAATAATCTCACGCAAAGGCGCGGAGCTTCAGAACTTTGTGAAGCTTCGCGTCGCGGTTATATAGCGAGCACGCTAAGATTACGGGCTACTGCGCATCGCCCGGAGCTCGCAGAGAACAAGAGTTGATGGATATGGTGGATTCCTTCAGTCCTGGGGAGACGGCCTTGATGCGGATTTCACCGGGATCGCCGTTGCTTTGCACGATTACGAGGGCTTTGCCGTAGAAAGCCTTCTTGCGGTCGGATTTGAAGGGCTCGAGGGAGATGGGGGAACCATTATCGGTGCCGGCATTGAAGCCGCTGCCTTGCACAGAGAAGAAGATCTCGTTTTCAGCCAACGGACATAGATTGCCGTCCTTGTCTACTACTTCCACTGCGACATAGCTGAGATCCGTGCCGTCGGCATTGATCTCTGTGCGGTCGGGTGTAAGGCGGAGGGCATAGGGCTCTGTGGCGGTGTTCCTTGAGGTGCGCTTCACTTCCTTGCCATCCTTATAGCTCACAGCCTCTATTGTGCCCGGAGTGAAGGGCACGCGCCACATTACATGGTAGGCATCACCTTCGGGGGTCTTGCGTCCGAGTGATTCACCGTTGAGGAAAAGCTCCACTTCATCGGCATTGTTGAAGTATGCCCACACGTCGACATCCTCACCCTCCTTCCAATTCCAGTGGGGGAAAAGATGGAGAACGTCAAGGTCCGGACGCCAGCGGCTCTGATACATATAGTAGGAATCTTTCGGATTTCCTGCGAGGTCGACAAGGCCAAAATAAGAGCTGCGTGCCGGCCATCCGTAGGGTGTCGGTTCTCCGATATAATCGAATCCGGTCCATACAAATTGTCCCATTATGAAGTCGTTGTCTTCCACATGGCGCATTGTTCCCTCGTGGGTGTTTCCCCAGGGAGCATGGCAGTTGTCGTAGGCAGAGCATGAGAAAGACTCATCGTAGAAGGGCTTGTCCCAACGCTCAGGCCAAAGGCGGATGCTGTCGGAAGGCATAAGGTAGTAGCCACGGGTCTGCAGGGCTGACACGCTTTCTGTCACAATGAATGGCATGCCGGGGAAGTTAGTGGGAACATCCTTAAACCAATCGTCGTGGTAATTGAACCCTATGATGTCAAGGGCACCCGATCGGAAGAGATGGTTGCCGGGATTTGGCTCATTGCAGCCGGCTGTCACCGGACGTGTCGGGTCGAGCTCACGTGTCATATCTGCCAGTTTCTTGGTAAGCAGAGAATTGACACTCATCTCTTCTCCCTCCTTGGCAAGCATATCGGCTCCATGTCCGAAATTGAGGATGAGGTTTGCTTCCTCAAGCGAGAGGGTGTCGGCGCTCGCGTCGCTCCACTGCTCGAGCACCTCATTGCCGATGCTCCACATTATGATGCTCGGATGGTTGCGGTCGCGCACCACAAGGTCGGTGAGGTCACGCTCATGCCATTCCGGGAAATAGCGGGCGTAGTCATGGGCTGATTTCTTCTTTCGCCACATGTCGAAAGTCTCGTCCATCACCATCATTCCCATAGAATCGCACAGCTCAAGAAGCTCCGGAGCCGGAGGATTGTGTGAGCAACGGATGGCATTGGCACCCATCTCTTTCATTATCTTCAGCTGGCGCTCGATGGCAGCCTTGTTGACTACGGCACCGAGAGCCCCGGCATCATGGTGAAGGCAAACTCCATTGATTTTCATCCGCTCGCCATTGAGAGAGAATCCCTTTTCAGCATCAAACTCCATAAAGCGGAATCCGGTCTTTGTCTCGAATCTGTCGATCGTCTTGTCTTTTACCTTCACTTCATTCACTACAGTGTAGAGTGCAGGTGACTTCACCGACCAAAGTTCAGGGTTGCTGACCGTAAGATTCTGTGTCACTTCACTTTCCTTCTCCGGTTCAAGCACAAGAGGAGTGGAAGCTGAGGCTACGATGGCACTTTGCGGGGAGTAGATTGTGGTCTGAAGCGTAGCGTTGGTCTTTTTCTTCCCGTTGTTTTCGACATTGGTGATGACCGAGAGCTGAGCATACTCTTTTGTCACGTTGTCCTGGCGTACGAAAGTGCCCCATTTCTTCACATGAAGGGGGTCGAGAATCCTCAGCCATACGTGGCGGTAGATGCCGCATCCGCTATACCACCTTGAGTTGGGTTGCTCTGAATTGTCGACCCTTACAGCTATCACATTCTTCCCTGGGCGAAGCCAAGGGGTGAGGTCGTAGCTGAATGATGCATATCCGTAGGGACGAGTGCCAAGCTCATGACCGTTGATATAGACGGTAGAGTTCATATAAGCACCATCGAAATCGATATACACGTCTTTCCCCTTCATCGAGGGTGTGAAATTAAACGATTTGCGATACCAGCCGATACCTCCGGGGAGAGCACCGCCACCTGTCCCGGAGGGATTGTCTTGGCTGAAGTTGCCTTCAATAGCCCAATCGTGAGGCAGGCTGAGGCTTCTCCAAGCAGTGTCGTCATGGTTCGGGTCAGAAGCTCCGGCAGGATTCTCAAGGGAGAATTTCCAACCTTTGTCGAAGTTCATGGCGCGGCTGTCGCGAGCGGCAATCGCACACTGTGAGATCAGGAGCGCGAGCAGCGTCGTGAGTATTGTCTTCATATTTATCATATGAATCACTTGATTTAGACACAACATGTGGACGCACGAGCCGTGCGTCCCTACTGTGCCGTTGGAAATCTTTCTTACAAATTCACTTTCACTTCCTTGCCGTTGTAGCTTACTTGCTGGCCTTTGGCTTCGCGTGAGTAGGGTACGGGAGTGTCCGGGGATACTTTTATGACGTTGAATGTGCGGTTCTTAAGCATGCCGGGGAATTCTCCCTTGCGGGCTCCGATGGTCAGGGTGCCGGAGGCATTGTCGTAGCTCATCGGGATCATTGAGTATGCTCCCTTCTCATAGTTGTAGTTGAGGTTTTCATCCTCGTAGAGAGTAAACTCGCCGTTGTCGCCTGTGTAGACGTAGAGGTTGATCACATCAGCCGGTTTTTCGTCGCTGTACTGCATCTCAGGTCCGAATGGGACGATTGCGCCAGAGCGCACGTAGAGGGGCATGCGGTCGTAGGGCGCGCCTGCCACCACAGTCTCGCCTCCTTTTGATGCCACCATTCCTGTATAGAAGTCATACCATGTGGCACCCTTCGGGAAATAGATGTCTCTCTGGCGCGCACCGTATTCATACACGGGAGCCACGAGGAATGCATTGCCAAACATATACTGGTCGCCGATGTTGCGGGTAGCGGGGTCGGCAGTGAATTCCATCACCATCGGGCGCATCACGGTGTAGTCGTCGAAATGGGTCTTGCCGGCGAGCGAGTAGATGTAGGGCATCAGGTCATAGCGCAGGTTGGTATAGTAGACCACTGATTTGTAGGCCGGATGGTCCTCAGGCGCAATGTTGAAAATCTCGCGGTATGGCCATTGTCCGTGGGCACGGAAGAGTGGAGCAAAGGCACCGAACTGATACCAGCGGGTATTGAGCTCACGCCATTCCTTGAGGTCGGCGTTTTCATTGCCGGTCTTAAGATATTCTCCCTGGGCTTTTGCGTAGCGGTCTTCCACACAGAAGCCACCGATATCCATTGTCCACCAAGGAATTCCGCTCATTGCGAAGTTGAGGCCTGCGGATATCTGGGCCTTCATGTCTTCCCAGCGGGTAGCTATATCGCCGCTCCAAGTGGCGGTGGAGTAGCGTTGCAGTCCTGCGAAACCGCTGCGTGTCAGCAGGAACACTCGCTTGTCAGGATTTGTCTCGCGCTGTCCGTTGTAGATTGCATCTGCATTTACGAGGGCGTAGGCATTGAAGTATTTTGTAGATGGCCCGAGTGCTGTCGGGGTTATGAGATCCTTGCGGTATTGGAGGTCGGTGCAGTCGCGGATGTTGGGCTCGGAAGCATCCATCCACCATGCGTCGATGCCGAGTGGCACGTAGTGGTCGTTGATCTGGCTCCAGAAAAGCTTGCGTGCCTCAGGGTCGTATGCGTCGTAGAACGATCCGAGGTAGCCGGGGCCTACCCAGTCGCGGATGCTGTCTTGCACCGGAAGCTTATACATCCATCCCTTCTCGTCAAACTCCTTATAGTGGTCGGTGGTCACATAGAATTTTGGCCATACCGAGATCATGACGCGTGCGTTCATGTCGTGGATAGTGTCTACCATTCCCTTCGGGTCGGGGAATCGGGTGCGGTCAAACTCATGGCTGCCCCAGGAATCTTCTTTCCAGTGGAGCCAGTCGATCACAATATTATCGATAGGGATGCCACGGCGACGGAATTCTGCCAAGGTGGATAGCACTTCCTCCTGAGTGTTATATTTCTCTCGGCTCTGCCAGTAGCCCATAGCCCATTTGGGCATTATGGGCGCCTTGCCTGTGAGTGTACGGTAGCCGGAGATCACCTCATCCATATTGTCGCCGTAGACGAAATAATAGTCTATGCCATCCTGCATCTCGCCCCACCAGCTCATCTGCATCTGCTCCTTGGGGTCGCGGGGATTATATGCGCGGAGGCTGCAGTATGCGACGCTGCCGTTGGGTTCCCAGTCGATCTTGATGGGCACGCGTTTGCCGGCTTCAAGATTCACTGAGAATTTGAAGCTGTTCGGATTCCAAGCTGTTCTCCAACGCTCCGGCACCACTTCCTTGCCGTCGATGGTCACGGTCTGATAGCCTGAATAGTAGAGGATGAACTTGTATTCTCCTGTCTCAGATGCCTCGATTTCACCTTCATATGTCACATGGCTGCCGGCGAAGTTGAAGTTCTGCGGAAGATTGACCACATGGGCGAGGTCGCCTCTGATGAGGTGTTCGAAATAGATGGAGTCCTCACGCTGCACGAGAGTCGGCTCATCTCCCTTTGCAGGGACATAAGTGCCAGTCAAGGCGCCCTCCTTGCCCTCTTTGTCGAAAAGTTTGAATACACCGCCGAGTTGCTTGTAGCCGTCCGGATTTCCCCAGCGGCAGAGAGAATAGCTGTCCCAAAGTATGCCGTAGTTGTCTGTTGAGACTATAAATGGCACCGATACCTTAGTGTTGTATTGGAATAGCTCCTCGTTCTTTCCTTTATAGTTGAATTCATCGCTCTGGTGCTGCCCGAGGCCGTAGATGCCCTCATCATCTGAAAGGGACTCGAATGTCTGGCGCACGGTGTAGCCTTTGGTGCCTTCCACTTCGATGGGGGAGAACTCCCTGCCTCCGTCGGCTTCGGCAAGTATGAGCTTACCCTCCTTGTCGAAGAACTTCACGTCGCCATCGCCAAGCGATACGGTTGCGCGCACCGCAGAAGTCACCACAGACACTGTGGAGTCGGTCTCTTCTATTTCAAATTTGACGTCGGTAGGGCGTTCCAGTACTGCCAGACTTGCGTCATCGGCAAATTTGTTGTCAGGCGTGGCGCTTACTCTGATTATTTTGTCGCCATACACCTGCAGGCGCACTTTCTTCACGCCTGATTCCTGCGGATTGCTGACATTGACAGTTACTCCGCCGGCCTCTTTTTTGTAGGCTCCACTGCCACATGATGTGATGATCAATCCTGCCAGTAACAAGCCCGGTATTGCAGATAGCTTCATAATTTTGGTTATATTAGTTTCTATGATGCAAAATTAATAAAAAATCCCGTAAAATATGCTGTCGGTAATATATTATGAATGATGTTTATTATTTGAAATGGGGCAAAATTGTTAATTCAAATGGTATGATTTGTTCTAATTATAATTATAAGCACTCAAAAGAAACAAATGCTTCTAAAAAAATTAAGGGCATGCCTTTTTCATATGAATTATTTATTCTAATTTTGCGGTCTAAATTCTGAATTCTGACTTCATGAAAATTAAATTTTTGTTTTTTGCGTTGGCTCTTGCAGCCGTAGTTGGATTGTGTTCCTTTGGAGAAAATGACACTAAGTCGGGTGAGAATGCCGGTAAGCTTAGTGGGCACACGGCGAAGGAAATAGCCTCGTTGATGCATGCCGGGGTCAATATCGGCAACACGATGGAATGCCCTGAAGGGGAGGGAGACTGGACGATGCCCATCAACAAGGCATATGTGAAGACCTTGGCGGCCTTGGGCTTCAATGCGGTGCGCATCCCATGCGCATGGGACTCTCATGCGGCAGACGGCGTGATCGACAGTGAATGGCTCGACCGTGTGGATGAGGTGATCGGATGGGTGCTCGATGCAGGCATGTATGCTATCCTCAATGTGCATTGGGATGGCGGCTGGATAGAGGTTGACCCATGTCTGAAAGGATACGATAGTGAGGCGGATGCGAAGTTCCGCAATTACTGGACCCAGATAGCCGATAAACTCAACCATTACGACCAGCGTCTGCTTTTCGCAGCTCTAAACGAGCCTCAGGTGGATAATACTGACGATGCCACCAAGAAGCGCAGTGTAGACGCCATCATGAAGTATGAGCAGACTATGCTTGATGCCGTACGCTCTACCGGGGGCAACAATCTTGACCGTGTCTTAGTGATGCCGGCTCCTGTCACTGATATAGAAAAGGCTACCGAAGGCTATTTCCATATGCCGGACGACAAGGTGCCCGACCGCCTGATGGTGGAGGTGCATTTCTATGGTCCTTATAACTTCAATATGATGACCAAGGATGAGGATTGGGGTAAGTATGCGTGGTATTGGGGCAAGGAAAACCATGTGGAGGGCTCTGAACGCAACAGCACATGGGGTGAGGAAGACTGGGTAAGACAGCAGTTCCTTTCCATGAAGGAAAACTTCACAGACAAAGGGTATCCGGGCATTTTGGGTGAATACAGTGTGATAGCAATGAGGGAGGATGATCCCGGTATTGACAAGGATAAGTGGCGTGCTTCAGTAAGGAGCTGGAACAGGGTGGTGACTGAAGAAGCCAAGAATGCGGGTCTCGTGCCATTCTATTGGGAAATAGGGCAGGATATCAACCGCGTCGACGGTACGGTGCTCCGTTTCTATCAGATGCAGGGTGTGCTGGAAGGGGCAGCTACCGGAAAATATCCTTTTTGAAAGGAGTATGTCAGAATCATGACTATATCATAAAGCGCCTCTCCGAGGCTACTGAGCTTTTCTTAGGATTCCCCCAGGCTGAAGCCTGGGGTTTTGGCACAAAAACAGCTCTCCGAGCTGACAAGTCATCTTCGTTAGACGCCTTCGTTGTCTTGGTAGACGGAGGGGAGGATGCCGAATTCTTCCTTGAAGTATTTGCTGAAAGCTTTCGGGCTTCCAAATCCGGTCTTATAGGCTACTTCCGAGACATTGAGCTGGCTTTCGCGGAGTAGCTGTGCAGCTCTCTTGAGCCTTATGATGCGTATAAACTCTATTGGTGTCTTTCCTGTGATCTGTTTGATCTTCTTGTAGAGTTTTACGCGGCTCATCCCTAAGTAGGCGCTGAGGTCTTCGACTGAGAGGCGTTCACTCGTGATATTGTCTGAGACATATTTCATGGCGTCTCCTATCAGTTTCTCATCAAGGGGGGTCACTTTGATCGGTTCCGCCTCAGGCTCGATGAGAGTCCTTGTGGCACCCTTGGCAGTAAGCTCTATCAGTCGCTTCATCCTGAGACGCAATACGTCGAGGTTGAAGGGCTTCGTGATATAGTCGTCAGCCCCTACGGTAAGCCCTTCGATTTTTACACCCAAGTCGTGTTTTGCTGTCAGGATGATAAGTGGGATTCCCACAGTCTCCGGATCTGATTTCAACCTGCGGCATAACTCTATGCCATCCATAACCGGCATCATCAGGTCGGTGACGATGATGGCTGGTTTATCAGTCTTTATTTTTTCGAGAGCCTCCTGTCCATCGGCGGCAATGATCACGTTGAATTCCTTTTCCAGCTCAAATTTCAGCATTTCCGTCATGTCCGGATTGTCATCAACCACGAGAGCCAACGGCAGTCCCGGTTCCTGTTCCTCCGTCGGTGAGTCTTCCGGGTTATCATCGTTTTCAGAAGATTCCGCAGCATCCTCCTCTGTGGTGTTGTCTGTATGGTCCGGTTCCGGCTTGTCAGGTGAGATATGGGTGATCGGCATCTCAATGATGAATACGCTACCGTATTCCACGTTGTCGGTGACTCTTACCGTGCCATCATGGAGCCTTACGTATTCTTTCACCATGCTCAGCCCTATGCCGCTCCCCATCTGCACCTGTGAGCCACTCTTTTCATTCGCCTGATAGAATTGATCGAATATCAGCTCCTTGTCCTTATCAGGTATTCCGGGTCCGGAATCTGCAACCTTGATTCGCAGCATGGGGCTGTCGTCGCCAATCTGCTCCAGCGAGACATCAACGCGCCCGTAGGATGGAGTGAACTTAAAGGCGTTGCCGAGCAGGTTCATGAATATTTTCTCAATCTTGTCCTCATCGAAAGCCATCACTATTTCCTTGCGGTCGGAATAGAATGAGAAGTTCACTTTCTTTCGCTCAGACATAGCTGTAAAGGAGTCGCAGACTTGCTTGCTGAACTCAACGATATCGCTTTCCACAGGGTGGAAATTAAGGCCTGCCACTTCGTTTTTGCGGAAATCGAGCAGTTGGTTGACGAGAGTCAGCAGTCTGCTTGCATTGTCTTTAAGCAGCCTCAGGCGCTTTTTCTGCCTTCCGTCGGGAGTCTCCTTTATCATCTCGTCGAGAGGCGAGACTATGAGCGTAAGCGGGGTTCGGAGATCGTGGCTGATGTTAGTGAAGAACTGGAATTTCAGTTGGTTGATCTCCTCTTGTTTCTTTCGTTCCTGCTCCTTCATCCTCATCTGCATGCGTTTCTTCTCCACATGCTTCAAAATCACGATTGTAGCCCATACGATAAGGAGGAATACAATAGCGTAGATGATTATTGCCCATATAGATGTCCAGAATGATGGGCGCACGGTGATATTTACTATCCCGGGAATTTCGCTTTCATAGCCATCGTTGTTGATGCCGCTGACCATCAGCCTGTAGTGACCCGTAGGTATGTTGGTGTATGTCACACTGTGTATTCCTTCCGGGAGTTCAAGCCATTTGTCGTCATATCCTTCGAGCTTGTAGAGATATGTGGTCTTGTCTGACTGTGCAAAGTTGTCGGTGGTGAAGAAGATGGTGAAGTCTTTTGTGCCGTGCGGCAGGTTGACTTCTCCTCCGTCGTAGAGAGCGGAGTTCAGGATGGGTTCACCTTTCACCACTTCTCCCGGCTTGATCCTTTGGTTGCTTAAGTAAAGGTCTGTGAATATTACCTTGGGATTAATGGAATTGTATTTGACTTCAGTGGGCATAAACCGGTTGGCGCCATATAGTCCGCCTGCGAGGATTTCCCCCGATGGTGTCTTTGCGAGCGACCGTTGGTTGAATTCACTGTCCATCAAGCCATCCGAGATGTCGTAGTGCTTCTGGGTGAGCTCTAAGTTTCCTGTCTTTTCGGTATAGTTTATCTTGATGTTGGTGAGTGTACGTCCTTCAGTGATCCAGATAGAGCCTCCGTTGTCTTCTATTATGCCGGAAATATTGTTGTTGATCCCTCCCAATGTCTTCACATGCGTCACTATGCCGTGAGTCCGGTCAATGGCCTTAAGTCCGGTTGTGGTGGCAGCCCATAATATTCCCCTTGAGTCTTCATATAGCTGGGTTGTTTTCCATCCGTCGGTCCTGAATTTTTTATTCAGGTCTTTCAGGTCGTGGATCTGGCCGTCAGAGGGTTCGTAGTAGTATATTCCATCGGAGTGTCCGAAATATGCACGTCCGTCTTTCGAGCGTATCCCTGTATTGAAGTAATTGGATTTCAGCCCGCTGTTTGCTTGGTTGAACTGCTTTACTTCCCCGCTTGCAGGGTCGTAGTGGAAGATACCGGCACCGAGCGTGGCAATCCAGAGACCTCCGTTGCCATCGTCGGTGATCGACCATGCATAGCTCGTGTCGAGTTCAGTGCCTGTCTTTATCTTTTCAAATTTCCCATTCTTGACCCGCCTGATTCCTCGTGCAAAAGCTCCAACATATAGGGTTCCCTCTTTAGTAGATACGAGGCTTGTGATGGCGGAAGGGGAATTCCCCTCTGCGGGGTCGAGGACAGGATGCTTTTCCCCAGTCACGGTGTTCCATCTCCAAAGTCCTGATCTGTCGGTGCCTACCCAGACCCAGTTGTCGGTTGAAGCAAGCATGCAGTTGACGTCAGGAAGCTCTTCAAGACCGAATTTGCGCACGCAGTCGTTGTGCGTCAGGAGTCCTTTTTTCTGTGTGCCCAGCCATACTGTGCCTGTATTGTCTTCAAAAAAATCGGTTATGGTGTTTCCGTAAGTGATATCGCCGGGATGGTCTTCCGTAATAAAATATGGGGTGTCTCCTTTCCTTATGATTTTTTCAAGACCCTTGTTGTCTCGTGCTATCCAGACATCACCTTTCCTGTCCTGATAGATGGTCTTTATTGTGCCTCTTTTTTCATTTTCCGGCAAGTTGCCGGTCACCCATTTCCCCTTGTTGAGGTCATATATCTCAATCACTGTAGGGGAATGCACCCAATATCGGTTGTGCTTTTCAACAGCCAGAATATGATAATTGTCTTTCCCATTCTCGAGGAGCAGCGATCCGGGCGGAACATGCTCGGTCATTTTCAATGTGTTGGGGTCAATCCATGTCAATGCGCCCGTCTGGTCTACTATTACAGGAGAACCATATTTGTTGAAAATGATGTGAGAAATGTCGATTCCCTTTTCAGTTTGGAATGAAGCCTTTTGAGCCTTCCCTGTGCCATAAGGTATCTTGAAGAGTCCCTGTCCGGCTATCGCCATCCAAATCGAACCGTCTTTGTCTGCCTCAATGTCGTTGATGAGTCCCTCTTCTATGCCGGCATCGTTCAGTATCCTCTTGATGTCTCCGTCTGCGGTTTGGGTCTTGGGGTCATATATGCCGAATTGGCTCTCAGCCCTGATCCATAGCCTCCCCTTCGAGTCTTCGCATATCTTGATGATATGGTCATTGACGAAAGTAGTCGAGTCGGGATTCTGTGTGTGGACCGGTGCCACGCGATAGCCATCGTATGTGCACAGTCCATTGCCGGTGCCGATCCAAAGGAGTCCGTTGCTGTGTTGATGTATTGCTGTAATCTGGTGGTTGTAGCTGCCCGGAATCGCTTCAAAATGAAGTTTCTGGGATGCTCCTTCCACAGTGCTTGAGCATAGCCCGATCATCACGGTAGCGGCTATGCTGTATATGAGTTTTTTTAATAACATGGCGTTATATTCTCCGATTTAAACTGCAAAATAAACTAAACTTATTCACTTATGCAAGTCTTTTTTGATAGATAAATTTAGACGAATTATTATAAAGTATTGATATCATAAAAGATATGCAAATTTTATTTAACATTTATAGTAAGTTTTGTTAACATTTTGTACCCATTTGTCATAAAAATGTTTGCCAATTTCAATATCCTATAGCGTATTTACGATACTTTGCATATACTTGTGTTAACTTCCGATGCCAATCGCATTATCAAAATAGTATCATTATCGGGAAAAAAAGTATTAGTATGTCTATATTTTAACCACTAATTTTGTGTTTGCATTTGTTAACATAAAATTTGATAGTTTAAGCATCGGAAAAACTCTCTACATTTATCAGACAGCTTTTTTATTGGATTCTTGCTCTTCAATCGCTTTGGTTCAATGACTTAACATCAAATCTTGACAATGAAGGCGGGTTCTGCTTTTCAGGTCCGGACTCCTTCAAAAAGGAAATTCATTAATGTATAACCATAATAGACATCTATGAACCTAAAAAAGAAAAATGCAGTACTCTTGACAGGCGCAGTCTTATCTGCGCTTGCATGTAGTGTGCCTCAGGCTTATGCTGCTGCCGCCCCCCAGTCGGCAAATGCCCAGGCCGAGAGCAAGATTCGAGGAACAGTCACGGATCCAGATGGAGAGCCTCTTATCGGAGCTACCATTATGGTGAAGGGTACATCGAAAGGTACAGCCACTGACCTTGACGGTAACTATTCTATCAACGCTCGTCCCGGCGATGTGCTTGTTGTCAGCTATGTAGGCTATCTTCCATCGGAAGTGAAAGTCGGCGACAATCCTGTAGTCGATGTTCAGCTCCAGGAAAACAACAACAATCTCGATGAACTCGTGGTTGTGGGTTACGGTACGCAGAAGAAGAAACTCGTCACAGGTGCTACTTTCCAGGTATCCGGTGAGCAGATCGCTTCCATGAATACATCCAATGCCCTCACGGCGATGCAGTCTACCGCACCGGGCGTACAGATCACCCAGTCTTCTACCCAGCCGGGTAAGGGCTTCAAGGTGAACATCCGTGGTATGGGTACTATCGGCGAGTCTTCTCCACTCCTTGTAATAGATGGTATCGTCTCAGGTACAGCAAACGACGGCCTCAATGGTCTTAACCCGAACGATATCGAGAGCATTGACGTACTGAAGGATGCGGCTTCCGCAGCAATCTACGGTGCGCGTGCAGCCAACGGTGTAATCCTCGTGACTACCAAGCAGGGTAAGGAAGGTAAGATATCTGTAACATATGATGGTTTTGTGGGTTGGTCAAATCCGTATCGTCAGCCGGGTACTCTCAACGCCCAGCAATATATGCAAGTGATCAATGAGACCAACTATAATACGTATGGTACGCCTACAAACTGGAGCTCTCTGGTTCCACAAGCAATCCTTGACAAAGTTGCAAATGGATGGCAAGGCGAGGATTGGTTTGATATCTATCGCAACAAGAATGCTTTCCAGCAGAGCCATGCTGTGACTCTCGCCGGTGGTAACGAGCGCAGCAAATTCTCTATCTCTGTCAACTACAGCGATCAGGAAGGTATCCTTGGCCGTGATAATGCTTCTGACTACAAGCGCTATGGCGGCCGTATCAATTCAGAGCATATCCTTCTGAAGAATGACAGCCACAGTATAATTACATTGGGTGAAAACGTATCATATTGGTATCACTCAAGCCACGACCTCGCCGAAGGCAATGGCTACTGGAACATCATGCAGCCTGTCTATGCAAACTCACCCCTCGTGCCCGCATTCAATGAGGATGGCACTCCCACAAACTTCAGGGATAACGGTGCAGGTTGGAGTTCCATGATCTTCAGCAATCCTTATGAAGGCTTCCTTAACGGCCAGTACAACTCGCTCAACCGTAACCGTGACTTCGGTGTCGGCGCTACTTTCTACTGGATTGTGGAGCCGATCAAAAATCTTAAGTACCGTGGACAGATCAATACAGGCTATAGCGCAAGCAACAGCCGAAGCACGTCTAAACCGTATTCATCAAGCTCTACATCTGCAAGCTCTAACTATGGCTTGAACCAGAGTGCTTACCAAAGCTCAAGCATGTCGATCGAGAACACTATCTCATATGTGCTTCCATCTTTCGGTAACAATAATATTGATGTCCTCATCGGTCAGTCTATAGAAAAGTCAAACTGGTCAACCGGTATGAGCATGGCATTCAGCGATGGTGCTGACAACCTCAATTCTCTCGTGCTTAACGGTTGGGACTTCACTATTCCATCGAACATGTCGAATATGACCGGCTACAGTGGCTATGACAATCCTAAGGCCGGTAGCATTGCTTCGTTCTTCGGTCGTCTGAACTACAATTACGACGAAAAGTATCTTTTGACTGCAATCGTACGTCGCGATGGTTCTAACAACTTCGCACGTGGTCACCGCTGGCATACATATCCTTCGGTATCTGCAGGTTGGGTGCTTACCAACGAAAGCTTTATGGAGAATGCTGTCAATGTGATGGACTTCTTCAAAATCCGTGCAAGCTGGGGTCAGAATGGTAACTGCCAGGTTGGTAACTTCTATTATCTTTCAAATATTGGTTTCTCCCCGACAGACTATGCTGATTACGGCTATAAGTTCAACAGTGACTTGGTTCAAACTGTAGAAGGTGTATATCAGGATGGCGCTTACGCTAAGAACGTTCCTAACGAAGACCTCACTTGGGAAACATCAGAGCAGATCGACCTTGGCTTTGATGCACGCTTCCTCCAGAGCCGTCTGGCCTTGACTTTCGACTGGTATCGCAAGACCACAAGAGACTGGCTCGTTCAGGCTCCTCTCAATGACGTGCTTGGATATGAAGAAGCTGCCATGATCAATGGTGGTGACGTGAAGAATGAAGGTGTCGAGCTCGCACTTTCTTGGAGCGACAATATCGGTGGCGAATTCCTCTATCACATCAATGTAAACGCAGCTTATAATAAGAACAAGGTTACTCGTCTTGCAACTTCTTCCGGTAAGATTGGTGATAACATCAGCAGTTCACTCTTCCAGAATTCATCGTATGTGTCTCTTGTAGAGGTTGGCCACCCGATCGGTTACTTCAGCGGTATGAGCCACAACGGTATCTGGCAGAGCCAAGAACAGATTGATGCAGCACGCGCAGCAGGTCAGGCAGTTCTTGCTACTGCTCAGCCCGGTGACTTTATCTGGGATGACTACAACAACGATGGCGTGATAACTCTCGATGGTGACCGCCACGAAATCGGTGATCCAAATCCGGATTGGACCCTTGGTATCAACCTCGGTTTCAGCTATAAGGGCTTTGATTTCAGCATGGCAGGATCAGGTGCATTCGGAATGCAGGCTATGCAGTGCTACCGTACAGCTCTTCTTGCCAATCAGTATGTAAACTATACTACGGAAGTCCTTGACCGTTGGCACGGAGCCGGAACAAGCAACACAGTTCCACGTCTTGTAGTAGGTAGCGAAAACAACCAGTGGGTATCTACCTACTATATGCAGAATGCAGACTACTTCAAACTTCAGAACATAACCATTGGTTATGACTTCGCAAGCCAGTTCAAGACTCCATTCCAGCAGCTCCGTCTCTACGCACAGCTCCAGAATCTCTGCACTATCACAAAGTATACAGGTGTTGACCCTGAAATCGGTTCAAATGGCGGTACTGCTTACAGCTGGATTCGTGGTCTTGACACAGGTCTTTATCCTTCCGCTCGTTCATTCGTTGTCGGTGTGACCGTCAAATTTTAATTCTTAACATCAAGAGAAACTATATATAGATATGAAAAAACATCTTTTGATTGCATTGGCTGCAGTTGGGATGCTTTCCCTCACCTCCTGTGAGGATTTCCTTGACTCGACCAACTATACACAGGCAAACTCAAGCAACTACCCCGCAGCGCCTGCCGACCTTAACAAGGAGTTGGCTGCACTCTACGGAGTAATGAATCAATTTTGTAAAGATCCTTTGCAGACTCCTTGGCTCGTTTGGAACATAATGTCTGATGATACCAACGGAGCCGGTGGTACAGGAGATATTGAGGCTCATGCTATTGGACATCTTATGACCAATAAAGATGAACTTTATAGTCTGGCATGGCACAATACATATGTTGGTATCGCACGTGCCAACGCGATCATCTACTCAGTGGATGCCTTTGACTGGACCGGTAACGAGGTTACCCGCAACCAACTTCTCGGTGAGGCATACTTTATGCGTGGTCTCTTCTATCTATGGGGAACTCAATTCTGGGGTGATATCCCCGCTTACTGGGGAGCTGCCGCTCCCGATCCTTGTCCTCAGGCAAGCGCCAAGGATGTAATCTTCCCCCATATTCTCGCAGACTTTGTTTCCGCATCCAATCTGATGACCAACGGTGCTACCACATGGGGTGACGGACATGCAATGAAGGGTGCTGCCGAAGGTTACCTTGCTCGTGCCTATATGTTCTATCAGGGATTCTATAATAAAGCAGGTGAGCTTGCTACAGCCAATCTCGCTGATGTTGAGCTTCCCGAGCAGGAGGGTGTTAATGGACCACTTACCAAAGCATTTGTGGTGTCGGCTCTCGAAGATTGTATCAATAACTCCGGCGCACAGCTCATCCCTGACTTCCGTCAACTTTGGCAATATACCAATGAGCTTACAGCTCCTGACTACGAATATACTAAGGATCTCGCTGAGGCTGGTCAATTCTGGGCAGGTAACGGCAACAAGGAGCAACTTTTCCAGGTGCAGTTCTCCAATATTGCCACATGGAATGGTACAACTGCTATGGGCTTCACCAACATGACATCACTTTATCTTGGCCTCCGTTGCGATGCTAACGAGAATGGTCAGGAGAATGGTGGTCCTGAGACTCTTCCCTTCGGACAGGGCTGGGGACAGGGCGTATTCAACATGAATGCTGTGAATGAATGGCCTGCAAGTGACCCTCGTAAGAAAGCTACTGTCCTTGACTGCGATACAGAGCTTCAGCAGTTTGCATATACTACTTCATGTTCGGAGGAAACCGGTAAGTATAACAAAAAATGGATTGCTGTTACTTGCAGTGGTTCTTCATGGTCTGATCATGCAAGTGCATATACATGGTGGGGTGTATACCGTGCTACAAATACCACAGTCGCTAATACGAACGGTAACTCTTTCCAGGGTGACCACTTCAATGATGTCGTGCTTCTTCGTCTTGCCGACGTGATGCTTATGCATTCAGAGCTGACAGGAACAGCAGATATGATGAACCGTGTACAGGAACGTGCAGGTGTGGCAAAGACCGGATATTCATGGGAGAACATCAAGAATGAACGTCGTTGGGAGCTCTTCGGCGAAGGTATCCGCTTCAACGACCTTCGTCGTTGGTCCGGTATCGATGGCGGTCAGAACTGTCTCGCAGCTGTCGCTCTTGAGAAGCAAAACGGATCTGCTGTCAACTATACCGGTCGCTGGACTACAATGCATCATGCTTCAACTTCTTGGGCTCAGCGTTATGCGGAGACCAACGGTTTCTTGCCAATTCCTCCGGGACAGATCAACATTGTGAATGACCCTGAAGTTCTGAAGCAGAATGCAGGTTGGGGTACTGATGCACAGGACTGGAACATGGCAAGTACACCGGTTTACTAATCCTCTAAAAACAACAAGAAATGAAAAAGACTTTAATGATATTGGCCTTGACCGGTGGCGTGTTCCTTACATCATGCGACCCACAGAAGGCTGAAGGCGTGTTTGAGTCAACCACAATGACTGCGGAATCCATGATGAATGGAGCTACTTTCGCTCAGTTCGATATGGTGGATGGCAAATATGTGCCTTCGGAAACAGGTAACTACATCCAGTATAACTTCCCCGGAGTTCAGGCAGTGAACGTATATTACATGAAGGGGAACGATAAGAAGACTCTCTCATATGGTCGTTCGGGAGGTATATTCTACTATATGCCTTCTCGCGGTAGCGATCCATTGCAGACCCTCTATTTCTCATATCTTAATGCAGATGGGACAGAAGTGGTAGCAGAGAAGCAATTTACCCTGGAGGTGGCTCAGGCTCTTGATCCGGCTGTAAAGGTACTTGTTTCAGACGACGGTTCCAAGAAATGGAAATGGATGCCTACTAATGCTAATGAAGGTGCTGTATGGGGCAACGGTGGTTATCTTGCAGGAGAACAGGATGGTAGCCTCAATATCAATGGTGCATGGTGGGGCTGTGGTGTCCTTGATGGCACTTGTAAGGATACTTTCGAGAGCCAGACCGCTCATGCAGGAAGTCGCTGGCCTGAAGTGCAGGGAGAGTGCTATGCATTGTCTTATATGGAATTCCTTGAGGATGGTTCACTGATCGCATATAGCCCTGAAGGTGCAGTTATCAACGAGGGTACATTCTCTATTAAGGACTACAATAACAATCAGGTAACTAATGCTGACAAGTTCTCAAGGGGAACTCTCGAGACATCTGAAGGTGCTATTCTTTGGCCGTTCGCAATCAATACAGGTGGTATGCAGCCCACTGCCTTTGAGATTGGTTGGCTTGATCCGTCACGTATGGTTCTAATCTATGCAGCTGACGGTACTGGAGGTTGGAGTGAGTGTACTTGGTGGTCGTTTATGAGTGATGACGATCCAGAAGTGCTCGCAGTTCACGATTGGCATTGGAAACCAACTTCTGTAAATGCTAAGACTGATGATGATGGTAATGTCGTAGCTGGAACTGGTGCTGTATGGGGTAACGGAGGTTATCTGGCAGGCTCACAGGACGGCACAGGTGCCATCAACGGTGCATGGTGGGGCTGTGGTGTCAACGACGGTGGTTGTGCAGACACATTCGCAGGCCAGATGGCTCACGCTGGTGCCGCTTATGTTGAAGGTGAGGAATACTCTGAATCTAAGATGGTATTCAATGTAGAGGATGCTACAGTCACTGTATATGGCAAGGACGGTAATGAGCTCCGTTCAGGTTCATTCTCTCTCGACCTGACTCCGAATCCTGCCAACTTCAGTATCGGTACACTCAATACTTCCGAGGGTGCTATCCTTTGGCCGTTCGCTATCAATACTGGTGGTCAGATGCCAACAAGCTTCGAAATCGGCTATATGGGACCGGAATCACTGATCCTGATCTATGCAGCTCCAGGCACAGGAGCATGGAGCGAGTGCACATGGTGGTCGTTCGGTAAGTGATGATCTCAGACAACTAAATATTCTAAAGGATGCGTGTCCTGGTGGCACGCATCCTTTTTTATTTCGCGGATTGAAGATAATTTCGTGTTTTTAATTTACTCAACTTTCGCATGTTCTTTTATTGTCACGCAAAGGCGCAAAGGGGCAGAGTTTCAATGATTTGGGGAGCTTCGCGTTGGGTTTGGACAGAAGGCAGATAAGTTA
>JAIDSL010000156.1 GCA_029061255.1 Muribaculaceae bacterium
TCTTAAATCCCTGTCTTGTTACTATATATTAAAGAAAATGGGTCTTACCCTTATACATAACTTGGGTTTGTCCTGAAATATTGTATTTTTTTGTAATCCGCTTGCTTCTTACAATGATTAATCAAAAATAACTCGTGGCTTGCTATGTAGCATATATTGCCTATCAGGTTGCCTCAGTTTCCGCATAAATAAAAGGGACACACAAACCGTGCGTCCCTAAAAGAAGATGTTTTACTTACTTAAAACTTTGAAGTAGATGGCATAAAGAGTTGTTCGATTGCCTCTGCAACAGCTGCCGCATCATCCGATGCTGCGTTGATGCCGACACCGTCAGTCACCCAAGTATGTGGGAGGAAATGGCGGATTGATTCACGCACCTTGTCATGGCCTGTGCCATCATGGTTGATCACGGGCACTACTCGTTTTCCACCGAAGTCATACTCGTCGAAGAAAGTATAGACAGCCATTGGGACATCGTCATACCAGTTCGGGGCCACGACTACCACATATTTGTAATCCTGCATCTTACCTACCTTGTCGACAATGGCGGGACGTGTGCGGTTATCCTTCTCAAGTTTTGTCACAGTCTCGAAAGTAGCTTTATCCTCCGGGTAGATTTCCACGGGTGTGATAGCGTATTCCGTTGAGTCATGTCCTTTCTCCTTTAGAGCGGCTACGACCTGCTCTGCAATTTTCTTACTTCCTGATGTTTCCTTACCCTTCTGGATGAAATATGCCACAAGGATCTTATCTGCATGAAGTTTTGTGCCTTCCATAATTTGTGTTTTTAGATTAAAGATATTTTTTATTGTTTAGTTTCGAGCCTTGGATCATTTCAAGGCTTCGGTAATTAAACACACTAAGCACTCTTTAGGTTTAAATTAGAATTATCGCTTAAAATTTCCAGAATTCGGTGTTTTTTATTAATTTTGCAGTTTGTTAGAGGCAGTATGTGTTTTGGCATGACGGTATCCTCTGACGCAACCAGAAAATACAATCCATTCAGCTGATTATGAAGACTAACGTAGCAGTTTTTTTCGGTGGCAGAAGCGTGGAGCATGAGATTTCGGTAATATCTGCTCTGCAAGCCATCAGTGCGTTCAATCAGGAAAAATACAACATAATTCCTATCTACATTTCGAAACAGGGTCGCTGGTACACCGGCGACAACCTGCTCAACATACGCAACTACCGAGACATGAATACACTTGTGGCAAATGCCGAAGAGGTATTCATGCGCCCGGAATATGGTGATTTCAACCTTTATCGTGTAAACACCAAAGGTGGACTCTTTTCAAAGAAAGACCCTGTTGTCACCGAACTCCATGTGGCAATTCCGGTGCTTCATGGCACAAATGGCGAAGACGGAGTATTTGAGGGTCTTCTCGAGACGATTGGAATTCCCTTTGCAGGTTGCAACACCCTTAGCTCAGCAAATGGCATGGACAAGATCACCATGAAGATGATACTCCGTGAATCCGGTGTTCCTGTTGTAGACTATGTTTGGTTCACCGACAAAGAATGGAGCCGCAAGCGCGATGAACTCATCGAGCGCATAGAGTCAAAGATCGGATATCCGGTCATCGTGAAGCCTGCCAACCTTGGATCGAGCGTAGGTATAGGCAAGGCTGCCGACCGTCAGCAGCTTATTGAAAAGGTTGACACCGCTTGTCGTTTCTCACAGCGCATCATTGTAGAGCATATGCTTGAGAAAATGAAGGAGATTAACTGCTCGGTTCTCGGCGACTGTGACGACTATCAGCCTTCGGTTTGCGAGGAACCGATCTCCAAGGGCGATTTCCTTAGCTACGATGAGAAGTACCGTGGTGGCAACGAAGGCATGGCTGCAAGCGAGAAGCGCATTCCCGCTGACCTGCCGAAGGAAACATCAGAAAGGGTACAGCACCTTGCGTGCGAGACATTCCGTGTTCTTTCATGCCACGGAGTGAGTCGCGTAGACGTAATGATCGACGAAAAAGATGGTCAGATCTACGTCAACGAGATTAACACTATTCCGGGTTCACTTTCCTACTATCTGTGGGAGGCAACCGGCATCAAGTTTGCTGACCTTATGGATCGTCTGGTTCAGCTCGCTCTCAAACGCAAGCGCGAGGTGGAACGCAAGACATTCAGCTACGACCGTAACATCTTCGCCCTCGGTGGTGGAGGAAAAGGTGGCGTAAAGGGTGCAAAAGGTGCCAAATTTTAAGACAATTCATAACGCTAAAACGTAAAACGCATAACGTAAAAATGAAAAAGTTCACTGAATATTCAACCCCGCTCAACCTCTCTAATGTCAACAAGGAGATCCTTGAGCTCTGGGATCGCCATAATCTCTTCGAGACATCTATGGATGTACGCAAGGGATGTCCTACATTCGTCTTTTTCGAAGGACCACCGTCTGCAAACGGAATGCCCGGCATCCACCATGTGATGGCCCGCACGATAAAGGATATCTTCTGCCGCTATAAGACAATGAAAGGTTTCCACGTGAAGCGTAAGGCTGGATGGGACACACATGGTCTGCCTGTAGAACTTGGGGTGGAGAAGACTCTTGGCATCACCAAGGAAGACATTGGAAAGAAAATCTCTGTGGAGGAATACAACGCAGCTTGCCGCAGGGAGGTGATGAAATATACTAAGGAGTGGACCGACCTTACCCATAAGATGGGTTATTGGGTTGACCTTGATAATCCTTATATCACCTATGATAACTCTTATATCGAATCCGTATGGTGGCTTCTTCGTCAGCTATATGACAAAGGTTATCTTTATAAGGGATACACAATACAGCCTTATTCTCCAGCTGCAGGTACCGGACTATCAAGCCATGAGCTAAACCAACCAGGATGCTACCGAGATGTAAAAGACACTACTGCAACAGCTCTTTTCAAGGTTCTTGACCCGAAAGAGGAGATGACAGGTTGGGGTGAACCATATTTTATGGCTTGGACCACAACTCCATGGACCCTCCCCTCAAATACAGCTCTCTGCGTTGGACCAAAGTTTGACTATGTTGCTATCCGCACTTTCAATCCTTACACAGGAACTCCCATCACTGTGGTGATGGCAGAAGTGCTTATCCCTTCTTATTTCAAGGCTGAAGGAGCAAAGGCATCTCTTGACGATTATAAGCATGGTGATAAGGTGCTTCCTTATGAAATTGTAGGCAAATGGAAAGGCTCTGACCTTGTCGGGATGCATTATTCACAGCTTATGCCTTGGGTGAAACCCACAGAAAAGGTGAATGAGTTTGCGCCCGACTATGTGAAGGATTATGCAGCTGCTCATCCTGAAAAATGCTATGAGGTCGGCACAGATCGTTTTGTTGAAATTGCAGAGGAGGCTTTCCGTGTGATACCAGGCGACTATGTTACAACTGACGATGGTACTGGTATAGTGCATATCGCGCCTACTTTCGGTGCCGATGACGCCAAGGTGGCAAAGGCTGCCGGAATCCCGGCACTCTTTATGGTCAATAAGAGAGGAGAAACCCGGCCAATGGTAGACCTAACAGGCAAGTACTACACTCTTGATGAACTCGCTCCAGAATTTATAGAGAAGTGTGTAGATGTTGAACTATATAGTAAGCATGCCGGAGACTATGTTAAGAACGCATATGATCCTAAATTCAACGAAGGAGGTAAATACGATGAGGCTGCTGCTTCAAAGGCGGAAGACCTCAACGTGGTTCTCTGTATGGAGATGAAGATGGCCGGTCAGGCTTTCAGCATCGCAAAGCATGTCCACAATTATCCTCATTGCTGGCGTACTGACAAGCCTGTGCTTTATTATCCTCTCGACAGCTGGTTTATCCGCACTCCGCAGGCTCGCGAGCGTCTCATAGAACTTAATAAGACAATAAAGTGGAAACCGGAGGCTACCGGATCAGGGCGCTTTGGCAAATGGCTTGAAAATGTCCAGGACTGGAACTTGAGCCGCTCCCGCTATTGGGGAACTCCTCTTCCAATCTGGCGCACTGAAGACGGCAAGGAGGAGATATGTATCGGCAGCTATCAGGAACTCTATGACGAGATCGAGAAGGCTGTGAAGGCCGGGGTTATGAAAGAAAATCCTTTTGCTACAAAAGGTTTCAAGCCAGGCGATTATTCTAAGGAGAACTATGACAAGATTGATCCTCACCGTCCGTATGTAGACGATATCACACTGGTATCGGCCAGCGGCAAACCTATGAAGCGGGAGCTCGACCTCATCGACGTGTGGTTTGACTCCGGTGCCATGCCATATGCACAGTGCCATTATCCGTTTGAGAACAAGGAGGCCCTCGACAGCCATGAGATTTACCCGGCTGATTTTATCGCAGAGGGTGTTGACCAGACACGCGGATGGTTCTTTACTCTCCATGCCATTGCCGGAATGGTGTTTGACTCCGTAAGTTATAAAGCGGTCATCTCTAACGGTCTTGTTCTTGACAAAAATGGCAACAAGATGAGCAAGCGTCTCGGAAACGCCATTGATCCTTTTGGTAATATCGAGAAATTTGGTAGCGACCCGGTACGCTGGTATATGATTTCTAACTCATCTCCATGGGATAATCTCAAATATGATGAAGATGGAGTGGCAGAAGTAAGCCGAAAGCTTTTCTCGACTCTTTACAACACCTATAAGTTCTTCGCTCAGTATGCCAATGTAGATGGATTCACAGGTGATGAAGCTCAGGTTCCGGTGGCAGAACGTCCGGAGATTGACCGTTGGGTCCTCTCATTGCTCAACTCTCTCGTGACAGAGGTAGAAAAAGATCTTGACGATTACGAACCTACTAAGGCAGCACGAGCGATAGAGACGTTTGTCAACGACAATCTATCTAACTGGTATGTACGTCTCAACCGCAAGCGCTTTTGGGCTGGAGAGATGGATACTGATAAGCTTGCTGCATATCAGACTCTCTATACATGTCTGAAGACAGTAGCTCTGCTGATGGCTCCATTCGCACCGTTCTATGCTGACCGCTTGTATAGCGACCTTACTGGTGCTTCTGCTGAAGGTGAAGGATATGCTTCGGTTCATTTGGCAGATTTCCCTGTGAGTGATCCTGCTCTTGTGGATCCTGCTCTTGAGCGTCGTATGGCTCTTGCACAGGTAGCTACATCCCTTGTACTTGCACTTCGTCGTAAAGTCAACATCAAGGTGCGTCAGCCACTTGGCCAACTTCTTGTCCCTGCAATCGATGCTGCACAAAAAGCAGACTTTGAAGCTATAGCTCCGCTTGTAGCCGCAGAGGTCAATGTCAAGGAAGTCAAGATTGTCGACAATGAGGAGTCAGGTCTTGTGAAGAAGGTTAAAGCCGACTTCAAGAAGCTTGGTCCACGCTATGGCAAAGTTATGAAAGATCTTGGCAAGGCTATAACTACCATGACTGCCGAACAGATTGCTCTTCTTGAACGCGAAGGAAGAATTGAATTCCCAGAAATCAGCGGTACTCCTGTAGTAACGCTCGACGATGTGGAGATTATTCCTGAAGACGTACCCGGATGGCTTGTGGCAAATGAAGGAAATGTGACGGTGGCTCTTGATGTCACTGTGACAGATGAACTTCGCAATGAGGGTCTTGCCCGCGATCTCATCAATCGTATCCAGAATATCCGTAAGGAGTCTGATTTCGCCATCACTGACCGTGTGAAGGTTGTACTCTCCGACATTCCTGAAGTGGCCGCTTGCCTGAAGGAATACAAAGACTACATCGCTTCCCAAGTGCTTGCTGATTCAATTGAGCTTGCTGCTGATGTGCCAGCTCCTGCTAAGGAATTGGATATCGATGGAATGAAGATTCTCGCCAACGTAGTGCGCTGAAGAATATGACAGATAATTCTAATAATAAGAGTCCCCGCCATCCTGTATTGACCACAGGGTGGCTGGTGACTATAGTGATGCTACTTGTGGTGGTCATAGATCAGGCAGTGAAGTTCTATGTCAAGACTCACTTCTACCTCGGTGAGGCTTATGAAGTGTTTCCATGGTTTCAAATAAAGTTTATAGAAAACAATGGAATGGCTTTCGGAATGGAGCTTTTCAACAAGTATATCCTTACTTTTGGTAGGATAGCAGCAGTCATTTTTTTCATTTGGTTCATAAAGAAAGCCATCTCAATTGTGCATCTCCGCACTGGATTTTATATTGCTTGTGCATTGATTACAGCCGGAGCTGCAGGAAACATATTCGATTGCGTTTTTTATGGCGAGATATTCAATAATCCTTTCCCACCGGAGCATGCTGTGCTTTTTCCAGCCGGAGGCGGTTATGCAGGATGGTTTGAAGGGAGAGTAGTGGATATGTTATATTTCCCGTTCTTCTCATTTACTTGGCCATCATGGATTCCCGGAATTGGCGGAAAGGAGTATGAATTCTTCCAGTACATATTCAATATTGCCGATGCTTCTATATGTGTCGGTGTGGCAATGCTAATAATTTTCTTTTCTTCCGACTGCTCAAAAGCTTTCAATTCTGTTTTTGATAAAGCTAAAAGTGCGGACTTAGAAAAATAATACCTATGTGTAAGAAAACCCTGTTAATACTTGTCCTTTTCACTCTTCTGTCGTCAGGATGTTCGAAGCGTCCTAAAAATATTCTCAGTGAGGATAAGATGGTGGCTGTGATGACTGATATCCAAATTGCTGAGGCGTATGAACGCAATGGCGATGCACATGAATATCTAAATGGTCGCGACAGGGAGCTTCTTGGGAGAGGAATTCTTATGCAGCATGGGGTCACTGTAGAGGAAATGGACAGCACCATAGCCTGGTATGGCAGAAATATGGACGAGTATTCCAAACTCTATAAGAAAATTGATGCAGAACTCAACAAAAGGCAGCTAAAATATGCAAGAGCGGCAGGGGAGTCAGAAAATGAAGGTTCCCTTGCCGATCTTTGGCCTTATAGTAGACATTTCGTTCTTGACCAACGCTCTCTTACGGATGGCATCACTGCTAATATTCCTGTCACTGAGCTTGCTCCAGGCGACAAACTGACTTGGAAAATGATTGTGGATGGTGCATCTTCACGTAATTTGACACTTGGTGTAGATTATGAAAATGGCACGTCGGACATCTACCATATCTCTAACAAGGGGTTTGACAAATGGGTGGAATTGTCTCTTCAGACAGATTCAACACTCTGTGTCAACAGGATTTTTGCAATAGCTGGCTTCGACAATCCATCACGTCGCGTGCTTATTGACAGCATTCAATTGATACATACGCCTCTTAATCACGAAGAATACCATAAAAGTGGATTTCAACGCACAATTCGTCCGGCAGGACGTAAGATAATTCTTCCTCCCGACACTTCTGCAAATTCAAGTGGCGTTCCGGAGGCAATGTTATCCAAACCTTCTTTATCTACTGAGAACAGTCTGGGCGTAAGTACTCGTCGATAGCGGTTAAAGTAGCTGCCATAGACCCAATACCACTCTTCTTTTTCAACTTTATCCCATTCTTGAAATGAGCGATGTATCTCAAAGACTTTACTTTGGGAGACGCGGCACACTAATTTGCGACCATCTGTCATGGTGCAAAGACACACAATTGAATGGGCTTTTGCAGAGTCGCTTTCCAATTCTTCTTTAGTGCATCTGTGGCTTACTGTGATATGTCTGCCAAACCGTTTGTTGATTTCATTCATCAGCTCATGGAAATGCTTTCCATGACTCGATGAGTCTTTAATTTTCTTAAAATGAATTAGAAAGTGGATCATCTCATGAATCACCACATCTTCCAATGTTACTTCATCCAGGTCATATCTTTCACTTAGTGTCAGATGATAAGTCTCTTTGATTTTTCCTGTGGTTGAACGTTGTCTTTCAACTTTAAACTGTCCCATGAAAGACCGAGCAGAGGATATGTGCATCAAGGGTCGAGGCAAACCTCCTCGGAAAATATCTCGATTATAAGTGTCAAATCGATTCTCTAAAAATGACAAAGTAGCTCTCATTTCAATTCATTACTTTCTTCAAATCCTTCCTATTGACAATATAAGCCCCCAAGCTAAGGAGGAGCATCCAAAATAAAACTCCCCATAAAGGTATCTGATAGTCTACTACAAATTCTGTGCCACATGACAGCCATTCCACACTCTTTAATAGTCCGGCATAGCCGAGATCCAATATGCTTCCTATCCAGCCTATCTCAAAGCCTAAGCACAAAGCCGCAACAAAAACTACTGCGAATGATAAATATATAGGAAGAAGCGGTAGAAGAACAAAATTTGCAGGAAGGAACATCAATGGCACCTGAGAGAAATAATAAGATGTCAGCACCCATGAAGCTCCGGTTGCTATCATAGTGGTGATAAGTGCTCCACATATGACAAAAAGCTTAGGATGGCTTCTATGTCCAATCGGATTTAATTGTGTGGCAAAGGCTATCAAAGATCCTACACAAACTACACTCAGTTGAAAACCTGCATTAAAAAGTGCACCCGGATCAATTATCAAAATCAAGAGACATGCAGAGAATAAAGCGTTTCCAGCAAAATTCTTTCTCTCCGCAATTATTCCAATGAAGGCAAATGTGGTCATAATGCATGCTCTCACAGATGAATATGCCATCCCAGTGACAGCGACATAAAACCAAAGCAAAACCAAAGCCAACATATATCCCCATTTATAATGTCCTAACAGTTTTATGGGCCACATGATTAACAATAGGAACGAAGCAAGGATGCCGATATGCAGGCCGCTCAGTGCAAGCATATGTGCCATTCCTCCGTGGGCAAATGTCAACCTTTGCTTTTCATTCAGACCGTTTTTGTCACCCATTAGAATGGCATTCAGGAAATCAGAAGTGGGTTTTGAAAGATGGCTGCGCTCTATTTTTGTTTCAATCCTTTCCCTGATTCCGGCAAAGAAATAACGCAGATTATTGCTTTTTCCTACTACTTCTATATATTTCGGCATGATGCTTCCGCTATAGAGTATCCCTGAGGCCTTCATCATAGGCATTATCTTTCTTCCGATTTCAGTGGTGTCTGATGCCACCTCCTTTAGTCTATTTGATGGTATCCTTATTATATCGCCGGGAGAAACTTCTTTTACGCCCGTTCTTATTCTTGCTTTGGCTCCGTTGGTGCCATCTATCTTTACATCTATTCGTTCTCCATATGTCTTTGTCAACACACCTGTAACTTCACAATATATACTGGCTGGAACAATTCCGTCATAGCTTTTCTCAAGTGAAATAGGTCGGGATAGTGATTCGTCTGTTACACCAATGCCTAAGAAAAGAAGTATTACCCATAATATATGCCATTTCCCCCATTTGAAAGCAGCTACAGGGTTATTGGAAGCCGTGAGAATATATGCATACAAGGCAATCGCTGGAACTATGAAAATAGCTCCAAACCACCATGGCAATTCCACTATCTTAGAGAGAGTAATGCCGGCAGCAAGTGAAACTACAGGAATCAGTGGCCCCCGATGCATTAGCCTTTTTAGTCTTGGTCATTCCATATTTTCCATGCCCCTACAGCCTGCAGACGAAGCATTTCAAGTCCGTTGCTCACGATACATCCATGAGCCTTGCATATTTTCATAAAAAGAGTCTCTTCCGGATTATAAACGAGATCAAAACATACCTGTCCCACATGAAGATACTCATAAGGGAATGGAGCAGCTTTTTCAACATCCGGACTGGTTCCAAGAGGAGTGCAGTTGATCACAGCCTTAGCCTCATAGATCATCTCAGGTGTCAGTTCTTCATAAGCAAGACAGTTTTCCCGATGAGTCCTGCCTACAAGTTGAGTATCGAAGCCAAGATTATGCATCGACCAGACCACCGCTTTAGATGCTCCCCCGGTTCCAAGCACAAGAGCCAATGGTTTTTTATCTGTTTCCGAAGCTTTATACGGAGAAGCCTTTTTAAGAACTTCCTTCATTGATTCAGTAAATCCAAAGGCATCAGAATTGTATCCTTTAAGATATCTTCGGCCTGACTCTTTATCCCTGCTTATCTTAATGACGTTTACTGCCCCAATCGCTTTAGCTTCATCGCTGAGTGCATCAAGAAATTTCAATACTTCAATTTTATATGGAATTGTCACATTCAAGCCTTTCAATAGAGGGTGATCTTCAATCAGAGAAGGAAGTAGATCCACACTCGCAAGAGGGTAGAGGTCATATTTTGCCGGAATATCTTCGCGTTCAAATTTCTCATTGAAATATTTTGCAGAAAATGAATGACCAAGTGTCTTGCCTATCAGCCCGAATTCCTCTTTTATCATTTTTACCATATTACAACCCTTTCTTCTTTAGACCGCCACATATTGTCGCCTTCCTTGATTCCAAACGCATCGAAAAATTCGTCTATGTTCTTGAGAGTTGCATTCGTGCGCAGTTTTTCAAGTGAATGAGGATCTGTCTTCGTTCTAAGCTTTATTTCTTCTTCCCTGATGTTTCCTGCCCATACATTAGCATAAGCAATATAGAATCTTTGGAGAGGAGAGTATCCGGCGATGTCTTTCTTTTCTTTATCTTTCTGGCTTTCGAGATAAGCTGTCAATCCAATTCGCAAGCCACCTTGGTCAGCAATATTTTCTCCAAGAGTATATCGACCGTTGGCATGTACGCCAGGGGCTACCTCTATGGCATCAAACTGTTCTACAAGCTTATCGGCAAGTGCTTTGAATCTCTCGGCATCCTCAGGTGTCCACCATTCAGCAAGGTTACCATTTTTATCAAATTGTCTGCCGCTGTCGTCAAATCCATGAGTCATCTCGTGCCCTATAACTACGCCAATTGCTCCATAATTCAATGCATCGTCAGCTGTAGGGTCGAAATATGGTGGCTGCAGGATGGCTGCAGGGAAGCATATTTCATTCGTGGTAGGATTGTAGTAAGCATTTACTGTCTGTGGAGTCATATGCCATTCCTCCTTGTCGACAGGTTTATTCATTTTAGCATAATTATCCTTCACATACCATTTTGAAGCCTCAAGTACATTCTCGAGATATGATTTCTTAGGATCTATATGTATCTCAGAATAGTCTTTCCAGTTGTCAGGATATCCAATCTTTACTGTGAATGTGGAAAGTTTATCCAAAGCTTTTTCTTTAGTCTCGTCGCTCATCCAAGACAGGTTCTTGATATGTTTGCCAAGTGAATTCTTGAGATTTTCAACGAGTTCTTTCATATACTCCTTATTTTCCTCAGGAAAATATTTCTCTACGTATAGTTTGCCTACAGCTTCTCCCAACATGGAGTTCGGAATCGCCATTGCCCTTTTCCAACGAGGTTGAAGTTCATCTTTGCCGCTCATCACTCTGTCGTAAAGTTCAAAGCTTGCATTGATGAAGTCATCACTGAGTAGGTTAGTAGCATCACTTACAGTTTCAAAAGTCATATAATCCTTTATTTCTTGCTTTGTGAGCGTAGGAATATAAGACGTTATGAACTTTGTGAATTCGGGATTTGCAAGATTGGCTTTATCCACATTCTCAAGACCTAATAATTTGAAATATGTATCCCAATCAAATTCCGGATAGTTTGCTCGTATTTCATCGATTGAATGAATGTTGTATCTTTTCCTTGGGTCTCTTCGATCCTCACGCGTCATTTTGTGGCGGGCAAACTCAGTTTCGAGTTTGATAACAGTCTTCCATACTCTTTCCTGAGATTCTTCGTCATATCCGATCAACTCCATAAGTCGCTTTACGTAGGTTCTATAAGCATTTAATATGGTCGCGTGTTGTTCGTTTTCCTCAAGATAGTAATCGCGGTCGCCAAGACCAAGCCCAACCTCTCCAATATGTAAGATGTTCATATCAGAGTTCATTGCATCTGTCCCTACCCCTGTTCCAAAGAAACTGCCACCAATTCCGGAGTGTTGCCAAGCAAGCAAAGCAGCCATATTATTGGTATCAGCTTTTGCAATATGGTCAAGAAGCGGACAGAGTGGTTTGCCTCCTTCTGCATTGAGTCGCTCTTCATCCATACCCATGGCATATAGATCGCTTACTTTTTGCGCAATAGTTCCGGGTTTCTTGGCATCTTCATGCTCCGAAAGATTTAAGATGAGGTCTTTTAATTGTTCGCGGGCATTTTCTCTAAGCAAGTCAAACATTCCGAATCTTGAGTATTCTGCAGTGAGAGGATGCTCTTTCATCCATCCCCCGTTGCTGAACTGGTAGAAATCTTCTTTAGGAGATACTGTTGTGTCAAGATTATTTAGATTTATTCCGTGTTGTTTAGAAGCCATTGGTTTAGGATTATTGGTTATGATTTAAGTTCTTCGAGTTCCATAGTGGCAAGTTCCCATATCGACATTCCATTTTCAAGGTCTTTCTGAGCCTTGGCATAGGCATCGAGTGTTTCTTGCGAAGTGTCGCCGGCTGAAATCTTTTCTTCGATTTCTTTCTGTAGGGTTTCAAGCCTCGTAATCTCAACTTCAGCATCATTCACTTTCTTTTCAGCTTTCTTCACCACTTTTTCTTTGGCTTTCTGCTCAGCATAAGAAAGTTTTGGTGCAGACTGAGACAGCGGGGTCTCCTTCGAACTATTCTTCTCTGCATTTTCTATAGCTGTTGGAGATTCTTGAGAATTTGCGGATTGCTTTCCGGTGGGAGACTTTGTAAGTTCAAGGTCTCGGAGGTTCTCCAGATTTTTTGAGCGCAGGAAGTCATAGATACCTCCTAAATTCTCCCTTACTTTTCCACCACCGAATTCATATACTTTTTCCACCAGTCCATCAAGGAAATCTCTGTCATGACTGACAATTATTACCGTTCCATCAAAGTCCCGGATGGCATCTTTGAGGATATCCTTTGTTTTCAAGTCAAGGTGGTTTGTGGGTTCGTCAAGGATAAGGAAATTCACAGGTTCCAGAAGGAGCTTGATCATCGCAAGGCGTGTCTTTTCTCCTCCTGAAAGAACTTTCACTTTCTTGTCTGAAGCCTCACCTCCAAACATAAATGCTCCTAATATGTCACGTATCTTGAGCCTTATGTCTCCAACAGCGACATTGTCTATGGTCTCGAACACCGTAAGGTCTTCATCAAGCAATTGTGCCTGGTTTTGTGCAAAATACCCAATCTTTACGTTGTGGCCGAGTTTGAGCATTCCTGTATGGTCAATTTCTCCCATGATGCACTTCACAAGAGTAGATTTGCCTTCGCCATTCTTGCCAACGAATGCCACTTTTTCTCCCCGACGAATCCTGAATTCAGCATGGTCAAACACTTGATGATCACCATAAGCTTTCCCGACGTCCTCAAGAATAAGGGGAAAGTCTCCGGACCGGGGAGCCGGTGGGAATTTAAGACGAAGGCGACTGTTGTCGACTTCGTCAACTTCAATCGGGACTATCTTCTCAAGCTGTTTTATACGGCTTTGTACTTGTATTGCTTTAGTAGCTTGATAGCGAAAACGTTCGATAAAAGCTTTTATATCAGCTATCTGTTTCTGTTGGTTCTCATAGGCGCGCATTTGTTGCTCCACACGTTCCTTACGAAGCTCTGTATATGGCGTATAGCTTACTTTATAGTCGTAAGCCTTTCCGCAAGAAATCTCTATGGTGCGACGCGTGACGTTGTCAAGAAAAGCCCTGTCATGGCTTACAAGCATCACTGCTTTTGCTTTTGTCTGCAGGAACTGTTCCAACCATTGTATAGATTCAATATCAAGATGATTAGTTGGCTCGTCGAGTAGAAGGAGATCTGGCTTTTGGAGAAGAATCTTAGCAAGCTCTACGCGCATTCTCCATCCTCCGGAGAATTCTGAAGTGGGACGGTCGAAATCTTCTCGACTGAATCCAAGGCCCATAAGCGTTTTCTCAACTTCGGCCTCCATATTGTCTGCTCCCTCCATCGAGAGTCGGTCGTTTAGATACTCGAAGTATTATAAAAACTTTTCATAAGATTAGCTTTCGTAGTAGGTGCGGGTGGCAAGCTGATTGTTGAT
>JAIDSL010000157.1 GCA_029061255.1 Muribaculaceae bacterium
TTCGGACCTCGTAAGGTATTAAAGTCATTGTCTTGAGTAGCTTTTTTGACTGTCAATACAGAGTCATTGGCGGCAACTATCTTGTCTCCATTGAGCATACCCACTTTCTCTGCTGGCCCCCCCGCGATGACATCCACCACCACTACAGTGTCGTTGACAATCTGGAAAGAAACTCCAACCCCGGAGAAATGACCATCCATATCCTCATTGGTCGACTTCAGTTCCTCTGGAGTAAAATAGACCGAATGAGGATCCAGACCGGCAAGAAGATCCGGCACTACAGACGCAAGAAGAGAATCGACATCAATCCTGTCGACATACTCATTCTCAATCAAGTCTAATATGGTTCGCAATTTTGCCTCTGACGGTGAGACGCGACTCACAGACAGATACTTACCTATAAAGACACCACCTGCAAGGCCAAATGCCAATACAAGCGGTATCAATATGAATCCTATGTTTCTCTTCTTATTCATTATCTGCTATTTGATTCTTAAGACTTAAGACTTAAGACTTACAAAGGCATATGCACGACTTCCACTCCGGCCCTCCGGAGAAGATCCAATCCATCCTGTATCCTATAGAGGTCAGAAAACACAACCCTCTTGATTCCCGCCTGTATTATAAGCTTGCTGCATTCCATACATGGCGATGCTGTAACATATAGTGTGGATCCTTCACTGGAGTTGTTGCTCCTCGCTACTTTTGTGATTGCGTTTGCTTCCGCATGTAGCACATAGGGGAACGTCACATTATTTTCTTCACAAACATTCGGAAAACCGGAAGGCGTTCCATTGAATCCATCGGATATGATCATATTTTCTCTCACTATCAATGCTCCTACTTTTCGGCGAATGCAATAGGAATTCTCGCTCCATATTTGAGCCATCCTCAGGTATCGCTCATCAAGAAGACGTTGCTTTTCGGAAGAATATGATCTGTTTTCTGACTCCATGATATAAGTGGATTAAAGTTCGTCGTGGTCTGTCAGGAAATGCTCCGCGTCCAGGGCAGCTTTAGCACCGCTTCCGGCTGCCACAATGGCTTGGCGATAGCGAGGATCGGCTACATCTCCGGCTGCAAAAACTCCTTCAACACTTGTCTCCGTTGTGTCACCTTTTACTTTGATATATCCTTGGGCATCAAGTTCAAGCTGTCCCTTCAGGAATTCAGTGTTTGGATTATGTCCTATGCCAAGGAAGAAGCCATCTATCTTGATATCAAAATGATCTTCTTGTTCAGTTCCCTTTGCACGGACCACATGAGCTCCCTCTACCACTTCATTTCCAAAAAGTCCGGTGACATTGCAGTCAAACAGAATCTCAATATTCGGAGTGTTCACAACTCTTTTGCGCATCACATCGCTCGCCCTGAGGAAAGACTTACGCACGATTAGATACACCTTATTGCAAAGAGAGGAAAGATATAGAGCCTCTTCACAGGCCGTATCGCCTCCTCCTACCACCGCAACATCCTTCTTGCGATAGAAGAACCCATCGCAAACTGCACAGGCACTCACTCCCATACCCTGATATTTGATCTCATCAGGTATGCCAAGATATTTTGCACTTGCGCCGGTGCTGATGATTACTGTGTTCGCAATTATTTCATCCCCATGGTCGTCTATCGCAACAAAAGGACGCTTTGAAAGATCGATGCTTTCGATATTGCGAGGGCGTACTTCTGCACCGAATCGTTCGGCCTGCTTGCGGAGTTGATCCATCATCTCCATTCCTCCTACTCCATCAGGATAACCGGGGAAATTTTCAATTTCTGTGGTTTGGGTAAGTTGGCCACCGGGCTGGTTCCCTTCGTAGATAAGCGGTGTGAGATTCGCACGTCCGGCATAAATCCCGGCTGTATATCCGGCTGGACCGGATCCTATAACAAGTACTTTTACAGTAGACATAATTACGAATTTTTATTATAAAAAATTTCAACTTATACAAACGAAAGTTGAATATCTTTTCTTATAACAAACATAAAAGCAAATATTTCAATCTTCAAGCTCATTTTTTCACAAAATCCATTATCGAAGGTCGACAATCTCCGCTTTTGGATACTTTGCCTTGGGATATACGAAAGTTGCATCCGGCAATTTCTGTCCATTTTTAACCTGAGTGATAGAAACAGTCATTTTCTGGCCTGAGGTAGGAATCACTACAAGTTTTGAAGGAAACGTCGATCCATCCGGAATGGTGACGTGCACACTTTGATATCCTAACTTCTTTGATTTAGGTGTCAAGACGATTGTCTTAGCCCCTTTCGTCTGGCTTTTGGCAAATGCGGCTGTAAAATTTGCAGAATATGTGTTTACTAATGATAGAGGATTTGCCTCAGCCACCTCCTGTGGGGTGGGGGTCATGAGGGTAGTCTCTGCATTTTTAGCATTGTATGTCCACATGCTCTTCCCGTCATACCATGTCGAAGTAGACGATGTCTGCAAAGAAAATTTCTTTCCGGCAGCCTTCATTGTCCCTGAAATTTTCTGCGATCCATAGTCAAGCGTAAACGATGCAGTGAGTCCGGTGGAGCCGTTGATGCTTGCGGCTGCCTTTTTCAGCATTCCATCAGCAGTCTCAGCTGCCGAAATCGTGCCCGACAGGCTAAATATCAAGATAAGACTTAGTATATATCTAAAGTGCCTCATAATTAACTTAAGCAATTTATCAAATTAAACGTTGTATATCATTTGAATGTTTTTTGCCAGAATTTCAGCGGAAACCAATTATGAATTATGCATTATGAATTATGCATTATCCATACCATTATGACAGTCCAAGCGTAGCCAATAGGTCTTCAAATGCCATAGCATCCATAAGTACACTTCTTGGCTTGCCTCCTGTAGCAGGTCCTACCACGCCGTAAGCTTCAAGCTGATCCATTATTCGTCCGGCTCTGTTGTAGCCGATTTCATAACGTCGTTGCACAGCTGATGTAGAGGCCGTACCGCTCATGATGACCTGACGTCCAACTTCTGCAAAAAGAGGGTCAAGTTTTCCGACGCTGGCTGCATCCACTTCTTGAGAGTCTGAATCCCCTCCCATCTGAGGTTCAGGCAAGAGATACGGTCCCTGAGGGTATGGCTGGCGCGCTATATAGTCGCACACCTCTTCCACTTCCGGCGTGTCTACAAAGGCACATTGCACACGAGTCATTTCTCCATTGTTGCTGATAAGCATGTCTCCACGTCCTATCAGCTGCTGGGCACCCGTTGAGTCAAGGATGGTCTTGGAGTCGACACCTGAACTTACCTTAAACGCTATTCGTACAGGGAAGTTGGCTTTAATCATACCTGTAATTACATTGGTAGATGGGCGTTGGGTAGCAATGATCACGTGGATCCCCACTGCACGAGCAAGCTGTGCCAAACGGGCTATAGGAAGTTCCACTTCTTTTCCTGCGGTCATTATGAGATCTGCGAACTCATCAATTATGACTACTATATATGGCATGAATCGGTGCCCCTCCCGTGGATCAAGTTTTTTTGCCTTGAACTTATCATTGTATTCAGTAACCTGACGCACGAACGCCTTCTCAAGCAGCATATACCGCTCATCCATCTCAACGCAAAGAGAACTGAGGGTCGCCACTACGTTCTCCATATTAGTGATGATCGGCTGAGGGCTATCTGGAATTTTGGCAAGATAGTATTTCTCTATCTTTGAATAAAGTGAAAACTCTACTCGTTTGGGGTCAACCATTACGAATTTCAATTCTTCCGGTCTCTTTGAATAGAGAAGAGAGGTGACTATGGCATTCAAACCGACTGACTTACCCTGACCTGTAGCACCTGCAACAAGAAGGTGGGGCATTTTTGCAAGGTCAGCTATATAGACATCATTTGATATAGTTGAACCCAAAGCAACAGGAAGTTTGTACTTTGAATTCTGGTAGGCCTTTGATTGGATTATCGTGCGCATTGACACTGTTTGAGCCTCTTTGTTTGCCACTTCAATTCCAACAGTGCCTTTGCCTGGAATTGGCGCAATAATTCTCACTCCATTAGCAGCAAGAGATAGCGCCAAGTCATCTACAAGATTGCGGATTTTTGCAATCTTGACTCCTGTATCCGGACGAATTTCATAAAGCGTAACTGTGGGGCCGACCGTAGCTTCAATACTTGTAATCGGAATGCCAAAGTCGAGCAATGTCTGTCTGATCTTCTCTTTGTTTTCCAGAAGCTCGTCAGGATCAACTGAAATCTTGTCTGAGCCTGGACGAAGATAATCCGTCGGCGGGAATATATATTCGTGGGTGTAGAAGTTGCTGTCATAGCCATGAGCGCTTTGTGAAGCACCTTTTTCAATTTGGTTCACATTGACAGTCATAACGTCTTCAGGCTTCAACTCTTCCTTTTCACTGTCTGCTTGCATTTCTTCTTTCTTGACTTCTTCGGAAGCTGCCAACTCTTTCGATGGCATGTTTTCAGTCTTGGCTGTCGTTTCCCTTGCTGTTTCTTTTACAGCGTTATTCTCAAAATGCTCAGCGATTTCTTCTTCATGTCCCTCCTCCTCATCGAGTTCAGTTGGTGCTGGCGATGTCAGGTCTGCGGATATATCTTGAGTAGATATATTGCGTGAATAGTCATCAGCATTCTCTTTTGGGTCTACGCTATAGTTTGACTCATCATTATTGCTTGAGTCTTCACTAAGGTTTGAGTCAACGCTATAGTTTGTTTTATCACTAAGATTCGAACTATCACTATATAAGGAGTTCTCCTCCATAGGATCTTCAGATACTGCAAGTGAGTTTGGGTCATCCTGAATAGTGTCAAACCTGGAATATGCATCATCCTCATCCTCCAAGTCCGGCAAATCGAAAATTGTGTCAGCATTCGGGTCAAACTCTACATTTTCATGTTGGATTGGTTCAGGTTGCTTCTCATCTGGATCTTCATTTTCTGCATAGAGAGCTTGTCCGAGCACAGCCTCTCTTTCTCTCTCCTTGATTTCTTCCTGCTTTCTTAACTCAGCTTCTTCTGCTTCACGTTGCTGACGACGCTTTTCATCATACAGACGCTTCTTCTTTAGCATCCATTTTATTGCATCGCGCAGACATATCACTACAAAGATAGAGATAAGCACTACTGATATGATGATTGCCCCACTCCATCCAATATATCCATATATTATCTCATTGATATATCTTCCATGGAAGCCACCCCAGTTGACGTCCGTATCAAGTCCAATTGAGACCATGCCGACCACTACACTGAGTGTGATAAACGCGATCAGCGACTTGATTGTGAAATCAAGTGTACGGAATTTCGGATATCCAATAAGCAATTTGAGCGACATACACAGAAGCCACACTACGATTACTACTGCTCCGACACCGAAACCCTGATTGATAATCAACTCCGTGAGGCGGGCACCCCCCTCCCCTGCATCATTGGCTACTGTTGCTTCCGGACCGGTGACCGAAGATGCCACCATGCTCTGGTCTGCTACGCATGTGCTGAAATAAGACACAAATGCCACAGCAAACCAAAATCCGAGTCCACCTAATATTATACCAATCACAAAGCGGGTGACAACCGAATCTCTCCACTCCTTGAAGGATTTTATAATAGATCCCGTCTTTTCTTTATCCGGAGTGGGATTTCCCTTTTCTTGAGTGGATATACTTTGGGGCTTGACTGTAGACGATGCATCAGCTTTTTTAGCCTGTCTCGAGTTGCGTCTGCGACCGGTCCTTTCCGGTTCTTTCTGAGGCGGCTGCTCGACAACTACAGGCTCTGTTGATTCATCAGCTGATGATATTTCGGGTGAATAATTATGATATTGCTTCATAGGAAGACGTTGGTAAGAGTACGTTTTATCGGGAATAATCTCGATTATATGATATAGGAATGCAAAATTAGTAAAAAAAAACGGGAAAATATAAAAAAAAATTGTTAACTTCGCATTTGAAATGAAACCTACCAGAATCGCAGGACTTGCCGTGCTCGCTCTTTTATGGGTATGGCTGAGTGTGGGGCTTCTCACTTCCGCTGATGGATTCAACTTAAAAAATATCCTGATAGCGGCTATGAGCGGCATCATCATTTTCGTGCCCCTTTATAAAAAATACTTCAGGGGAGATAAGAAATAACATGAAATGAAACAGGAATCTGCACAAACTCCACTCCTTGCAACCAAGACTTCAGGCTATGGACTCTTGGAT
>JAIDSL010000158.1 GCA_029061255.1 Muribaculaceae bacterium
AAATGAAAAAAAGTCTTATAATACCTCTGTTGATGTTTGGCAGCTTGGCCTTACCATGCTTTGCAGCCATAGAGTCTCCCGATTCCATATCCGAATGGGAACTTGAGGAATTTACTATAGAGAAGAAGCGCTCCGGAAATATGAAACTTTCGGGTCCTGAAAACGCTTTCCAGATAAATCAGACTGAGCTTTTCCGTGCAGCTTGCTGCAACCTCGGGGAAAGCTTCACCACCAATCCATCTGTCGATGTCAATTATTCCGACCCTGGCACAGGCGCTAAGCAAATCAAACTTCTTGGTCTCTCAGGCAGTTACGTACAGCTCTTGGCAGAAAATATGCCTGATTTCCGTGGCGCTGCCCGTCCGTACGCCCTTCGCTACGTTCCCGGTCCATGGATGAAAAGCATTAGCGTTTCGAAAGGATCTGCTTCTGTCAAAAACGGTTTCGAATCTATGTCAGGACAGATCGATGTGGAGTATATAAAACCTGATGACCCCACCGGGGTTGCCGTCAACGCATATGTTGATTCCGACCTAAAAGTGGAAGCGAATATTGATGCCAATACTAAATTGACTCCGACTCTCGCAACTGAGTTTCTCGCTCATTACGAAGACCGCTTCATGAACCATGATGGCAATGACGATGGTTTCGCCGATATGCCCGATATCCGGCAGGTAAATCTATTCAACAGATGGAAATACGTAGGTCAGAAATACATTTTTCATGGGGGAGTGGGCTTTCTCGATGAGAAGAGCGAAGCGGGTCAAATCGTCCATTCAACTCATATAGACAATCCATACAAGATTGAGATGAAAACAGATAGGGTACAAGCATACATGAAACATGCTTTTATCCTCAACCGTCAACATAACTCGAATATCGCCTTAATGGCTAATGGATCTTTCCATTCACTTGATGCATCTTACGGATTGAAAACCTACGATGTGGATGAGTGGAACGGTTACGCCCAATTGATCTTCGAGACGGATTTTAACGACCGAAACAATCTGTCGGCCGGCCTTTCATTCAACCATGATTCATTTAATCAGCATATAAGAACGCTCAACGACGCATCTATTAATCCAATTCCTCTTAATGAATCAGAAAACACCTTCGGAGGTTATGCGCAATACACATGGAAACCTTCAGATAAACTCACTGCAATGGCAGGGGTGAGGGGTGACCACAGTTCACTCTATGGATGGTTTGCTACTCCAAGATGCAATATACGCTATACGCCTATTGAAAACCTAAATATTCGAGCATCAGTAGGGAAGGGGTATCGTACTGTATTTGGATGGGCTGAATACAACTATCTTCTCGCAAGCGGCAGACAATTTGTGGTGGAAAACCTCAATCAAGAGGCATCATGGAACTATGGAATAAATGCAGATTATACTTTATGGTTCGGTTCGCATTCAATTAGATTCAACGCTGATTATTATTATACCAACTTCGACCGTCAGGTTAATGTAGACTACGACTCCAACCCTGGCAAGTTGACTATTGCCAATCTCATTGGCAAGTCCTATTCCCATACGTTCCAGATTGATGCCACATATGAGTCTTCTTTCGGGCTTACCGTCACAGCTGCTTATCGCCTTAACGATGTCAAAACAACATATGGAGGAAAACTGCTTGAAAAACCTCTTACGCCCAAATATAAAGCCCTTTTAACAGCATCTTTCTCAACTGAAATGGATATTTGGCAGTTTGATGCTACTTTGGCTGTGAATGGAGGAGGCAGAATGCCGGCTCCCTATCTGACTGGAGATGGAACTTACTCATGGCCTCAGCGATTCAAGGCATTTCCGCAGCTCAATTTGCAGGTGACTCGCTGGTTTCGCCACTTCTCAATTTATGCAGGAGGTGAGAACCTTACGGGATTCAAGCAAAAGAATCCTATTATATGCAGCTCCGACCCGTGGAGTCCGAATTTCGATTCAACTATGATCTGGGGACCGATTCAAGGGGCTATGGCATATGTCGGAATCCGACTTAATTTCGGAAAATTATGACATATTTTTTGCATATTCCATTATCTTTTTATATCTTTGTCAACTAATATAAACATCTTAGTATGAAAAAACTTTTGATTTGTATGTTCATGGTGTTTGGATCCATGACTATATATGCTAAAGACATAAAGGAGTATGTCGTGACTACAAATCCTCAGATGTCTTGTCAGAACTGTGAGAACAAGATAAAAGGAAATCTCCGCTTTGAGAAAGGAGTCAAGAAAGTTGAGACTAACCTTAAGGAGCAAACTGTCACTGTGACTTACGACGCTGATAAGACTGATGAAGCAAAACTTGCTGAAGCTTTCGGAAAACTCAACTATCAGGTACAGAAGGTTGGAGACAAGAATGCTACCAAAAAGCAATGTTCAAAGTCTTCTTGTGATGGTGAGTCAAAATCTTGTTGCAAAAATAAAAAGAATTGAATATGTCTAAGGATCTCGCATCGGAAATAAAGAAATGTCAAGATCACGCAATTGATCTGAGAAATCAGGGATATGGATGTGCACAATGCGTTCTTATGGCACTTTCTGATAAGATAGGTTTGCAGGAGAAGCAAGCTGCGCGCATGGGGGCTGCTTTTGGCACAGGTTTCGCCGGTTCAGGTGGCATTTGCGGTGTAATTTCAATTCTTGGTATCGCTGAAGGTTTGCTTATCAGTGGATATGGACCTGAGGATAAGTCTAAGGCTATATGGAACACTAAAGAACTCCTTGATAAATTCAAGGCTTCAAACGGAGACCGCTATCTCTGTCGCGACTTGAAAGGAAAGGAAGACACGAAGAAATGCCCGGAGCTCATAAAAGAGGGCGTTGAGCTTTTCCTTAATGCTCATCCGGAAGTGATCAGCCACAAGAAAGGACTGTTTGCTGAAATTAAGGAAGCACTGCAAAGTTGATTCCACTTATCTCGTAAAAAGTACAACGTACCTAATCGTGATGATACGGCTCTCCTTTTAAGATTGTCATAGCACGATACACCTGCTCTGTGAAGAAAAGACGGATCATCTCATGGCTGAATGTCATCTTGGAGAATGATAACAAGGAATTTGCTCGGCTGTAAACTTGTGGTGAGAATCCATAGGGTCCTCCCACGACGAATACCATCCTCTTCTTCCCGCCTAACATTCCTTTTTGCAGGAAATCAGAAAAGCCCCTTGATGTGAGCATCTCGCCCCGCTCATCAAGAAGGACTACATGGTCAGAAGCTGACAGTTCATTGAGAATCACTTTCCCTTCCTCTTCCTTCTGTTGGGTTTCTGTCAGTTTCCTTGAGTTCCTGATGTCGGGAAGAGGTTTTATGGAAAATGGGACATAACGCTTCAGTCGCTTGCAATATTCGTCGATTCCTGTCTGTATGTAGGGTGTTGTCGTTTTCCCGACTGTTATTAATACGATATCCATTTAAAGCTAAATTTTTTACAAAATTAGCGAAGTTTTTTGAATTATGAAAACTAAAGACGAACTTATTGATGCTCTCCTTGACCTCGCTTTTGCTGAGGACATTGGTGATGGTGACCATACTACTTTATCAACTATTCCTGCAGATGCCATGGGCAGATCCAAACTCCTGATTAAGGAAAAGGGTATTCTTGCCGGTGTGGAGATAGCTAAAAAAGTGCTTCATAAGGTTGATCCGACTATTAAGATTGATATTAAGATTGAGGATGGTGCTGAAGTCAATCCGGGTGATATTGCTTTCACTGCTGAAGGTCCGGTAAGGAGTCTTCTCGTTGCTGAGCGTACAATGCTCAATATCATGCAGCGAATGAGCGGTGTAGCAACGATGACCCGCAAATATCAGGACCAACTCAAGGGACTTAATACCCGGGTCCTGGATACCCGTAAGACTACTCCCGGTATGCGAATGCTGGAGAAAGAGGCTGTCAAAATCGGTGGTGGCACTAATCATCGTATAGGTCTTTTCGATATGATCCTTATCAAGGATAACCATGAGGATTTTGCAGGAGGTATAGAGCAGGCTGTAATGCGAGCTAAAGAATACTGCAAGGCCAATGGTAAGGAAGACCTTAAGATTGAAGTTGAATGTCGCTCGCTCGATGATATCCGTAAGGTTCTTGAGATAGGAGGCGTTGACAGAATTATGTTTGATAATTTCACTCCCGAACTCACGCGTGAGGCTGTGGCTCTTGTTGATGGTAAAGTTGAGACAGAATCTTCAGGAGGCATCACTTTCGATACTCTCCGCGACTATGGGGAGACAGGCGTTGATTTCATTTCAGTAGGAGCTCTTACTCATAGTGTCAAAGGGCTTGATATGTCGTTCAAGGCATTTTAATTGGAATTCCGAAAAGATTGATGGCTGACAGGAAGAAGACGGAAGCTCGGGAATGGGGTAAACAGGCTGAAAATATAGTCTGTGAATACCTCATTTCAAAAGGGTATACAGTCAGGGAACGAAATTGGCGACCTTCTACATCTAAAAGCGAGATTGATTTGATTGCCCAGAAAGATGATACGTTGATTTTTGTTGAAGTCAAAGCGCGTTCGGATAAGGAACTGGATCCTGCTGAAGCAATGACATCGGAGAAGATTAAGAATGTAGTCAGGGGTGCTAATTCTTATCTTAGAAATCAAGATTTCGATTTTTATTATCGTTTTGATGTAGCCGCCGTCAGCGGCAACGCTGAAGACTACAGTCTCGACTATATTGAAGATGCCTTTCTCCCTCCACTCCGTTCACGCTAAATCATCCCACTTTCTACCCTCCGAATGCGTCCCACTGAGTAAAGGTATTTTTCATGAGCAAGACAATATCAAGATTCCGATTCAAACACTTCTCTGTCAGTCACCATCGCAGTGCAATGAAAGTTGGTGTCGACGGTGTATTGATAGGGTGCTGGACAGAAACTGGAAATGCTAAGCGTATACTTGATGTAGGCACCGGATGCGGACTAATTGCACTGATTATGGCACAACGGACCCCCGGGGCTTTCATCGAAGCTATCGACGTAGATGAGCCATCCATAGAAGAAGCATCAGAGAATTTTTCAGTTTCGCCATGGAGTGAGCGGGTGAGAGCTTTTTTATGCAACTACTGTGATGTGCGATCTTTGCTGAAGAAAGACGAAGGATTTGACCTTATAGTCTCCAATCCTCCCTATTTCGATTCGGGTGTAACTGAAATCGAAAGTGCAAGGGAAAAGGCCCGTCATCAAGGTGAGCTCTCCCCTTTGTCGCTGCTCAGCGGTGCGAAAGATATCTTGAACCCCGGAGGGAGTGTCGCTATGGTCTTGCCATGCGATTTGTCGACAGCATTAGAAGAGGAAGCCCGCAACCTTGGCTACTCTTTATTGAGGAAATGTCTTGTAAGAGGTCATAAGGAAGCTCCTTATAAAAGGGCACTTATTCAATGGATTTATGACAATGGCTTATCCGACCAACTAAATGAAGTGCCAACTGAATACCTTACATTGGAGTCTTCTCCTAATATTCCCACAGATCTATATAGAGAATTATGTAAAGATTTTTACCTCAAATTTTAATCTTAGCTTTTTAGCTTAAACCAATTGATGTTTTGATTGTCTTATAAATAAAAAACTAACACAATCGCGCTATGAAATTTAGAAATCTACTCCTTTTGACGTTGGCACTGGGCACAGTGGCACCGGCCGCCGTTTTTGCCGACGATTATGTTGATGATATATATTACAATCCGAAAAAAGATACGCATGTAGGGGCTAAGAAAAAGAACCCGAACTATATCGAGAATTTCAGCGATATGGATGTAGACACTTACAACCTTCGTGGTCAGTATTATACTACACCTATCGATACTATCGGAGCAAAAGTAAGTTCTGAAGAGGATTTTGTATATACTCAGCAGATTCAAAAGTATTATAATCCAACCATTGTGCTCGACAATTCACAGCTTCTTGCCGACGTGCTTCAAAACTCGTATGGTAATGTTGAGATTGTCTACAACGGTCTAACTCCCGCATTCCTTCCCACTTATGGCTATGGATGGCCATACTACAGAGGCTATTATGATCCTTGGTATTGGAATGTTGGATTTGGTGGATGGAGCATTGGAGGTTGGTACGATCCCTGGTATTGGGGTCCGTCCTGGTCATGGGGCTGGGGCCCATCTTGGTCTTGGGGTTGGGGTCCATCCTGGGCTTGGGGAC
>JAIDSL010000159.1 GCA_029061255.1 Muribaculaceae bacterium
TCAAGGGCGACGCTGAATGATCCAGAAAACATTGCCGAATTAGCCTGCGCTAGTGTCTCTTGCCCATTAAATCTTTTTTTTGCTTGCCGGTGACCGATTTTATAATTCTCAATAGCCGTCATTCGCCGATTCTCGAGCTGATGACCCCAATATTCAATATCGTTGGCTATATTACCCAAGTCGTGTGGATCGAATCCATCTGTACCTAACCAGGGAAGTTTCATTCTGGCTGATCGTTTGTCTCGTGACTGCCATACCATGATCTGAGCCATAGGTTCATCTCCATAATCAAACCAGTCAACGGCCAGAAGCCTTTTCTTTCCCTTGTCATAATATGTATAAGTGAACATCTCTGTAGAATCTCGGTTCCACTCTTCAGGATATTCCTCATATGTCCACATGGTGTACGGTGCCTTGTCATCCATTGGAGATGTCAGTGAGGATGGCCGTACACCTTTCATAGGGAGCGAGGGTTTTACAAACATGATGGACATGTGTGGAGCATAGAGCAATATCTGCGCGCTGTCGAGTTGAGCTGTATGTAATACATCGGCAAGGAAATTTTTCATGCCAGGATATTTTGCAGCAGAATCCAACGATGAGATAATCGTAAGATTCTCTGGATAACCATTGTATCCCAACAACATACGGTAAGTGGTGTCGGAGACCATAGTCTGCCCGTAGCTATTACTGATATACCACTCCCTGTCAGCAAAGACCAGTCCTCTTGGTGTCGAACAACTATCGAGAAGTAAAATTACCGAAACCGTAACTAAACTCCATTTGATTGATAATCTCTTTTTCATATTGATTGGTATTTATTTTTCTTTTACAAAGTTAGGTTTTAAACCAACACAATAGTCTTAGTTAAACCTCCTTTAGTCTTAGTTAGTCTTATTTTTCTGCTGCAAAATTAGCATGAGAAATCAGCGTGTGCCATACCAAAATGGGTACGTTTGCATATAAGGAGAAAATTTAGGGGCAAAAGAGTTAAATATATCCAAATGGGTATGGCATAGGGGCTGGAGTTATTATAATTTTGCGGTGGATAATTGCGGTGGATAATTCTGCCGTAGGCATCACGCACCGGCTTTCAGCCGACTTGCGCTGGATTTCCACTCGCGATTGCCTAATTCTGCCGTTGGCATCGCGTACCGGCTTTTAGCCGACTTGCGCTGAATTTCCACGCGCGATTGCCTAATTCTGCCGTTGGCATCGCGTACCGGCTTTTAGCCGACTTGCGCTGAATTTCCACGCGCGATTGCCCAATTGCAATGAGAAAATAGACAGATATGACAATCGAAGAAAAACACTTATAAAGGAGTGCCGGATAATAATTGTCGGCAAAGGCGAATTCATCACATATATTAAGGATGAGCTGCGTAAACTTGACTTCTGCAAGATCGCTGAAGAAGAAATAGGCGAAATCATTAATGAGCAAAATACCGGAATCTTGATTGAATATACCGGAAACGGACTTTTTCAGACAAGGGATATAAACAGTATTCCGGTTATCTATCACCTTAATACATTTCCTTTTGTTCAACACACTCCGCTCTCCACTTTACGACACTCTGATAAGTGGAACGAGAGAACGCCTCAGCCGAACGGATATACTCAAGTGCCCTGATGTAGTCAAGTTCCTCCGGCAGCTTTACCTCATTGTCAGGTATGAAGAAATCTTCTGTCGATGTCATGGAATGGGGATTAGTCGGGTTTCGAGAATTTTGTCTTGGCGAGAGCACGACGGATACGGCTTAGATAAGTTGGCGTGACGTTAAGGAAGGAGGCTATATCCTTGATAGGGACAATATTGAATACCTCCGGGTATTTAGAAAGGAGGTCAAGGTATCTTTCCTTCGGTGTCTTACGGTACATGTCAAGGTATCGGCGGTAGATCTCAATGAAGACAGCATCGGATGCCTGGTCGTGGAATTTTGGGAGGCACCTTTCTATGAAATCGATTATCTCGTTGAACTCCACCTGCCATACGATGGCATCACATCCGGCAATTATCGATACCTCAGACGGGTGATGATGGTAGGAGTTGTTGAAGTCGCATACGCACTCTCCTTCAAATGCGAAACCGACCACCGCCGCATTGCCAGCTGAAGTGAGTGTGGTATATTTGAAGTATCCCTGCTCCACAAAAGCCATGTATCTGCCGACGAGGCCTTCCTGCACAAAGATTTCGTCTTTGGCATAACGAACACGACGGCCATGTTCATGGCAATATGAATCAAGGGCCGACATGTCTACCACCCTGGTATAGTTGTTGAAGTTTACAATCTTCATTTGAGCCTATCTTAAACGGTATATTCTACGGCAAAGTTAATTATAAAATAGGAGACGCGAATGAAACTAAGTTGATTTTTTTACTTTTGAGATTTTCACCCGAAGAAATCCGGCTTATTGAAAGGCATAGAAGCATTGGAATGAATATTTTTGGCGGAACTGAAAATTTTTATTAACTTTGCAAGGTGACCCTGCGATGTTAGGCTATCCGTAAGCGGAGAGTCGGGCATTTGGGCAGGGCTTGACATATGAAAGGCGTTTACTCGCTTTGTCTCTTGGCTCTGAGAAACTACCACCTTCTATAGATATAGTCAAGGATGAAGCAATTGTAGATGCCCCTTGGGTACGTATATGTATGTATGGCTGCCTCAATCCTCCGGGACTGAGCAGATGTTTTCGCATATCCATGCTTCGCGGGGTCATTTACCATTGCTCATTCCACTATATCGGGCTGTGGTAGGCCTCTTGGAGCGGGATGAGCAAGTAAGTGGCTCCCGTCTTTCTTTTTATCCAAGACAGCCATCAGGAGACCATGGCCCAAGACGATGACACATGACCAGTCGAAACGCCCCACTCTCAATACTCTCCTTTCATGAAGGAACACTTCACGCAACATTTTCAGATTGCGTCAAACGACCGGGAATATACGGCACGATAATAAATCCGATAGAACTGCTTGATACCCTCATAATAAAGGATGGAGTAAATACTGAAACCGTAAGGTTTGCAGCTCAGTTTAACTGGAATCAATCAACCCTTAACGATTATATAAAGGCCGGAATGAAAATAATGATCTCAGAAAACCTTTCCTTTTCCTTTTAATAGAGCATCCGAGGAAACAAGCCTGGATGTGAAGCGTTATATATTCAAAGAGATAAGAAAATGGAAAACAATGAGAATATGATAATAGAGACGCATCCTTTTCCCCCTTTCCTTCCTGAGGGGGCACGGGTGCTGATGATGGGTACATTCCCTCCGGGTGAACATCGCTGGAGCATGAATTTCTACTACCCCAACCCTATCAATGATTACTGGCGCATATGCGGTATGCTTTTCTTAGGAGACAAAAATGCCCTGTATGATGCGGCGACCAAGAGTTTCCGCGAAGATGAATGCCGCAAGCTTATGGCGGAGCACCATATCGCAATGCATGACACTGCACGCGAAGTGAGAAGGCTAAAAGGGAATGCCTCCGACAAATTTCTGGAAATACTGAAACCTGTACCGCTTTATGAACTTCTCAAGGAGATCCCGGAGTGCCATACGATAGCCACCACGGGCGAAAAAGCAGCCGACGTAATAGCGGAACTGACAGGAACCCAAAGGCCCAAGATGGGAGAAATGACAGAATCGAGCGACGGCCTGCGGATATGGCGAATGCCATCCACAAGCCGCGCGTATCCAATGAAGATCGAAAAGAAGGCAGAATACTATGCAGAGTTATTCCGCTCAGTCGGTATCCTCTGATTAATGCATAATTCATAATGCATAATCAATGTCGCTCTAAAAATCATCAATTATTTTTGATTTTTTGGAGGAATTCGTCTTCTGAGATGATGGGGATGCCGAGTTTTTGGCATTTCTCGAGCTTGGCGGGACCCATATTTTCGCCGGCAAGAACGAAGGAGGTTTTCTTGGATATGCTTCCTACATTCTTTCCTCCATTAGCTTCAATCATATCCTTATATTCCTCACGGCTATGATGGGCAAAAGTGCCGGAAATCACGATTGACTCTCCTTCGAGAGCGTTGCCGGCAGGCTGCATCTTTTCCTCGCTGAGCTGCATCTGCAGCCCGGCTGCCTTGAGCCGCTCTATATTCTCTACGTTGACAGGATCACGAAGATAGTCGAATATGCCCTGAGCAACAATCGGACCTACATCAGGAATTGCCTGCAGTTCCTCGACACTCATCGCTTGCATGCGCTCCATACTCTTTACGCTCTTAGCCACGCGTTTAGATGTAGTCTCGCCTACATTTGGAATAGAAAGGGCATACACTACTCTCTCAAAAGGCACTTGCTTGGAGGCTTCAAGTCCGTTGAGTATTCTTTCGGCACTCTTGTCACCGAAACGGTCGAGGATAGAGAGCTGCTCCTTAGTGAGGTCGTAAAGGTCGGCTGAGGTGCTGACGAGACCCTTGTCATACAGAAGATCTGCGGTCTCCTCTCCCACTCCGTCGATATTCATCATTCGGCGTGCGCAAAAATGCTCGATTCGACCGGTGATCTGTGGACGACATCCATATTTATTAGGACAAATCCACGCAGCATCACCTTCCTTCTTGACAAGCGCAGTTCCACACACAGGACAGTGAGAAACAAATTCTATCGGTTTGCTATCGGGATTGCGACGCTCTTTATCAACTCCTGTAATCTTAGGAATGATCTCCCCCCCTTTCTCCACGTAGAGCCAATCATTCTCATGGATATCGAGTTCCTTCATAATGTCGGCATTATGCAGGGAAGCGCGTTTTACAATGGTCCCTGATAGCAAAACAGGATCAAGATTGGCCACGGGGGTGACGATTCCCATTCGTCCTGTCTCGAAACTTACGAAACGCAATTGAGTGCAAGCATTCTCCGGATTGAACTTGAAAGCCACAGCCCAACGGGGTGACTTTGCTGTATAACCAAGGTTGAGCTGCTGACGCAGAGAATTGACCTTGAAGACGAGGCCATCGGTAGCCACCGGAAGTTCCTTGCGAGCGATATCCCAATAATCAATGAACGCATCCACTTCCTCCACTGTATGGAGAATCTGCATATCCGAAACCTTGAATCCCCACCGGCGAGCAGCCATCATATTGGCATAATGGGTATCATGAGGAAGATCGTCAGACAAGAGATAATAGAAAATGGCATCAAGCTTGCGCTTGGAAACCTCACGAGGATCCTGGGTCTTCAAGGTGCCGCTTGCAGCGTTGCGTGGATTGGCAAAGAGGGGCTCCTCATTGTACTCCCGCTCCTTGTTAAGCTCATCAAACACCTTCCAGGGCATCAGAATCTCGCCACGGATCTCAAACTTCTTAGGCCAGTCGCCGGGCTGAAGGACCAGAGGAATACTGCGGATAGTCTTGACATTGGCTGTCACGTCGTCACCTTGAGTGCCATCACCACGAGTGACAGCCCTCACAAGGCGACCATTCTCATATGTGAGAGAAATGGAAGTGCCGTCATACTTCATTTCTCCAGTTATCTCAAAGGATTCTCCCTCAAGACCTTTTCTCACACGATCAAACCACTCGTCGACCTCACCTACCGTGTAGGTATTGGCAAGCGAAAGCATCGGACGCTCATGCACAATGTGCTCAAAACCTTTTGTGAGGTCAGAGCCGACACGCTGTGTCGGCGACAATGGGTCATGGAGTTCGGGATGCTCCTTTTCAAGAGCCTCGAGTTCCTTCATCAACATGTCAAACTCCTTATCGCTGATCTCAGGAGCGTTAAGCACATAATAATTGTGATTATGTCTGTTAAGCTCATTGCGGAGCTCTAAGATTCTTTCTTCAGGTGTCATATTCTTACTTATATATAGTGATATTTGATGTTCCAGAGGAAGAGAGCCTCGCCGGGCATGGACTGCCCGGCTGCGCACCTGTCTTTTTTCTCAATAATATCCTTGAAATCATCGACAGTCATCTTCCCACGGCCTACATCAACGAGTGTGCCAACAACAGCTCTGACCATATTGCGCAGAAATCTGTCGGCGCTAATAGTGAAAACTGCCATATCACCTTCCATAGTCCATTCAGCCCGAGTCACCTTGCATATATTGGTCTTAGCATCGCTATGAAGTTTTGCAAAAGAAGTGAAGTCTTCCGTTTCGAGCAGCAGTAGCGCCGCTTCGTTCATACTTTCAATGTCAAGCCCATTGGGACAGTGCCAACTCAACTGATATAAAAAAGGATTTTTTTGGAATGTCACGAAGTACTTATATGTACGCTCCACGGCATCGAAACGCGCATGGGCATCATCAGCCACCGGGATAATATCATATAAAGCGATATCTTTGCCGACAAGGCGATTGAGGGAGACAAGCAATCTTCCCTTTTCAGGAAGCAGCCCGTCATAATCAAAATGGGCATACATCATGCGGGCATTTACGCCGGTGTCAGTGCGTCCGGCACCTACAATCGGCACCGGAGCACGGAGCACAGTGGAAAGAGCCCTTTCCACTTCCTCCTGCACACTGACTGCATTAGGCTGAATCTGCCATCCATGAAAAGGGGCACCCCTATAGCCGAGCCTGATGAAATATCGACCCATCAGTATCTCTCAAGATATGTTATGCCGTAAAGGCCGGATTTATAGATGTTGAGGAACTGTCTGCCCTCCTCTGCCGTAATCTTGCCGGCTTTCATCGACTTTGAAACCCATGTCTCAAGATTTCGTACGAGTTTCTTGGGATTATATTCCACATAGTCGAGCACATCTGCAACGGGCTCTCCATCGATCACCTGCTCAATCTCATAGCCATCCTTATCACAAGTGATATGAACGGCAGCCGTATCACCAAACAAATTATGAAGGTCGCCAAGAATCTCCTGATAAGCACCCACAAGGAATACACCTATATAGTAAGGTTCGCCGGGTTTCAACTGATGCACAGGAAGCGAATGGCTTACTCCTTGCGGAGCAACAAAACGATTGATCTTGCCATCGGAGTCACAAGTCACGTCTTGAATTGTGCATTCATGAGAAGGCTTTTCATCCAATCTGCTTATCGGCATAGTGGGGAACATCTGATCAATAGCCCAAGTGTCAGGAAGAGACTGGAAGAGAGAGAAATTGCAGAAATATTTCTCGGGGAGCATACGAGCTACCTTACGCAATTCTTCAGGTGGATGCTTCATGCTCTTAGTGATGTCATGGACATCGCGGGCCACACTCCAGAATAGTTTTTCAATCTGTGCCCTTGTAGTGAGGTCAAGGAGACCAAGGCTGAAGAGCTCAAGAGCCTCCTCACGAATTTGAAGAGCATCGTGCCAATCCTCAAACACACGAGAAGAGTCTATCTTGTCCCAAATATTATAGAGTTCTCGAGTAAGTTCATGGGCTCCTTCAGGAAGCTCATCACTGTCGTTCCAAATGGGCAGCTGTGTAGTCTCCAAAGTCTCTATGATCAAGACAGAATGGTGGGCAGTCATCGATCGTCCGGACTCTGTGATTATATTCGGTTGGTGGAGATTATTTTTCTTGCACACGTCCACAAGAGCAGACACAGCATCATTGGCATACTCCTGAATGGAATAGTTCATGGAGTTTTCTCCGGAGGAAGAGCGAGTGCCGTCATAATCCACACCGAGACCACCACCTATATCAACGAAATCGATCTTGAACCCTGCCTTTGAAAGCTGCACATAGAATTGCATGGCTTCCCTGAGGGCATTCTTGATGCGACGTATCTTAGTGATCTGGCTGCCTATGTGGAAGTGGATAAGCTTCAGGCATTCTTTCATTTTGTTTTTTTCGAGAAACTCGAGAGCATCAAGAAGTTCGCTTGAATTAAGACCAAATTTGCTGACATCTCCTCCTGATTCCTCCCATTTGCCGCTCCCGGCTGATGTGAGTTTGATGCGGATACCAATATTAGGGTCTACCTTCAGACGCTTTGCTACCTTCATTATGAGTCTGAGTTCATTGAGTTTCTCAACCACGAGATATATTCTTCTGCCCATCTTCTGAGCAAGAAGAGCCAACTCGACATAATCCTCATCCTTATATCCATTGCAGACTACGAGGGAATTCTCATGAGTATTGACAGCAAGGACGGCATGCAGCTCAGGCTTGGAACCTGCCTCCAGACCAATATTATATTTATTTCCGTGACTTACAATTTCCTCTACAACCTGCCGCATTTGATTGACCTTGATGGGATATACCAGATAGCTCTGTCCCTCAAACTGATATTCCTTACTTGCCGTCTTGAAGCAGCTTGTGATCTTACGAATCCTGTCGTCAAGGATATCAGGAAATCTCAGTAGCATAGGCGAAGAAATATCACGCAGCTTCAACTCGTCGAGAACCTGGCGTATATCCACGGGGGCATAGCCGGCTTTAGGAGTCACCTGCACATGCCCCTTTTCGTTGATACTGAAATAACTGAGTCCCCAACCTTGAATGTTATAGAGCTCACTTGAGTCCTCGATTCTCCACTTCCTCATTTCTGTCTTAATTTGGGGTTTAATTGATTATATGTTTAATTGTTTATACGTTTGGGTGGTGATGTATATGGGTTAAAATCATTGGGGGCGTCCTAAAATCTCAAAGATCTGGGCATAAATCTCAGTGCGTTTTCTTGCAATGTTGAATTTATCGGTGTATTGGCGCGTGCGTATGGAACCCTCAATGTAGATTTTCATTCCTTTTCTTATATATCGCTCGGCATAACGTGCCTGTTCGCCCGTCATGACTATATTATGCCATTCCGTCACCTCAGTATTGCCTCTCAGTTCATTGGTTGCAAGTGAGAAATATGCAACAGGAAAGTCTTTCTCAGGATATCTTACGTCCGGGTCTCCCCCGACGTTACCAATAAGTATGGCTTTGTTTACACTCATCTCGTATCAATATTTATGTGCCTTAAGATATAGACCTGTACGCTCATGCAGTCCGAAGAGAAGATTCATGATATGAACAGCATCGCCGGCACCTCCACGCATACGGCAGTCAGCCACCACGGTTACAGTCAATCGGTCGGGACTAAGTTTCTGAAGGGTCACGAGGGTCTTCTGAGTACCTTCCACTTCATATCCGGGCATTGAGTTAGAAACCATAAAAGTGAAATTATGATCATCGTAGCAATCATCAAAAATCCGGAACACTTCATTAATATCAAGAGAGCATGGAACGTCGACCACGACCTTCAGTCCTCTTTCAGACACTTCTTCATCAAGATGCGTAAGCTTTATTTCTCCATTGAAAGAATTCTGAGTGGATCGAAGCACGTGAAGAATCTCCTGGCGTGCCATACTTATTTTTTCTTCTGTGTCAATATCGGGAGGGCAAGCATATCCCACTACAATGTCGCCTTTCAAAAGAAGATGCCTTGCAAGAGGATACAGGCCGATTATTGCCGCAGCCGCCACTGAACGAGGCACGACCGCCCGCTTGCATCCGCGCACGAGCTTTTTACGATTGATCTCGGGCAATCCATATGCCATATCTAAAGCTTCGAAATCAAGCGAGGGGCAATGCGACATATCAATGATACGAAGTTCCGGCCATCGGTCGGTATTCATCCTAAAACGGTCAGCCACGTCAGAGTGGGCATCGATAAAAATCACATCGAGTTCGTTGGGGTTAATATCGGGAGAAAAATCAAGATCACATTCTCCTGCCAATCCATGATGGACAGATGCCACTTTTCTACCGACCTTTCCGGGAGCAAACGCACTTTCAAGCAAGACATCAGGGTGATTAATAAGAATCCTTATCAATTCGCCCGCCATGGCTGTATCAGCCCCTGCAATTCCTACTCTAATCATATTGTTGAGAATAAAAATCTGTATTATAACTTATTGACTGGAAGAATCATGGAGAGAACCTCAGTGGCTTTCTCATGGCTCACCCCCTCACGAAGCACGATGAAGACAGTATTAGCGCCAGCTATCGTGCCGGCAATTTCAGGAGCATTCAGCATGTCGATGTCGTATGCAATCCCTGAAGCATAACCATTACGAGTGAGCATAACCCCTATGTTGTTGGAGAATTCAAGTGATATGAATCCATTGCTGACATGACGTGAGAAATCGACCGCACGCCTGCCTCCCGCATTCATCTTTGCAATCGTTGCATCGGGAAGCATATAGGCATAGGAGCCATGGTCAAGAGGCACCTTGGTGGTCTTGAGCATCTTTAAATCCCGTGAAAGAGTGGCTTGAGTGACAAAGATGCCCTTATCAGCAAGCATTTTGAGAAGTTCTTCCTGGCTGCCAACATTATTATTCTTTATTATTTCAATAAGCTGCTCAATTCTGTCGTTTTTCCTACTCATGGCTTCCGGTCTTAGTCTGTATTTTTCTGTCGACGGTCAATCTCCATCTTAATCTCCCCGGCCTTTTCATAATCTTCATTCTTGACGGCCTTATCCATCATTCTTTTAAGACTTTCAAGACTTTCGTCTGAATATGGAGAAGTGTTGGGATTCTTCACCCTCTCTATAGCGGTCCTGACAGGAATAGACTGCCGGGAAGAGGCATGAAGTTGCCTTGAAGCAAAAGAATCCCTTTCTACGCCGCATTTATCAATAAGATCACGCGAAGTAAAGATCGGTGCTCCGGCACGCATGGCCAAAGCAATTGCATCGCTTGAGCGAGCATCAAGCACATGAAACTCTTCTCCTTTTCTTAGAGCCACATCAGCAGTGAAAATACCATTCTCAAGCTGTTTGATCACAACAGATTCAATATCTATTCCAAAAGAGTCGAGAATTTCTGATGTAAACTCATGAGTGAGCGGGCGGGGCGTCTTTATCTTTTGAAGAAGGCATTCGATAGACTGGGCCTCATTATAGCCTATGATGATTGGAAGGCGGTGATTGCCGTCTTCTTCCTCCAGCACCATTGCATACATGCCGTTTTCTATCTGGTTGTATGTGATTCCGACTACCTTGAGCCTTACCAATTCATTTTCCATAATATAATAATATTATATCCTGCTGAGTCACTTCTTAGAAATCATCCCGGAACCCAGACAAATTTTCCTATCAGGTGTGTAGATTATGGCATACTGTCCGGGGGCAATCCCTTGCACATCCCGATCAGATTCTATCACGTATCGCTTATCGTAAGTGAGATGCAAGATGCCTTCAAAAAATTCAGGTGTATGGCGGGTCTTGAATGATATCTTGATCGAACCCTCTTCTTTTTCGAACAGATCCGATTCGAAAGGATCGACTGTGATCCAATGCATCTCATCCATATAAATCACTTTTCCATACTGGAGTTTAGTATCGTAACCATGACTTACATAGACCACATTATCCCGGATGTTTTTCTTGACCACAAACCATGGTCCACCGCCAAGGCCAAGACCCTTTCTCTGACCAATGGTGTAGAACCAATATCCTTTATGCTCCCCAATCTTCTTTCCAGTCTCTATCTCTATGACCGGGCCCTTCTTCGTGCCAAGTTTGCGCTCAAGGAAGTCACGATAATCGATCTTTCCGAGGAAGCAAATACCCTGACTGTCTTTACGGGTGGCATTTGGAAGATTAGCTTCACGAGCAGCATTACGCACCTCCTCCTTGGTCATATCTCCAAGAGGAAAAAGAAGATGACTCAATTGGTCATAACTGATCTGAGCAAGAAAATCGGTCTGGTCTTTCACCGCATCCGGAGCAGTGGCAAGCCAGAACTTTCCATCTTTTTCAATGACCTTAGCATAATGACCGGTGGCAGTCTTGTCGAATTCATGCCCCCAGCGATCTTCAAAAAAGCCAAACTTTATTATCTTATTGCACATCATATCAGGATGAGGAGTCAAACCCTCTTTCACAGTATGCAAGGCATACTCCATGACGTATTCCCAATATTCTTCATGCAATGAAACGACTTTAAAGGGGAGACCATATTTTTTTGCAATCAGTGTGCACATCTCTATGTCTTCTTCAGCAGTGCACTCCCCTTCTCCATTATCCATGCTTATGCGAATATAGAAAAGATGCAAGTCGTGTCCCTGCTTGTATAGACGGTCGACCGTGACTGCGCTGTCGACACCACCTGAGATCAAAACGGCAATTTTCATCACACTTCCTCGAGTTCATCTTCGCTGTGGTCTGACGAGTGCAGAAGATGCAGCGAAAGGAAATAATCAACCGATATCTTGCCGGGGCCAACAAGAATCAAAAAGAAAAATATACCCAAAAACATAATGGGAAGATAAGCAGGCTGTTCCCAACTTAACTGATAGGATGCTGTGGTAGCCACATCATGAAGGAGATGATATTCAGCCATCACCATGGCAATGAATGGGGGGAGAATCATTATTCTTGTCAGGAAACCTGCCATAATAAATATGCTGCAACCAATCTCTATGTAAATCATCGTCCATAATGAAGCCTCGGAACTCATCCCAAGCACAGCGGGAAACGTGTCGGCAAGCACATGAGCATCCCCGATCTGGCGTATGCCAAACTGGAGAAGCATTATGCCAACAAAAAGACGCAGAAACAGACGCCCGAGATGGGTATAGCTGTAGCCGGTGGTGGTCACATAAATCTTTTTGGGAAGACCGAGAACTTTCTTTCTATACATAATGTCACTTGTTGATCAATGAGAGGGCGGCAGACATAGCGTTGACAACCCCAATATGCTTATTCACGACCTTACCCTCTGAATCTATCACGTATATTTCCGGCACTTCTCGAATATCATATATATCCGCTACAGTGTCTGAAGCGCCAACGGTCCAATTTTTTGGGAAATCGGCAATTTTTTCTTGCCAATCTGATTCGGCATCCGGAATAATGAACAGAATGTTTATCTTTCCGGCGGCCACAGCCTTGCTAAAATCTACGTTAGATTGCATTCTCAATTTACCCATACGGCATTCGTCGCACTCAGGATCTCCAAAAATAATTATGGTAGGAGTGGCCATAGGGAAATATTGAGCTGGCTCGCCATTGGCACGCACAAAATCAAATCTGGCTGGTGTCTTCCCAATCATAGAATTGTCGAGTTGCTTAAGTTGCTGCTCATATTTTGCTCGCTTGCCATTAGGAAATTTCTTGCTCGCCAAAGCTGATCTTAAAATATGCGCATAAAGCTCATCGATCCAAAACTCTGCACGAGGACCATAGACAGTTTCCTCAGCAGCCTTTGTGATCTGAAAAAGGAGGGTGGGATTCTTCTGCATATTTTTCATAAGCTTATCAATAGCACCCGTCACTTTATCCTTATTGGCATACTGGCAAGTGGTAGCATAGACCTTGAATGCATGATTAAGTTTATTCTGGTCTACGGCATCCTTGTTCTTAAGATCAAGCGGATTCCAAAAGTTTTCAGCAAGCCAGTCGCATTTATCAGTAAAACTTGTCAGCTCTTCCGGAGCAATCGGATACTCAAAAAGGGGATCCACATACATCACGCCGGGCTCAATCAACGACGTAGAGTCATTGTCGACCTGTGCGTAAGAAGCAGAAGCGCTACCCAGAAGCGCTGCAGACAAAAGCCATGTCTTAATATTCATTATTGGTCTGATTTTTTAAATTGAATGATAAGAGAATCAAGAGGTCGCCTTACAATCTCCCTCAACTTCCAACCACGACGATCCATAGCCGCCTCGATGAAGGATTTGAGTTCAACGGCCACCGAGCCAACGAATCCTATGCCCTCCTCCTTGAGTTCAGCCTCAGGATAAGAACAGAATTCCCTATCAAAAAATATGTCGATCTGAGACTCAACAAGAGAACGGATATAAGGATGATTAAGATTGTCGACAATAAAAGGCATGAATCCGGATATCCACCTGTTTGGAGAAGGCTTTCTGTAAAGATTATTCACGACCTCGCTTACAGACAAGGAGTATTTTTTCTCAAACTCCTCGATAATATCCTTGGGAGCAATTTTCTTATAGACATCAGCAATAAGACGGCGGCAGAAAGACACGCCTCCACCTTCATCATCAAGAAGATATCCAAGAGATGCTGACTTACGGTCGATCTCCTCACCGTTGTAATGGCAGGAATTGCTTCCTGTGCCCATTATGCATACTATTCCGGACTCGGATCCAAGCAAAGCTTTGGCAGCCCCAGCCATATCACTGTCGGCTTTTATATCGCGGCATGAAAACATCTCTGACAGAATTGCCTCCATTTTCCCGGCGATAAGCGGGGAACCGATGCCAGCTCCAAAAAAACAGATTTTATCGAACGTCTCTCCGAGTGCTGCGCGCACCAGACGAAGTTCCTCTTCGATCATGTCTGTGTCATTATGAAGCGGACTAATTCCGATACCTGTATGAAATTCTTCCTCACTCCCTGAATGTCCGAGGGTGAGTTTAACCCAATCAGTCTTGGTGGCGCCTGCGTCGGCTATGAGTATTTTCATTCTCTTAAAAGTATGTGTATATTATTCCACAAAATTAATAAAATCGCGTCGAATATACAAATATTATAAATTGAACTTTGCCAACTTTTACAAGTTTGAATAAAAATTATCTTTTTTTAATGAAAATTCATTGCGCATGACTTATTTTTTGTTAATTTTGCATTCAGCAAAAGAAGTCAAGTTTCAGGCTTTTCAACACTAACCTTAGATTTAATATAGATGCAAACAAAACAACTTTACAAGTGGGGCACATTTTATGCCCTTCTGACATGTGGCATCGCGACAGCACCATTTTATGCCTTGGGCAAAGGAGATTCAGACAAGGGACTGACACCCTATTTCTCAAGCCCCGTGACAAAAAGCGCGACTCCAAATGCCGATGGGTTCATAGGCAGATGGCTTATGCTCGAACCTATCGACAAACCCAACAGGAGCAATACCGTATTCACAGACAGCTATCTGAGGGAAACATTCAACACTGAATACTTCCCGGGACAATTTACCATTTGGCCCAAAGCGGGACAAAAAGTGAAAGTAGGCAAACAGACCCTTAAATGGCATGCACTCGACAGCAACCTATTTAATGTGAAACTTTTCAGATTCGCCACCGGACTGGAGAAACAATATTATGGAGTGCTTTTCTGGGTGGTCACAGCCATCGACTGCGAGGAGGATATTCCTGATGTCAGGATGTCGGTAGGCTCCAATTCTGCGTCAATGTGGTGGCTCAACGGAGAGGAAGCCGTGATTCTTTCCGGCGACCGAAGAATGGTGATGGACGATTGCATGTCGAAACGGCTCACGCTAAAGAAAGGACGCAACATAATCAGAGGCGCTATAATCAATGGCCCCGGAATGAGTGATTTCTGCCTTCGATTCATTAATGAGGAGGGTAAACCCGTAACAAACTTTACTATCAGCAATCTTTAACCATGAAACCCAATAAACTTATAATACTGTCAGCTTCATTTATTTGCCTGACAGCGGCAAGCATGAATGCTCAGACCGGAGAACCTTTTATCCATGACCCTTCCACCATAATGAAATGTGACGGAAAATACTACACCTTCGGCACAGGAGGAGGGGGACTTATATCCGACGACGGATATCACTGGCACCGCGGCGGAGTGAGACCGGGACGTGGAGCTGCGCCGGATGTGGTGAAGATTGGCGACAGATACCTTGTGGCATACAGTGCTACAGGAGGTGGACTCGGAGGGGGACACAGCGGTAAAGTGCTCACGATGTGGAACAAGACGCTCGACCCCGAATCTCCCGACTTTGAATATACCGAACCTATAGAGGTGGCATATTCAGAAGAAAACGAAGACTGCGATGCCATAGACCCCGGACTTCTCTTGGATCCCACCACGGGGAGACTTTGGCTTTCTTACGGAACATATTTCGGCTTCATACGCCTCGTAGAGCTTGATCCGGAAACGGGAGCCCGGAAGGAAGGAAATGAGCCTATCAATATAGCAATTGACTGCGAGGCAACCGATCTGCTGTATCGCGATGGATGGTATTATCTCCTTGGCACCCATGGGACATGCTGCGATGGTCCTAATTCCACCTATAATATAGTAGTCGGAAGATCCCGCAAAATAGAAGGGCCATATATCGACAATATGGGGCGCGATATGCTTGAAGGTGGAGGAAAGATGGTGGCAAGTTCAGGCAACCGACGGACCGGAGCAGGGCATTTCGGAAGATATATAGAGGATGACGGAGTGGAAAAGATGTCGCTTCATTTTGAGGCAGACTTTGACCAAGGGGGAAGAAGTGTGCTTGCAGTATTGCCACTGCTCTGGAAAAATGACTGGCCTATAGCTGGAGATCCATTTGTAGAGGATACCTACGAAATAGAATCAGAACGCCGAGGCTATGGATTGGAACTTGCCGTTGATTTTGTGAGAATGCAAGGGGGGCTTCACAGATTCTGGGAGCCACAGACCGAACCAATAGAACCACTCCCCGACCAGAAGCTTGAAGACGTAATCGACACATGGCCATCGGGAGACATAGATGTAAGAATCGGCGACTACATGTTTCGTCCTCATCAGAAATGGACAGTGACTGCCGTGCCTGATGCTGGAGGATATCTTGGAGCCCCGTATTACAAGATCACCATCGCGGGCACTGACCGTGCTCTTGCAGCAACGGCAGACAAGGAAGTGTCGACAGTAGAACACTTCACCGGAGCTGACGAGCAACTTTGGCGCATCGAGCAACTCATCGACGGCACTTATCGGATCATGCCCAAAGCTGTGCCGGGGTGTGATGAAGAACTCGCACTTATCTCGATAGCAGACAGCACACCTACATTAGGAAAGTTTGACTTCTCAAGCGACAATTCAAAGTGGAACTTCAGAAAACGGTGAGTTTAATATCAAAGAGACATTCATGACCATGAAAAGAATCATATCTTGCTGGCTTGGGGCTTTCGCCGCAAGCCTATTGGCACAAAACCCAATAATACACGACCAGTTTACTGCTGACCCAACAGCGAGGGTCTTCAACGGCAGGATGTATATGTATCCATCGCACGACATTGTGAGCCCCATAGAGAGCCTCGCCGAGTGGTTTTGCATGGCAGATTATCATGTGTTCTCATCCGACAATCTTGTAGATTGGACTGACCATGGAGTGATACTCACCCAGAACTCAATCCCATGGGTGAAACCGGACTCGTATGCCATGTGGGCACCGGACTGTGTGGAAAAGGATGGCAGGTATTATTTCTATTTCCCAGCCTCACCCAAGGACATGGAACGAGGATTCGGAATCGGAGTGGCCGTTGCCAATGCACCGGAGGGGCCGTTTATGGCTATGCCCCGTCCCATCAAAGGGGTGATGGGAATCGATCCGTGTGTGCTCGTGGACGATGATGGCCAAAGCTACATTTATTGGAGCGGAATGGGACTGTCGGTGGCAAAACTTAAAGACAATATGATGGAACTTGATTCGGAGCCGGTAAAGATTCAGGGACTGCCGGAGGGATTCAAGGAAGGCCCATTTGCCTTTAAGCGCAATGGTATATATTACCTGACATTCCCTTGGGTACGGGATAAGACAGAAACACTCGCATATGCCACATCAGACAATCCTATGGGGCCTTTTGAATTCAAGGGAATCATAATGGACGAATCTCCTACAGGATGCTGGACCAATCACCATTCACTCGTAGAGAAGGATGGCGAATGGTATCTTTTCTATCACCACAACGATTATTCGCCGGATATGGACAAGCGTCGCTCTGCAAGGATTGATGTCGTCACTTTCAATCCTGATGGGACAATAAATAAGGTAGAGCCAACACTGCGTGGAGTTGGCACGAGCAACGCAAGAAAACGAATCCAGATTGACAGGTATAGTGCAACCAGTCCCAATGGAATCGAATTGCAATATATTGATCCCAAAGACACATTCAAAGGATGGGCTGCAGTCTTCACAAAGAAAGGAGCATGGCTTCGCTATGACCGGGTCGATTTCGGCAATCGCCCCGTAAAGGAGGTCTCAGTCAGGATTCTTAGCCGAAAAGGGTGCTCACTGAAAGTAAGCGATGCAAATGGCAAGATGATTGCCAAAGTAGCAGTAAAGCCCTGTAAAGATTGGACCACGGTGACTGTACCTGTGGAATATTCACCATCGGGAAACACCGACCTCACCATCACGATGACCAATGGACAAAGAGCTGAGATAGATTGGATAGGTTTTGATGCCCTACCCTTTGAGAAAGGAGGAATGGCAACCGGGGAATACAGAAACTACTTCCAGGATCTCGGGTATTCCAAAAAAGAAGTCGACGCCAAACTCAATGAAATTTTCGAAGGAGTATTCTATGGCCCTGACAAAGTCTATTTCGAAAATGATGACTCCACGGCCTACATCAGCGACCTTAAAAACAATGACGTGCGAACCGAAGGGATGTCGTATGGAATGATGATAACTGTGCAACTTGACAAGAAAGAAGTCTTCGACAAGCTTTGGCGCTGGGCCAAGAAATATATGCAACACCAAGATGGCCCCAACGATGGATATTTCGCATGGAGCTGCAAGACTGACGGCACTCGCAATGCCAACGGCTCAGCATCAGACGGTGAGCTCTTTTTCATCACATCGCTTATCTTCGCATCCAATCGATGGGGAAATGACACAGGCATAGATTATCTGGCAGAAGCACGCAATATCCTTGACAAATCAATGCAGAAAACAGGCATGGACCGCGTAGCCCCGCTCATCAACACGGAAGAGAAACTCATCACTTTCACTCCTGACCCATGGGGAGCGACGTACACAGATCCGTCATACCACATACCTGCATTCTATGAAGTGTGGGCAAAATGGGCAAATGACGGAAGGAGTGGCTTCTGGAAAGCATGTGCTGACAAAAGCCGAGAATATCTTCATAAAGCGACACACGCAGAGACAGGACTGACTCCAGACTACTCTTCTTACGACGGGACGGCACGTGGAAGCAGATTTATTATAGGTGATGATTTCAGGTTTGACTCCTGGAGGGTGCCTCTTAATATTGCAATCGACTATGCATGGAGTGGTGCAGATGCTGATTGGCAACGCGATTATGCAGATAGGATACAAGACTTCTTTTATAAAGAAGGTATTGATACATACGTAGACCAATATAAGACTGATGGAAGTCAGGTGGAACGAGTATTGGGAGCCGGAGAGCATCAAGCATTGAGACATTCATTGGGACTTGTCAGCACTTTGGGAGCAGCGTCGCTGGCTGCAACCGACCCTAAATCGAGAGAATTTGCCGAGCGACTTTGGAACTCGAAGCACGCACCTTATGAAGACGGATATTTCGATGCCTACTATGATGGACTTCTGCGTCTATTCTCATTCATGCTTTTAAGCGGGAATTACAAGGCTATTGAACCCAATTGATCTATTACTTCACAGAAGATGCGTGGAGACATAAAGAACGGGATTCCAATATTGGAATCCCGTTCTTTATATTTATTGAAGTTCTGTGAATGATCAATAATTTTCCGGACGAAGCTCAAAGAAAGCCTGAGGATGGCTGCAAACCGGGCAAATCTTTGGTGCTGACTTACCTACATGGATATGGCCGCATTCAAGACACATCCACATGCGGTCGCCATCGCGAGAGAAGACAATTCCATCCTCGATATTTTTCAAGAGAGTGCGATAGCGCTCCATATGAGTCTTCTCGATTTCACCAACCATCTCGAATTTCTTAGCGATCTCTGTGAAACCTTCCTCGCGTGCGATTTTTGCGAAACGAACATACATGTCGTCCCATTCAAATTCTTCGCCTGCAGCGGCATCGACAAGATTTTCGGGAGTAGCAGGCACATCTCCATCATGGAGATACTTGAACCACAGCTTTGCGTGTGTATGCTCGTTCTTGGAGGTTTCCTCAAAGATATCACCAATCTGTTGGAAACCATCTTTCTTTGCTTTCTTAGCATAGAATGAATACTTCACACAAGCCTGAGACTCGCCGGCAAACGCTGCGATCAGACACTCTTCGGTCTTACTTCCTTTAAGTTCTTTCATAATTATTGTATAGTTTATAGACGTTTTTACACAAAACAAACACTTCGTGCCGATGGTTCATTTTTTTGAATAATAAAAATAGATTCGCTCCTCCTTAAAATAATACATTTTCAGCAGAATCATAAGTCAATTAGAATTCAAATCTTTAATAAGAAGTGAATTAGCTTTGTCTACAACCGATGTGTCAAGACTCGAAAGATAAATCTGCGTGGTCAACTCAGAATCATGTCCCATACCCTCGCTGATGACACTTATCGGTATTCCTCTTGCCTTGGCTGCAGATGCCCAACTATGTCTTGCCACATACATAGTCAGCGGAATCGGGAGCTCCAATTGGTTGGCTATTATCTTTAATTGCCGATTGATATAGTAACCCATGTTCCGATAAGCATATAGAGGCACAGCATCAGGATTCCTAATGATCGGGAGAAGATAAGACGTCTCGTTGTAGGGATACTTATCAATTATGCTTTGCATCTCAGGTGTCCATTGGATAGTAAGAAGTTGTCCGGTTTTTCTTCTCCTATATGTCACATGTCCATTCCTGAGATCGCTCTTCTTTAAAAAAGCCATGTCAATAAGGCTCATCCCCCTGAGCATAAAACTAAGCAAGAACATGTCGCGGGCAAAGTCCAACTGAGGATAAAGGGTAAGGTCGAGAGTTTTAATCTTCTTTATGATTTTCATAGGTAAAGCTCTCTTGACAGTCTTCTCTATGCCGGTAAAAACTCTTTTAAACGGGGTTCGATTCTCAGTGAGTTCTTCATCCACAGCCCGGTTATACACAGCTCTCAAGATACGTGTATAGAAAGATATGGTGTTGGAAGAAACGCCTCTTTTGCGAAGCCAAGCCTCATACTCCTCCATAATCTCCTTGTTGAGGCTTTCAAGCATAATGTCTTCACCTTCCCTGAAATTGCGAAAACTATTCAAGGCCGACTTATACGTCTCAGACGTGCGCACCTTTCCTTTAAGTTTCAATTTGGCTATTATGTGGTTCATGAATCGAAAAAGGGAATTCTCCGCTGACAGACGTTCATATTCCTCCACAATGTCATCTGAAGTATATTCAGGCCTCTCTCTCTCAAATGTCCTGACAATCCTGAGCAGCCTCTCGACATCCACCTTAATCCTTTCCCTGACGGACAATATATAAGGACATCTTGGACTCTGCTGGCTACATGTCACCGAAGCACGGTGCTCATTCCATTCATAAGGATACACCTTATATTCCGTGAGCACTTGCCTCGGTTTTCTCTCATGTATCACCTGATAGAAGATAGTACCTTCCCGGTCCGTAGTCATAGAAGGCCTGAACTTTACTTTTATGGTAGCCATGTGTTGAGTAAATCAAACGAAATTGTGAAAATAATCACGCAAATATACATAGTATTAGGTTTTACTTTCAAAAAAAATAATTTTTTTCTATAAATATTTGGAAGAATGAGGAATTATTAGTAATTTTGCATCCGATTTGTGGCACATCCTTAAAAGCTTGGCCAAATGATGCAATGGCCGGCGATATGAGACTGTGATGGCCGCCTCAATCCGAAAGTTAAATTTTTATAGAAGTAAAAAACAAACATCAGTCA
>JAIDSL010000016.1 GCA_029061255.1 Muribaculaceae bacterium
CAGTTCACTGCTGAGGAATTCGAGAAAGTGCTCGTCGACGAACTCGTACCGTACATCGACGCCAACTTCAACACTATCGCTGACCGTGACCACCGCGCCATGGCAGGGCTCTCGATGGGTGGCATCGAGACCAAGCTCATCACTCTCCGCCGACCTGAGGTATTTGGCTACTACGGTCTGCTCAGCGGTGGCACCTACAGTCCCGAAGAACTCAAGGATAATGGTGTGAAGAAAGTATTCGTAAGCTGTGGCAGCAAGGAAAACCCCGATCGCGTCACTTCATCGGTCGATGAGCTCAAGAAAGCCGGCTACGACGCCACCTCCTACGTCTCCCCCGGCACCGCCCATGAATTCCTCACATGGCGCCGCAGTCTCCGCGAAATGGCCCCCCTCCTCTTCAAATAATAGAACGTTCTGTTTTATGTTCTAATTTAGACGCTGACTTGTCAGCTCGGAGAGCTGTCATCATGACAAAACCCCGGACTTCAGTCCGGGGTATCCTTAACAAAAGCTCAGTAGCCTCGGAGAGGCGCTTTATGATATATACTAAAAAAATCTCGGAAGATCCATATCTCCCGAGATTTTTTTCCATTATCTTTTCGATGCACCACGCATCAAACGAGTGTCACCACGATCTCCTCGTCATTCTCAGAGAGTGAAATCTTTCCTTCACGTCCGAGCCATCCGAGTGCTGCCATCAGCTCATCTTTTTTGAGTTTGGTAGCCTTCTTGAGGCTCTTCATACCAAGTCCGTCGGTAGGATTTGATTCAAGGGCCTTGTAAACTTCGCCGGCCCATGTTCCGATTAATTCAATAGTCATAATTTCTAATTTTATTAAATTTGTTTACTATTTGTTATTTCTATCATTATGTCTACTATTTCAACAATCGGTCAGCGTAAAAGTTTAATTATTCTTTCTGCCTCAACGGTATTGCCTATATCTCCACGCCCTGAATTCTCACGCGCTGTCATATATTTGTAAAACAGCACCCGTCCTACCCTATCGCGCAATTGGGCAGTCGAGAATCGTCCGCTTCTCACGGCATCCGCAAGTGTCATCACCTCATCCTCCGTATTTGCCGGGGCAAGCACAATGTCAGCCCCAGCCATAATGGCATCGGCCGCTGTGTTTCCTCCCGCTCCCGCCATGTTCATTGCATCCGTCACTATCAGACCCTGAAATCCCATCTCATCCCTCACAAGAGTCTTCAATATTTTTTCTGAAACCGTCACCGGCACTTCCTCCTCATCAAGAGCCGGCACATAGAGATGCCCCATCATAATTGCCGTGAGCCCATTGCCAATATATTCTTTGAAAGGCAAGAGGTCCGTGACGTCAAGTTCCTCTCTCGTCTTAGCCACTGATGGCAACCGCTTATGGGAATCAGCATCTGCCGAGCCATGTCCGGGAAAATGCTTTGCCACACTCAACACTCCCCCTGATTCTATTCCCTTTGCGTATGCCACCCCTAAATTGGCAGCCCGATGGGCATCGCGGCCGAAACTGCGAGATCCGATTCCGGATCTTCTTTTGCCGTCAGGAAGCACATCCAATACCGGGCCGAGCACCATATTAATGCCCAACTCCCGGCACTCGCGCGCCACTTCATAGCCATAATCGAAAAGAGCTGTTTCATCCGCGCTGTCAGAAATCTTTCCATTTCGTGGAAACTCAGGAGTGCCTGCCAAGCGCATTGCAAGTCCCCATTCTGCATCGATGGCAATGAATGGGGGCGCAGGAAGCAACTTGCGAAGCGTATCGGCTATCGCTTTGACTGCTCTTGTATTCCCTTTCAGGAGCACTACCCCTCCTATGTGGCAGTCGGTGGCATATTTCCTTATTAGCTTCATCTCATAAGTCGAAGCGTCAGCATAGACCGCCGGCATAATCAACTGCCCTACCATTTCCTCCACCGTCATAATGTCCATGATGGAGTCAGCCCAAGCCCGGGCATCGATGCTGATATCATTCACTGCCTGAATCGAATCAAGCTCCATCTCCACAAAGGAATCAACAGGATCCTCTTGTGTTGACTTTTGTCCGGAGCAACCATAAAAAAACACAATCAGTATGACGAAGCTAAGAATCTTCGTCACACCGATCTTGCTTAATTTGGTTATCTTTTCCACGTTATATTCTCAAGTTGCGTAGCTTTCTCTGCGCGCTCCGGCCGATGCGAAGCAGGCCGTTATCATTGCGAGCTCGCCAAAACCAAGTCGCGAAGCTATTAAAATCCTAAAACTCTTCCCCTTTGCGCCTTTGCGTGATAATAAAAAAGCGTGCGAAAGTTGAGTTAATCATTATAGATAAACCGTGGCAATGAATCAGTTCGCATTGGCAACCCAAGTCGCGTCAGCTCCTTCACATAGCGTATGATAGGTGCGCAAAGCTCCGGCTCATCACTATAGATCCATTCTCCGTTTGCCATCGAGCGCATATCGTCATTGCCCCATGCCACATAGTCGATAGTGCCGACAGTATATGTCTTATCCGGGTCTATCTCCTTAAGGTCAAGAAGAACTCGCTCCACGTTGCGGTTGCTGTCGCACACCACAGTCATCTCATGGCTTACGGCCTCTCCACCTTTCTTGGCGGCCACCTCAATGGTCTCCATAATATCTTTTCCACTTATGCGCATGATCACATAGCGGTTGCTGAAAGGAAAAGTGCTGAGGAATTGTCCTGTCGTCAC
>JAIDSL010000160.1 GCA_029061255.1 Muribaculaceae bacterium
TTATAGGGATGAACAATGAACAAAAAATCTATTAAAAACCCCAATTTGCGAAAGCAGATTTAAAACAACGAGAACGAAAAAATGGCATCTAACAATTCATTCCGAAAGAATCTCATCAACCTTCAGTCGAATCTGATGAACTTCGCTTATCAGCTGACATCTGATCATGATGCAGCTGCAGATCTTCTTCAAGATACCACTCTTAAGGCACTCGACAACGAAGAAAAGTTTACTTCGGATGCCAATTTCAAGGGCTGGGTAATGACGATCATGCGCAATATCTTCATCAATAATTATCGCAAGACCGTACGCCAGGCCACTATCGTGGACACTACTGAAGATCTATATCATCTCAATACTTCTCAAGAATCAGCACTTGAGACTCCTGACGGCAGCATGACAGTAAAGGAAATCAATGAAATCCTTGCCACTTTCGATGAGGAGTTCCGTGTGCCGTTCAATATGCATGTAGCGGGCTACAAGTATAGCGAGATCGCTGAGGAGCTGAATCTTCCGGTAGGTACAGTGAAGAGCCGCATTTTCTTTGCCCGCAAGCGTCTGCGTGCTGCTCTTTCCTAAGAATAAGATTAAAGGAAATATTAACATAAAAATGCGGCTTTTGCCGCATTTTTTTTGTCAGTCCACCTTATTTTATTAATTTTGTAGCGAATTTAACGCAGGCATCAGCGACGTGCCCCCTTGAAGGGCACTTGGCTGATTAGAAAACTTACCAAATATGGCAGAAATTACAGAAGAAATCAAAGAAAATGAATCAGGTCTGAACTTTGTGGAGCAATACATCAAGGAGGATCTTGAGGCAGGGAAAAATGGCGGTAGACTCAACACCCGTTTCCCACCGGAGCCAAACGGCTATCTCCACATAGGGCATGCCAAAGCTATCATCATGGATTTCGGCGCCGCTGAAAAGTTTGGCGGCACCTGCAACCTTCGCTTCGACGATACAAATCCTCAAAAAGAGGATACAGAATATGTGGAGGCTATCAAGCGTGATATCCATTGGCTTGGTTTTGACTGGGGCGACCGCCTTTATTATGCTTCCGATTACTTCCCACAGCTTTGGGATCTTGCAGTGAGAATGATCAAGGAGGGAAAGGCTTATGTCGACGAGCAGTCGAGCGAAGAAATCGCCCGACAAAAAGGCACACCGACTCAACCAGGACAAAATTCACCTTTCCGCGACCGTCCTATAGAAGAAAATCTCCGTCTGTTTGAAGCAATGAACAGAGGTGATTTTGAAGAAGGATCCATGGTGCTTCGTGCTAAGATTGACATGGCAAGCGACAATATGCACTTCCGTGACCCAATTATGTACCGTATCATCAAGACTCCTCACTGGCGCACCGGCGAAACATGGAAAGTGTATCCAATGTATGACTTCGCGCACGGACAAAGCGACTATTTTGAAGGTGTCACTCACTCTATCTGTACTCTTGAGTTCGTTCCTCACCGTCCGCTCTACGAATATTTTGTAAAAGAACTTGCTGATGAGACTTATTGTCCGCGTCAGATTGAGTTTAACCGCCTCAACCTTACATACACTGTGATGAGCAAAAGAAAGCTTCTGCAGCTTGTGAAAGAAGGGCTTGTAAGAGGTTGGGATGATCCCCGCATGCCGACTTTATGCGGTCTGCGTCGTCGCGGCTACACTCCATCAGCAATCAAAAACTTTGTAAATCGCATCGGATATACAAAATACGAGGCTCTCAATCATATTGAGCTCCTTGAGCATTCTGTGAGAGAGGACCTGAATGCAACTGCAACCCGCGTTCACGCAGTGCAGAATCCTGTGAAACTCATTCTCGACAATTATCCTGAAGGGAAGGAAGAGATCTTCATGCTTGATTCGAATCCGGAAGATCCTGCTGCAGGACAGCATGAAATGCCATTCACCCGCGAACTTTGGATAGAACGAGATGACTTCATGGAGAATCCTCCCAAGAAGTTCTTCCGTCTTAGCCCCGATAAGGAAGTTCGTCTTAAAGGAGCGTACATTATCAAATGTACCGGAGTTGATAAGGATGCCGAAGGCAATATTACAGCAATCCATGCAGATGTTGACTTCGACACTCGCAGCGGTCTCCCCGGATCTGATCGTAAGGTGAAGGGTACACTCCATTGGGTAAGCGTTCCAACAGCCGTAAAGGTAGAGGTTCGTGATTATGACCGTCTCTTCTCTGTAGAGAATCCTTCAGCAGAAGAGGGTGATTTCCGTGATCTTCTCAACCCTGACTCGCTTAAAATAAGAGACAACGTAATGGTCGAACCTTGGCTTGCCGAAAATGCCAACCCTGGTCACCATTTCCAGTTCCAGCGTCTTGGATATTACACTGTAGACCCGGATAGCAAGGAGGGTCATCTTGTATTCAACAAGACCATCGGCCTACGTGACACCTGGGCTAAAGAACAGAAGAAAGGTTAATATAAGTTAAAATCGGAGGATTTTGAGAAAATCCTCCGATTTTCTTTAAACAAATTCTTTGATTTTTGCGTTTAATACTTTGCAACCGCAATTGCAACCCATCCACAAAAGGGGCTGACTGGCTTTGACAGCGTGTAGAAGCGGTAAGCAAGCATGCAGAGCCTTGATGCGTAAGCTCTTTAATACCGACGTATCGAACTATAATTGGCGAAAATAACAATTACGCTCTCGCTGCGTGATCTGAAGCACAGTAGGAT
>JAIDSL010000161.1 GCA_029061255.1 Muribaculaceae bacterium
GCCCAACAGAATAGAGTAGAAAAAACATACAACAAAAGAAGAATGGACATCAAAATATTCGAAGGAGTAAAGACACCTTTTTATTATTATGACAAGGCTCTGCTTGAGCAGACACTCGACACGATAGAGGCTTGCACTGCGGGGACTCCAATGAGGGTGCACTATGCGATCAAAGCCAACCCTACTCCCGAATTGCTTCGCTTAATATCTCAACGAGGTTTTGGTGCTGACTGTGTGAGCGGGAATGAAATCGATCTTGCAGTAGAATGCGGTTTCGATCCGAAAAAAATATACTTTGCAGGCGTGGGAAAGACCGACGATGAGATCATCACGGGTCTGAGACACCAAATTGGATGCTTCAATATCGAATCAGTAGAAGAGATCGATATATTGGAAGAGCTTGCATCCATTGAGGGAAAAAAAGCGACTGTGGCCTTGCGAGTGAATCCAAACATCGATGCGCACACCCATGAATACATCACCACCGGGCTTAAGGAAAACAAATTTGGTATTGACCTGAGACTGCTGGAAGTTGCAGTAAAGAAAGTCAATGCTTCAGAACACCTTGATCTCGGAGGATTGCATTTCCATATAGGTTCGCAAATCACCATCAATGAACCATTCAAAATTCTCTGTGAGCGAATCAATGACCTGCAAACCAAATTCCGGCTTGATGGCGTAGAGTTCCGCTTTTTCAATGTAGGAGGAGGCCTGGGCATAGACTATGATAATCCAGAAGAGAATCCCATTCCTGACTTCGCTTCTTATTTCGACACCATACTATCCAACCTACATCTGGAAGAAGGCCAAGAAGTGCATTGCGAGCTTGGACGAGCTATTGTGGCACAATGCGGATCTTTGATAAGCAAGGTTGTGCTTGTGAAAAAAGGACTTGACAAGAACTTCGTCATCATAGATGGCGGCATGTCAGACCTTATTCGCCCGGCACTCTACGGAGCTCACCACCAAATTGAGAACATCAGCGCAGTTGGAAAGCCCGCTGATAAAGTATATGATGTAGTTGGCCCGATTTGCGAATCGAGCGACGTATTTGGCAAGGATGAATTGCTTCCGGAGACACACAGAGGCGATCTTATTGCCCTCCGCAGCGCCGGAGCCTATGGATCGGCAATGGCAAGCCACTATAACATGCGCGACCTTCCCGGCACGCTGATAAGATGAACTTAATAAATCCCGACTCATTTATTTGAGTTGGGATTTTTTTCATGCTCAGATGCGGTATGCAGGATAAAAATTTTGGATAGATTTGGATAATTGGGCAAAAAGAATTAATTTTGAAAAAAATTTCATATTCCATCAACGAACGATGAAAAAAGTATTGCTACTTGGCTCGGGAGCCCTCAAAATAGGACAGGCGGGCGAATTTGACTATTCAGGATCGCAGGCGCTCAAGGCACTGCGTGAAGAAGGAATCGAATCAGTGCTGATCAATCCGAACATCGCCACTATCCAGACATCGGAAGGCGTAGCGGATAAAGTATATTTCCTTCCCATAACCCCGGAATTCGTAGAAGAAGTAATAAAGAAAGAGCGCCCAGACGGCATTCTTCTCGCCTTTGGCGGCCAGACAGCCCTCAACTGCGGCACACAGCTCTATCTTGACGGAACCCTTGAAAAATATGGAGTGAAAGTGCTCGGCACTTCTGTGGAGGCAATCATGATCACTGAAGACCGTGACCTCTTCGTAAAGAAACTCGATGAAATCGACATAAAGACCCCTGTGTCGCAGGCTGTGGAAAGCCTTGAAGACGCCATCAAGGTTGCACACCGTATCGGATATCCTGTAATGGTACGTTCAGGCTACGCATTGGGAGGCTTGGGCTCCGGCATATGCAACAACGACGAGGAATTCATCAAGCATTGTGAGAGTGCTCTCGCCTACTCCCGCCAGATTCTCGTAGAGGAGTCTCTGAAAGGATGGAAGGAGATAGAGTTTGAGGTGATACGCGACAAGAACGACCTCTGCTTCACAGTGGTTCCGATGGAAAACTTCGACCCACTTGGCATCCACACAGGAGAGAGTATCGTAGTAGCACCAATCGTATCATTGAAACCCGAGCAGATCAAAATGCTTGAGGAGATTGCAACAAAAGTTGTGCGCCACATCGGCATCGTGGGAGAATGCAACATCCAGTATGCATTCAATGCTGAGACGAATGATTACCGAATCATTGAGATCAATGCCCGTCTTAGCCGCTCATCAGCACTTGCATCAAAAGCATCGGGCTATCCGCTTGCATTTGTAGCTGCGAAGCTTGCACTTGGCTATACACTTGACCAAATCGGCGAGCCCGGCACTCCAAATTCTGCAGCCAAAGCACCAGAAGTGGACTATATGATCGTAAAGATACCTCGCTGGGACCTTTCAAAATTCGTAGGAGTGGATCGTGAGATCGGCAGCTCCATGAAGTCAGTGGGCGAGATAATGTCGATAGGCAAATCATTCGAAGAAATCATGCAGAAGGGACTCCGCATGATCGGACAGGGAATGCACGGTTTCGTAGGGAACAATGATTTTCATGTTGACGACCTTGAGCACGCCCTTACCCATCCGACAGATTCCCGCATCTTTGCAATAGCGCAGGCTCTTGAGGAAGGTTATACACCTGAAAAGGTAGCAGACCTTACTAAGATTGATATCTGGTTTATCGAGAGACTGAACAATATTGTCACCTTTGCCAATAAGCTCAAAGAGCGTGGAGGCAGCATAGCTGACCTTGATCGCGACACTCTTGTAGAGGCAAAGAAGCTCGGATTCTCTGACTTCCAGATAGCTCGTCTCGTAGAGAACCCCACCGGCAATATGGAAACAGAGATGCTAAAAGTCAGAAGCCGCAGAAAAGAACTGAATGTGACTCCTTTTGTGCGCCGTATCAATACCGTAGCTTCTGAATATCCGGAACTGACCAACTACCTCTACGTAACTTACGATGCCAAGGAGAACTCAATTCCTTATGAATTCAATGCCCGCAATAATATCATAGTTCTTGGATCGGGTGCATATCGTATCGGCAGTTCAGTAGAGTTTGACTGGTGTTCGGTCAATGCAGCCACCACATGCCGCAAGCTTGGCTACAAGGCTGTCATGATCAACTATAACCCGGAGACAGTATCGACTGACTATGACATGTGTGACCGTCTCTACTTCGATGAGCTAAGCTTCGAACGCGTGATGGATATCATCGACCTTGAGACACCTTACGGAGTGATAGTAAGTGTTGGCGGCCAGATTCCAAATAACCTCGCCATGAAGCTCTATCGCAGCCATGTTCCGGTATTGGGAACGTCACCTATCTCGATTGACCGAGCAGAAAACCGTCATAAATTCTCTGCTATGCTCGATCAGTTGGGCATTGACCAGCCAAGATGGAAAGAGTTGACCACAGAAGAAGATATCCACAAATTTGTGGAGGAAGTTGGATTCCCGGTGCTCATTCGTCCGAGCTATGTGCTTTCCGGAGCGGCAATGAATGTATGCTATGACTACGAGCAGATGCATGAGTTCCTCGGACAGGCAGCAAAAGTATCAAAAGAATATCCTGTAGTGATTTCAGAATTCCTTGAAAACACCAAGGAAATTGAGTTTGATGCAGTGGCAAGAAACGGTAAAATTGTGGAATATGCAATTTCCGAGCACGTGGAATATGCAGGTGTTCACTCTGGCGATGCAACGCTCGTCTTCCCTGCCCAGCGTATATACATGGCTACTGCCCGCCGCATCAAGCGCATAAGCGCTCGCATTGCAGAGGCACTCAATATCTCCGGCCCATTCAACATTCAGTATCTTGCAAAAGACAACTATGTGAAGGTGATAGAGTGTAACCTCCGAGCTTCTCGTTCGTTCCCCTTCGTCAGCAAGGTTCTGAAGAAGAATTTTATCGACACAGCTACAAGAATCATGCTTGGAGAAAAGCCTGCTGTAGTAGACACATCAACATTTGACATCAACTATATCGGCGTGAAGGCATCTCAATTCTCATTCGCCCGTCTGCATAAAGCAGACCCGGTGCTTGGAGTAGACATGTCATCTACAGGAGAAGTAGGGTGTCTTGGAAAAGACTTTGACGAAGCTCTTCTTAATGCACTTATCTCAGTAGGCCATCACGTCCCGAAAAAGGGAGTGCTCGTAAGCTCAGGTGATCCTCGCGCCAAAGTCAATATGCTTGAGGCTTGCCGTCTGCTTCAAAGCAAGAACATACCAATCTATGCTACTCCGGGCACATATGCCTACTTGACTTCTAATGGAGTGAAAGCCACTCAGGTATGCTGGCCTGATGAAGAGGGAATCTCTGTGCTTGATGTCATAGCAGAGCATAAGGTGGATCTCGTGATCAACATCCCGAAGAATCATACCAAGCGAGAGCTTACGAATGGCTACAAGGTGCGTCGTGCCGCAATTGACCACAATATTCCACTGATGACTAATGCGCGCCTCGCGCTCGCCTTTGTCAAGGCGTTCGCAGCCCGTCCGGTAGAGAGCATCGGCATCACTGCATGGCAGGAATATTGATACGAGCTTGATTAATAATAGACCTTAATAATTATGAAGGCCCCCGGAAATCCGAGGGTCTTCATTGTCTTACCTAACTCAACTTTCGCAGGCTCCTTCATTATCACGCAAAGGCGCAAAGAAGCAGAGTTTCAGAGCTTTGTGAAGCTTCGCAACTCGGTTGTAGCAAGTTCGCTGAGAGAACAGCCTGCTTCGCATCGGCTGGAGAACGCAGAGGACAAGCGCAGTTCCTGCACTAAGGGATTGCGATTCAATACGCAAGGACAAGCGAAAACTTAAATTACATAAATTTATATCTTTTTTAATACCACATTTTTGCTAAAATAATTTTTTTTTTGTAATTTTGTAGCATCAAAGAGATTATCCGATAGGCACTGTCCTTATATATTTTTTCTTTTATCTTGGGCATGTCTTTATATTTCAATCGGATAAAAACTCAGGAATTCCCCTAAAAACCTATATTTGCATATACCTAAATACCCTCTAAAGAGGTATTCTTACCCCAAAAAAGTAAATATGATTGCACTTGATGAACTGAAGTCGTGGGATGAAGAGCGTCTGCAAAAGACAGCGGAAGAAATTGGAATATCCAATCCATCCGCCATCGACCGTCAGAACCTTGAATATGCCATAATAGACAAAATGGCAGAAAACACTGCTAAGGAAGTTGTCACACAGCAGACTGAACGCAAGCGTAAAGGTCCGAAGGCAAAGAGCACACCGACTACTGAAGAGCCTCAGCCTAAAAAACGAGGCCGCAAACCAAAGGCAAAAACTGAAACCGAAAGTAAGGTTGAAAAAAAAGATAATCCCAAGAAGTCTGAGACGATAACGGAAAGCGAGGTCAAGACAACCCCCAAGGCAGAGACAACTCCGACCCCGAAAAAAAGAGGAAGAAAATCGAAGGCTGAACTTGCTGCTATCCAAGCACAAATTGAAGCAGAAGCAAAAGCCAATGCAGAAAACAAAGAAAGCGACAATGCACCCGCAGAAGCTTCCAAAACTGAAGCACCCCAACCTAAGAAAAGAGGAAGGAAACCGGGAACCAAGAAAGCTGCCAAGCAGGATGCCAACCTACCTGCATTAGTGGAAGAAACAAATATCATTCCAGTTGAAATAAAAACAGAACTACAGGAATCCAACACATCGGAAAATATCCCTGAAAAAACAGACGAACCTACCGTAGAGCTTCCAAACAACAAGCAGGAGAGACAGCTGAAACCTCAACAGAAACGGCGCGATTTCCAAAATCACAAGAGCGACGGATTCGACTCATTTTTTGGGAACTCCAAAGGGCGGACATTCAAGCCCCGCAATGCACAAGAGCATCAGGAGCCAAATCTATTTGACCATGTTGCCCCGGAAACAGCTGTTGAAATCCAACCAGAACCAGCACCACAAGAGAACAGGAATACCCCAATAGAACCGCCAGCCCCTATCATCATTGCAGAGCCGGGGGCTAATTCCCAGTTCACAAAGGCAAATCTAATGCCTATGGGCTTTGGCAACAATCAGGGTAACAAGCATATGAGCAAGCGCCAGCGTGCCATGGAACGCAAAGCACTCCAGCAACAGCGCAGGCAGATGATGCAGGCTGAGACAATGTTTGATTTCGATGGCATTCTCAGCGCCTATGGAGTACTTGAGATAATGCCTGAAGGATTCGGATTCTTGCGCTCAAGCGATTACAACTATCTTGCATCGCCGGATGATGTCTACGTGTCGCAACTACAGATAAAAGAATACGGTCTTAAATCGGGTGACGTAGTGGAATGCGCCATTCGTCCACCGCGCGAAGGAGAGAAATACTATCCACTTTGCAAAGTGCTAAGCATCAACGGCCTCTCCCCTGAGCAGGTGCGTGACCGCATTCCATTTGAACACCTTGTGCCTCTTTTCCCGGACGAAAAGTTTAACCTCACAGGGGGTCGCACCACTAATATTTCTACACGAGTTGTGGATATGTTTGCCCCAATTGGTAAGGGGCAGCGTGCACTTATAGTGGCCCCTCCAAAAACCGGCAAGACAATTCTTCTTAAAGATATAGCCAATGCCATTGCAGAAAACCATCCAGAGACCTATATCATCATGCTTCTTATTGATGAGCGTCCGGAGGAAGTGACTGATATGGCACGCAGCGTCAATGCAGAGGTTATTGCCTCTACTTTCGACGAGCCAGCAGAGCGACATGTGAAGATAGCAGGCATAGTACTTGAGAAAGCGAAGCGACTCGTAGAGAGTGGGCATGACGTAGTGATAATGCTTGACTCCATCACACGCCTTGCACGTGCCTACAACACGGTGAGCCCGGCAAGCGGAAAAATCCTGTCGGGTGGTGTCGATGCAAATGCACTCCAGAAACCGAAACGATTCTTTGGAGCGGCAAGAAATATTGAGCATGGCGGTTCGCTGACAATTATAGCTACAGCTCTTACCGAGACCTCAAGCAAGATGGATGAAGTGATCTTCGAGGAATTCAAAGGCACCGGAAATATGGAGCTCCAGCTTGATCGCAAACTTAGCAATAAGCGCATCTTCCCCGCCGTAGACATCATCGCATCCTCAACACGCCGCGATGACCTACTCTTGAGCGAGGAAGTTCTCAACCGAATGTGGGTGCTCCGCAACTTCCTAAGCGATATGACATCTATTGAAGCCATGGATTTTATCAAAAAACGCATGGAGCTCACACGTACGAATGAGGAATTGCTCGTGACAATGGACAAGTGATGCTTTAAGAGTCAAGTGTCAAGAGTCAAGAGTCAAGAGTTAAGTGTTAAGAGTTAAGGATTGAGGAAGTCTCATTACATAACAAGTATATAAACATTGGGCAAGACAGGAATTCTCCGTCTTGCCCTTTATGGAATCCTTAGTGTTTTAAAAACATGAGCAATAAAATACAGAAAACCAATGCCGCACGCCTGCTCGACAAGATGAAGATTGAGTATGAGCTCGTGCCTTATGCCTTCGATCCAGACGACCTTGCTGCAGAACATGTGGCAGAGGAACTTGGAGAGCCAATAGAACAGGTGTTCAAGACACTTGTGCTTCGTGGCGACAAGACAGGACTTTTCGTATGTGTCGTGGCAGGCAATCGCGAGGTTGATCTAAAGCTTGCAGCGAAGGCATCAGGAAATAAAAAAGCTGAGATGCTTCCCCTGAAGGAACTCCTTCCAAACACAGGATATATTCGTGGAGGATGCACTTCAATTGGAATGAAGAAGCACTATCCAACATATTTCAGTGAGGAGATGGCCGATTTCGATGTAGTATATGTCAGTGCCGGACAGCGAGGTTTACAACTCAAGCTCTCACCTCTCGACCTTGCCAAAGCAGCCCAAGCCACATTCGCAAAAATAACCGATGCACCGGAATCTCAGGAATCATGAATACATTTGGACGCAATTTAAGACTGACCACATTCGGGGAAAGCCACGGAAAAGCCATGGGAGGGATTCTCGATGGAATGCCGGGGGGAGTGAAAATAGATATGGACGTTATCTTGCGCGAGACTGCAAGGAGACGTCCGGGGCAAAATCACCTTGTGACAGCTCGCAATGAAAAAGATATCCCGGAACTGCTTTCCGGACTAACCGACGACATGGTAACACTCGGCACTCCGATCGGCTTCATCGTACGCAATACCGACCAGAGAAGCGGAGACTACGGTGAGATGGCTGAACTCTACCGTCCGAACCATGCTGACTTCACCTATGACATGCGTTATGGGCTGCATGAGGCACGTGGCGGAGGCAGGGCATCGGCACGAGAGACACTAAACTGGGTAATCGGTGGCGCGATAGCACGTCAGCTACCCTGCATGAAAAATGTATCTATAAATGCCAGAGTCATTACTATCGGAGGAATATCGGGCTCTCCTGATGAACTTGCCAAGGTGGTGGAAGAAGCTATGACCCGTGGTGATTCTGTAGGAGGAGTAGTGGAGTGCGTGATTGATGGAGTACCTGCAGGAATAGGGAATCCGGTCTTCGGAAAGCTTCATGCCCGACTTGCACAGGCGATGATGAGTATCAACGCAGCAAAGGGATTCGAATATGGGGATGGTTTTGCAGCTGCATCAGCGTTCGGAACCGAACAGGCAGATATCTTCTCTTCAGAAGGAGGACATATACACACCCTAACCAACCACAGCGGTGGCATTCAAGGAGGCATCAGCAACGGCATGCCTATTACATTCAAGGTAGCATTCAAGCCTACCCCTACCCTGCTTAGAGATATCGAGACTGTTGACAAAGTTGGAAATACAAGGATGCTAAAAGGGAAAGGGCGGCATGATCCTTGCGTGGCGCTTCGCGCCGTTCCGGTAGTAGAGGCAATGGCGGTGCTTGTATTGGCTGACGAGATGATGGGGGGATATCAGGATGAAGCATGATTTATCATGAAGAATTCAAACATCTATGAACAGATACTACAAGGATTTCAGCGAATACATGGAGGAGGTGTTCCCAGGCGTTAAGGTGCAGAAGCTGTCGATTGATGCAGGATTCACGTGTCCGAATCGCGACGGGAGCATAGGGCGAGGAGGATGCATATATTGCAACAACGCATCATTCACTCCGGGATACTGCTCGCCTCTCGATTCTGTAGAGGTTCAAATAGAAAAAGGGAAAGCTTTTTTTCGGAGGAAATATCCTGAGATGAAATATCTTGCATATTTCCAAAGCTATACCAATACATTCGGACGAAGCGCTGATGCTTTGCTTGAAATGTATCGTAGAGCCTCAGAAAGTGAGGATGTGGTTGGGGTCATCATCGGGACAAGACCTGATTGTCTGCCTGACGAACTGCTTGACGGACTCGCTGATCTTAATAAACGAATGCCAATTATTGTGGAAATCGGTGCGGAAACTTCCTTCGATGATACACTTCGGATCATTAACCGCAACCATACGTGGGCGCAGGTTGAGGATGCTGTAGAACGGCTTCATAAGAGAGGAATACGAACCGGACTACATCTTATCGCCGGACTGCCGGGAGAGGGAACTGAGGAAGTGCTTGAAACTATCATAAAAGCATGTAAACTTCCGATTGATTCCATCAAGATGCACCAACTTCAAATAGTGAAGGGAACTCCCCTCATGGAAAAATGGAAGTCGGGAGATATCAAAATCACACCCTACACACTGGAGGATTATCTTGACCTGTGTATAAAGATAGTGAAAGCTGTACCGCATCATATCTGTATAGAGCGTTTCCTCGCCTCCTCTCCGCCTGACATGGTGGTCGCCCCGAAATGGGGACTGAAGAACTATCAGTTCACAAATCTCTTGATGAACAGACTCGCACAAAAAGATTCCAAGCCCCATCTCAAAATATGAAACGGGGCTTGCAATATCAGAGTGAATCAGCTTAGTTTTTTCAGAGCTTCATTCTCGAGGTTGCAGTCTTCTTGCAGACGTGGCCTTAGGATTCCAGCTCTTTGAGGAGAAACCATCTGCAAGTCCATATAGCGGTCATCGCCCATTATGAAACCGTGCACATCGTCAAGGGGCTCATGGGCATTCGGATAGGATGGGGATTCAGTAAGCGGTGAGGATCCGTTGTGGCCGCTGTTGTCCGGACCAGGAATCACGCTGTCAATGGAAAGTGGAGATTCCTCATTGAGAGGATTGAAGCGATAGAGCGGCCAATAGCCGGCCTCTACAGCACGACGCTCCTCTACTATCGAATGGCCGAGACCCGGACGGATCCCATGATTAAGGCAGGGACAATAAGCTATGACTATGGCAGGACCCGGATAACGTTCGGCCTCCGTAAGGGCATCTATAGCTTGCTGATAATTCGCACCAAGAGCGATTGAGGCCACATATACATTCCCATAGGTCATCATCATGCGTCCCAGATTCTTCTTCGGAGTTGACTTTCCATCAGGTGCATACTTGGCGACAGCCGCACGCGGAGTAGCCTTAGACAGCTGGCCACCTGTGTTGGAGTAACATTCTGTGTCCATCACCAATATCTTGATGGGTTCGCCCGAGGCGAGCACATGGTCGAGGCCTGCAAAACCGATATCATAAGCCCAACCGTCACCACCAATAGCCCAAACAGACTTTGAGGCAAGCATATCGCTCTGCTCAAGTAAAGACTTCAGATCAGGATGCTCCTCAGCCATCGGAGCAAGCATCGAAAGCAACTGGTCAGCTGTTGCTACTGAGGCGTCTGTATCGTCGCGACTGTTAAGCCAAGCCTCAAGGGGAGACTTAAGGAAAGAGGGTGTGGAAGATGAAGCAATCAGATCCTTCACGCTCTTTTCCAGACGACGGCGGCGATGACGCATGGCAAGGAGTATACCGTAGCCAAACTCCGCATTGTCTTCAAATAGGGAATTAGCCCATGCCGGGCCCCTTCCGGAAGGATCCGTAGCACAGTATGCAGAAGAAGGATAATCTGCACCCCAAATGGAACTACATCCTGTGGCATTGGCGATAAGCAGACGGTTGCCAAACAGCTGCGTAAGCAATTTGACATAGGGAGTCTCACCACAACCAGCACACGCGCCTGAGAACTGCAGACCAGGAGTGCGCAACTGGGAACCATTGACAGTGGCTGCCGGCAAAAGCCAAGGTTTCGGCTCGACATGGGTCTTAAGCCATTCGAGATTTGCCATCTCGCGATCAAGCACATCGTCAATCGGAGTCATGGTAAGGGCATTTCCCGGACAAATAAGTGAACAAGATGAGCATCCCAGACAATCCTCAGGATAATTTTGTATTCTAAAGCGATATCCTTTCAGTCTTGATGAACCTTTAGCCTCCTTGGATACGATAGCTGATGGAGCTTCCGCTGCTTCGGAAGGAGAGAGAACGAACGGACGAATAGCGGCGTGAGGACATACAAGAGAACATTCAGCGCATTCCACACATTTCTCAGCGTTCCACACCGGTACCCGAGTAGCGATGCGCCGGTGTTCGTAAGCGGTAGAACCATTTGGAATCACACCATCGGGAGATAAAGCCGAAACCGGTATGGAATCACCCTGACCATGAATACAAGGAGTATGGATTTTCTCAATAAAGTTCTTTAGAGCAGCATTCGGATACACAGGAGCGGGACGCGTAGACGGCTGATCGGGTATAGTGGTCCACCCTTCGATTGAATCATAGTCTATCTCATGGAGAGCATCAAGAGCCATAGAAATAGCCTTAAGGTTACGGTCGACCACCGCCCCTCCCTCATGCATATATGTAGTCTTTATGGTCTGCTGCAATGCTTGATAAGCTTTCTCGAAGGGCATAATTCCAGCCAACTTTAGCATCACTGTCTCCATAGGCATATTGATACGAGGTGCCAAACCTACCTTGGCTGCTATCGAATCAGCATCAATATTATAGAATTTTAGTTTTTTATCCGCAATCTGCTTACGCATCCTTTGAGGCAGGAATTTGGTCATCTGATCCGCACTCCAGGGGGAATTGAGCACGAAAATTCCACCTTCGCGTATTCGATCAAGCATATCAAATCGATTGACATAGGATGTCTTATGGCATCCCACATAGTCAGCCCCCATGATTGAATAAGCTGAAGATACCGGTGAATGACCTACGCGAAGCTGGGAAATGGTATAACCACCAGACTTTTTCGCAGAATAGCTAAAATAGGCCTGCGCGTATAGATTTGGATCACCTGCTAGGACAGAAGCTGCTTGTTTGGTGCCTCCCACTGTGCCGTCGTTGCCAATACCGTAAAGAATAGCCTGAAAACAATCTGCCGAAGCCAACGTATTTATACTGTCCTGAGGAGCGAGCGAGAGGTGGGTCACGTCATCGTTTATACCGACTGTAAACGTGCGCTTTGGCTGCTCTGCCGCGAGCTCGTCGAAGACAGCTTTCACCATTGAAGGATCGAACTCCTTGCTCGAAAGGCCATATCGGCCTCCGATCACCTTTATGTCACTGCGGCCGGCTTCGAAAAGAGCCGTCATTACGTCCTGGCATAATGGCTCATGCACTGAACCAGGTTCCTTGGTCCGGTCAAGGACTGCTATGGATTTGACTGTCGGAGGGAGAGCCTTGAGAAGCTGTTCGGCAGGGAATGGACGATATAGACTTAGCTTTATGACCCCCGTCTTATATCCCTTCTCTCGGTTAAGCCATTCGCTGGTCTCGGCAGCCACCTCTGCCCCGGAAGCCATTATCACGATAACCCTGTCGGCATCCGGAGCGCCGACATAGTCGACCAGATGATACTGCCGCCCGGTGATTCCGGCGAGTGAATCCATCGCATCCTGCACAATCGACGGGAAAGCATCGTAATAGCGGTTTGTAGCCTCACTATTCTGGAAATAGACATCTGCATTCTGGGCAGTGCCCCTTGTATCGGGATGCTCGGGATTCATGGCTCGGCGACGGAATGCCTCCACATCTTCATACGGCATTATCTTGGCAATGCTGTCATAGTCGATCACGTCGATTGTATCCATTTCCGAGCTTGTGCGCCAGCCGTCGAAGAAATGAAGCACAGGGAGGGAACCCTTTATAGCCGCTATGTGAGCCACTACTGCAAGATCCATTGTTTCCTGAACAGAAGCTGAAACGAGCATCGTGAAACCGGTAGCACGGCATTCCATTACATCCTGATGGTCGCCGAAAATCGAAAGCGCATGATTGGCAAGGGATCGGCACCCCACATGGAAGACCGCAGGTAAAAGTTCTCCTGCTATCTTATACATGTTGGGAATCATCAACATGAGTCCCTGGGAGGCGGTAAAAGTCGTGGCAAGCGCACCTCCGGCAAGCGCGCCATGCACGGCACCGGCTGCTCCGAGCTCGCTCTCCATCTCCCTGACCTCAAGTTTCTGTCCGAAAAGATTTAGGCGACCTTTCATTCCCCATTTCTTGGCTGTGTCGCCCATCGAGGCTATCGGAGTTATGGGATAGATGGTGGCAATCTCGCTCATAGCGTAAGCCACATGTGCTGCCGCGGTGCAGCCGTCGAGTATCTGTTTATTCATAAGTATTTTTCTAATTAAGATTCGCAGGCGAACTTACGGGTCTATGTTATAGGTCTATAAAGCAACGCCATATATTGGATTTATCTTCCTTAACATAGAAACACCTTATCAGGTAAGTTGTTTGGCGGCAATTCAAATTTTTCCCATCGTTATCTATTGCATACTTAAATAATAATTTGTAACTTTGCTTTCCGACACAGCCGTTTCCGACACAGCTGTGTCGGAAACGGCTGTGTCGGAAAGCAAAAAACTTAATTATGTGATCTATGAAGTTCTTTGACAGAGAAAAGGAAACAGAATATTTACGGGAAATCAATGAATTGAGTAAGGAAAACGCTCAGTTTACCGTACTCACCGGACGTCGGCGCGTCGGAAAAACCTGGCTCGTCACACATGCGTATGACCCTAAAGATATGCTCTATTTCTTCGTAGGCCGCAAGTCAGAAACCGAACTTTCCAAAGGCTTCGCGAAAGAGATAGAAGAAAAACTGCACCTCCCAGTTCTTGGAGCACCGGAAAAGTTTTCCGACATATTCGAGTTTCTGATGAAATATTCCCAGAGTCATCCTATAACGCTCTTCATCGATGAGTTTCAGGACTTCATACGAGTAAATAAGTCAATATTCAGCGACATGCAGAGGATATGGGATCTCTACAAAGAGAATTCAAAAATGAATCTCATAGTAGGGGGATCAATATATTCGCTTATATCAAAGATATTCAAAGATGAGAAAGAACCTCTTTACGGGCGACAGTCGCGCTTCCTCAGGATAAAACCTTTCCGCACTTCCGTCATAAAGGATATACTGAGTTCGTACAATCCCGACTTCCTGCCGGATGATCTGCTTACTATGTACATGCTTACCGGCGGCGTAGCAAAATATGTGAGCAGTCTTATGGATAATAAGGCATATACGTCAGACTCCATGATAGTAAGAGCTGTCTCAGAAGATTCTCCATTCATCTCGGAAGGAAAGAACATTCTCCTTGAGGAGTTCGGTAAGGACTCAGCCATATACTTCTCCATACTGAGCGCCATCGCGTCGGGACGCAACACACGCAATGAAATAGAGACCGCTGTAGGAAAAGAAGTAGGCGGATACCTTACTAAGTTAGAGGATGAATACAACCTTGTCACCAAGCATCTCCCTGTCCTTACACCCAACTCGCAGAAAAATGTTCATTATGAACTGGATGATATGTTCTTCAAATTCTGGTTCCGATTCATTCACAAATACAACTACATGCTTGAGATAGGAAAATACGATAAGCTACGAGAAGTGATCCACCGCGACTACAATACCTACAGCGGACATGTCCTGGAGCATTATTTCAAACATAAACTCGCTGAAGAAGCCGATATTACCCGTCTCGGAAACTGGTGGGACCGAAAGGGAGAAAATGAAATCGACATCATAACCGAGAATGAACTTGACAACCGGCTTACTTTCTATGAAGTGAAACGCCAAAGGGAAAACATAAGCATAGGAGAACTCAAGGCTAAGGCGGAAGCCTTCTTCACCAAAAACAAGATCGCCTCTAAATACGACATCGAATATAAAGGACTCACACTGGAGGATATGTAAAAAGCAATATCCAACTAAAAAATATACATAGGTTAATTTTTTGTCACTAATAATCCGTCTCAATGAAATCTACGACTTCGCGAGTGACGTAGATACTCTCATTGCTGCTGATCTCGTTGCCATTCAGGCAATACGAATTCGCTTGCCCTCAACGTACAAATCACCTATATACGTAAACTTATAGAGGATCCCGCAATATCTATCAACACCGTAAAGCGAAGAGGATATATGATAACGGCAAATTCCAGAACTCAGTTGACGGATCTGCCAGGAAGCATGGGGTGCCATGCTTCCATTAATCCTCGGAAGGGTAGCGGATATTGATGGCATCTTCGAAGACATCGATACCGAAGAAGCCTTTGCTGTAAACTAAATCGAACTCTGTGTCAGTGGGAAAACAATGGATATAACCATCGACTGCCTTTATTTTCCGATTCTCGTCCGGGAGATCCAAGACGTTGACATAGTGAAGACGGGTTTTGCCACGTCCTTCATGTGTCTCATACTCCCATTTATCATCGGTCACAACTGCAGTGGTTGTAAATTGTTGTGGCCCGCGATGCCAGTAATTGATGGCATAGAACCAAATGATGCCAATATCGGTGATAAAGTAACCTAATATACCGCTTACTATACTAATCGGCAAATAGAAAAATAAGGTTCCAATCTCTTTGAATGGATTGTGTATTCTTATGGCGAATATGAGTAAGGGAATAAGCGCGAATGTCAGACTTCCGATAATCCATACCCATTTAGGGGTAAGATAGAGAGTCTTATATCCAACAGCAGCACTCGCGAAAGCGGTTGGAACAATAATTGCAAATAATATAATTAATATAATAATAGTGATACACCATGAGGGAATATTTTGATACCATGGTATATCAAAATATGGGTTTTGTTTAAGATACGCATTGGCATTCTTATAAATTGCTGAAGATAGAGTCAATCTTCGCACACAGATCCTCGAATGAACCGCTTCTATTGCTGTCAGGCAATGTATATGATGTCAGTGTCTGCGCAGGAACAGAATAAACACCCCTACCACGCAGACTCAAGGATTGCTTCGTATTTTTCGGGGTATGCCAGATCTCCCACCAGAGGTCGTCAACATAGATAGGTTTTACAGTCAGGACAGCTTTTTCAGGGAAAAAATAGATACAGAAGAAATAGCCGGCTTTCTCCATATAGTTGATGAAAGTGCTTTGGTGAAAACCGTATTGGTGGTTTGCCTCACGTCTTGCAGCGACAAGAGCTTTCTTATATTCCTTGGCAGTCATATTCAGGATATATTGTCATATTCAGGATATATTATGTATAGGCTTTTTTAGTCCTCATCTCATAAATTTCAGAGCCACCGTCCAAATCTTTATCATCACTTTAAACGATATTCAATACTCTGTGACCACTGGTGTATAAGGCCGCATAATGGTGTCTCGTTCAAGAATAAATGACTCATTAAAAATCTCGCGCAGAGTCCGCAAAGGGGCAGAGTTTCAGAGATTTGAAGAACCGGAGAAGAATTAATTGTCATTGCCATAACTATTTCCTTTTTATCCGCAAAGTTACGTATTTTATTCTTTTTACGCAACTCACAAATCGTTAAAATCCATTAAACGGCTGCAGGAAATGACTATCATTATTCGTGCATTTGCAACATAATTGATGCTTATGAAAGAAATGTCATAGGTTTTGCGTAAAATAGTACTATATATGTGGCTAAAATTTTACTAATTTTGCACAAACAACGTAAAAAACAACTTTTATGAGCAACTCGCAACGTATCGTCTTCCTCGATTATCTCAGGGTTATTGCCTGCTTTATGGTGATACTCGTCCACGTCACCGAACAGTACTACGCCATGCCTACCGGCGTAATACTTGCAAGCGAAAGCAACCGGTTTTGGGTGGCAGCCGTCAACAGTATATGCCGTCCGGCAGTTCCTCTTTTCGTAATGGCATCATCTTATCTTCTTCTCCCCCTTCCCTATTCGACCGGTTTGTTTTTCAGGAAACGATTCATAAGAGTACTCGTCCCGTTCATATTCTGGCTTGCAATGTATGCCATTATCCCGCCACTCTTCATTGAATCAACCGGGATAGACGGTATGATTGCCAACGTCGGAAAGATGCTTTATAACTTTACAGACTGGAGCGGCCATTTATGGTTTATCTACATGCTTATGGGTGTCTACTGCCTCATGCCGATCATCTCGCCTTGGCTTAAGGAGGTAAACAAAAAGGGTGAGATAATTTTCCTAATCGTATGGTTCATTACGACATTCCACCATTACGCCAAGTCACATCTGGGTGGAGTGTTGGGTGAATGCACATGGAATGAATTTCATTCCCTCTACTACTATTCCGGCTATATAGGATATGTAGTGCTTGCACATTTCATCCGAACACATATAAAATGGGGAATCAAGAAGTCTCTTGCAATTGGGATACCTTGCATCATACTCGGATATCTTGTGACAGCAGGAGGCTTCTATTATAATTCGATTGAATCAACAGAATATTACATAGCGGAACTGAGCTGGAGATTCTGCACATTCAATATCGCACTGATGACATTCGGAATGTTCATAATTCTACGCCACATTGAAAGCGCGGCTACCTGGCTTTACAGGCCTGTAAAAAAGATTTCTGCATTAAGCTATGGCATCTACCTGATGCACATATTCGTGCTCGTCTTCATGTTCAGCTGGCTAAGCCCCCTAATAGGTTCTACACCGCTGGCTATGGCGATAGTATCGATAGCCACGTTCTGCTCCTGTGTACTGATTACATGGATTATTTCAAAGATTCCAGGCAGCAAATATATAGTAGGATAAAATAACTTTCGTGTGCTCTTTTTATTATCACGCAAAGGCGCAAAGGGGCAGAGTTTCAATGCTTTGAAAAGCTTTGCGACTCGGTTATGGCGAGCTCGCAATGATTGCGGCCTGCTCCGCATCGGCCGGAGCTCGCAGAGAAAGCTACGCAGTTTTAAAACTCTAAATATTGAACTACAATTAAATAGCACATGCGATACTTAGATAGGATAAAATAAATTGTTTTAAATCAGAAGTCGAAGATGATGTTGGCGGAGACGTTCCATCCGTTGGTATGGATGCAGGCTCCGGGTACCGCACTACGGCTGACAGCATTGCCAAGGCCGAACCGGTAGCCAGCTGAAAGCTGGATGAAGTTGATTATGTCGAGACCGATACCTACATCCCATCCCGACTGAACGGATTTTGTCGACAACTGCTCAGGATTAGACTTTCCAAGGCGACACAGAATAGAAGGGCCTGTATAAACCATCGGAGCTACGAGATTATTGGTAGATGATAGATAAAACTTATACTTAAGATGCAGAGGCACCTCAATGAAGTCCCTTCCTAATTTTGCAGGTCCTGAGACCTCGTCAATCAAACGCGAACTATAGCGAGTATAGAGCACAGCGATATCCGGTGCAAAACCACAGCTCTCCATCTGATACTCAAGAAGAAGACCACCGCTGAATCCACTACTGTTTTTAATAGACATGCCGGGTGCATCACTAAGCGACGCTTTGGCAAAGGAGCCACCAAGTCTGAAGCCGTAGCGAAGTTGAGCCGATGCAGACAACGATATTAGCATAATTGCAAGAAGAGTAAACACTCGCGAATTTGTCTTCATATAATTCTGAATTTACCGATGGGACGTATTTTAAAGTAAAATATATCTAACTAAGAAACGTATCTTAAAGCAAGTTGTTTTCCTGAGATAGTGAATTTATGATTTTCTTTATTCTCATGCGCTTTAACTGAAATTATTTTTGTAAATTTGCGTCATGATTAGAAAAGAACCATTATCAATATATATATATAGCAATCCTGTGGCTGTATTAAGTCGCACATGTTTGCTTATTATGACGAGTATAATATTAAGTTTCGGAGCTTTCGCACAGGGTGACCGTGACTGGAATCCGCATGCAATGCCGGGTGAAGGGGAACCTTTGGAGACTGTCAAGGATCCGTCAGCCTGGACTTTGACTTATCCTCTTGGATTTCATATTCCTGCGGAAGTGGATACGGCGCAATATAATTATCAACGCAGGAGTATCCCTTCAATGGCAAGCGATGCATGGGCCACAACAGGCAACCTTGGCTCTCCCGGCATGAATCTTCTATGGTTTGAGAGAGAGAAACCGAGTGGTTTTCTATTCTACAATGCACTTGGCTTCTGGATGCCAAGTTTTGCAAAGCAGAAATTTCATAATACCTATATCCCTACCACAATCCTCCAATATAACTATTGTGGCACTTCCGAAAACCATCAAGACCGACTGCAGGGAGACTTTGCCGGAAACGTAAACAGACGAATAGGTATCGGAGGTTTTGTCGACTACCTTCACTCCAAAGGTTGCTACAATTATCAGGCAGCAAAAAACTTCAATTTCGGATTGTCGGCTTACTACTACGGAGACCGCTATGAACTCCAGACTTTCTATCAGCAGTATGCTCACCAAAATCTTGAGAATGGAGGCATTACCGACGACCGTTACATCACCGATCCGGCAGTTGTCCAGGGTGGTGTGACATCCGTACAATACAAGAGTATCCCTACCCGTCTTACTTCAGCCAAGAACCTTCTTAATGGGGCTGAATTCTATATGAATCATGCATATAAAATTGGATACTGGAGCGAAGAAGAAGTTAACGACACTTTGACGCGCGACATTTATGTCCCTGTAATGAAAGTGCTCTACAGTTTTGACTATCGCCATTATCGCCATACATTCAGTGAGAAAAGTAGAGCACAAGACTTTTGGGAAAATTTCTATTATGACCAAAGTTCTACCTATGATAATACCAAGCTAAACAGCTTCAGCAATACAATAGGCATATACTTGATTGAGGGTTTCCGGAAATGGATGAAATTCGGACTTTCAGCTTATGCTACTTACCAACTCAATCAGTTCACTCTCCCGAATGCCGGCTATATGGCAGAGACGGAAGATGGAGACTCATCAGAAGGACAAAACACTTCATCCAATGATTCTGACTTGACTCCGCTACCCGCTTCGGGAATACCGGATGCCAAACATAACCAGAATTTTGTCTTTATCGGTGGCAGAATTGAGAAAGCACAAGGATCGATATTGCGCTACAATGCCGATGTAAGATTTGGGCTCAGTGGCGACGCTGCCGGCGACCTTGAACTGAACGGACAGATCCTCACCAACATTCCATTGTTTGGCGACACAGTAGCTATTGAGGCTCATGGCGGATTTCACAACACCACTCCTGATTGGATTACAAAGCATTATGTATCTAACCACTTTATTTGGAGCAATGATTTCGGCAAGATTCGTTCTGTAAAGTTCGGTGGTTCGTTGGAAATTCCTTGGACAAGGACAAAAGCCACAATAGATGTGGAGAACTTACAGAATCACATTTATTTCGGTAGCAATTTCCTTCCTCAGCAATATGGAGGGAATGTGCAAATCATGTCGGTTGGACTCAACCAGGACTTCAAGGTTGGAATCCTCAATTGGAACAATCGTATTTCTTGGCAGGTTTCTTCAGACAACAATGTCATACCCCTACCCCAATTGAGCGTCTACAGCAATCTCTTCATAAAAGCAAGGCTTTTCAAGGTGCTCCATGTTCAAGTTGGAGTGGACTGTGATTACTACACAAAATATAAAGGGTATACCTACCAACCGGCTACCATGACCTTCTGCAATCAGGATCAAACAGAATTAGGAGGTTATCCATTCTGCAATGCATATGTAAATCTTCGCCTATATCGATGCAGATTTTATGTGATGATGAGCCACGTGAACCAAGGATTGTTTGGAAGCAGATACAATGAGTTTTCCCTTCCAAACTATCCAATAAACCCTCGACGATTCCAGATAGGTCTTGCAGTTGATTTTGCGAATTGAGGTTGTGGAGTTGTGAGGTTGTGGAGTTGTGAGGTTGTGGAGTTGTGAGGTTGTGGACGAGTGGGCTCGACGAGGGGTGGGGGGTGGGGGGGGTGGGGAGGGTGG
>JAIDSL010000162.1 GCA_029061255.1 Muribaculaceae bacterium
ATAGAGACCAAACCGGGAATGAGTATATACAAGCCCGACGATTCGCCAAAATCAGAAAAAATTGAAGAAATCAAGGTCATAGGATACGGGATAGAGAAAAAGAAAGACAACTAAACAATAAAAACCTATGAAACAAATTACTGCAACCGCCATTCTCATGGCGGCAGGCGCGGCGTATGCCTCTTCGCCGACACTCTACGAGTGCATCTACCGCTACGATATGAAAGGAAATTCAGGCGACAAGGAGTTCTCAGAAAAGTCAGACTGCATTCTACTTATCGGCGAGGATCAATCGAAATTCTACGATTATTCCGCTTTTCGTCGTGACTCAGTGTCCGCAATACCGGGAGTCTCGGACGATATGGTAAAGAAATTCAATGAGGAATACCTTAATAGCGAGACGTTTTTCGGTCAGGAAGTCAACACGTCGCTGAAAGACGATAAGATAACCGTCTTCTGCGACATGGCACCCGAACGCTATAAGTATGAGCAGAAACTCCCATTGATGACATGGGAAGAAACGAATGAGACAGCCGACATCTGCGGGTATCAGTGCAAGAAAGCCACAGCCGAATACGGGGGTAGGAAATGGCAGGCTTGGTATGCGGAAGATATAGCCGTGCCATTCGGTCCTTGGAAAATCAGCGGACTGCCCGGACTTGTGCTGAAAGCAACAGATGAATCGGGCGCTCACAGTTTCGAGGCGATAGCTTTCCATCAGGGTAATGGAGAGTTCACTCCGTCAAAGATTCCAAATCAAGTCTCAATCGGACATGAGAAATTCATAGAGCTGAAAAATGAATATGACAAGAACCCGGAGGCCGCCATCAATCCGGAGAGTATAAGTGAGATAGCCGTCACGCATGGAGGTAAGATACTTATCAACGGGATACCAAGCCGATTGAATAAAAACAGAGCAATTCCATTGGAATATACAGCTGCGGAGTTGAACGGGACGGGAAAGGAGAATTCTTCAAAAGCGAAGAAAAAGAGTCTGAAGGATAGTTTAGAAGATATCAAAGTAATTGGAGCGAGATCGGTGCATAAGTAGCCGGATGACACGCACATCCTTCACACAGCGGACGCACGAGCCGTGCGTCCCTACTTAATTTCGGGATAAAACATATTCATCATCAAGAAATATTTTCATATGGAGAGGCTGATTTCGATATTTTTTCTATGTATCCTGATGGCATTCTCAGCCAGAGGGGAGGGTGTATACACCGTATCGGGCACCGTCAATGACTATGCCGGACAGCCGCTCAAGTCTGTGATGGTACGAGCTACAATCAATGGAAAAAACGAGGCGTTTGTCATGACAGACGCGAAAGGCAACTATACCTTTGGCATCGAATCGGAGGAGACTTCAGTCACCATAGGATTCAGCAAGCTTGGATATGAGCCGGAAAAGAAGACAATCGACAATAAATCGCAACGCCTTGATGTAGCCCTGTCGAAAAGCGCGCAGGCACTTCCGGAGGTGACAGTCAGCAATCCGGAAGTACGTCTGCGCGGCGACACCATATCATTCCTCCTGGCAGCGTTCGCAGGTAAGGGAGATGTGTCGCTGAAGGATGCCTTGAAGAAAGTGCCGGGAGTAGAGGTGTCCTCCTCGGGAGAGATAAGCTATAACGGAAAGAAAATTTCTAACTTCTATATCGAAGGAGTGGACCTTATGGGAGGTAAATATGATATCGCCACTACTAATATCCCCGCCTCATACGTCGATGCCATCGAGATTCTCAACAATCATAAAGACAAGAAAATAGACCGGGATATTTTCTCCGATAACGTAGCCATGAACGTGCGTCTGAAACCAAAGGCGAAGATACGTCCTACCGGAACCTATAGCGCTTCCGTCGGTTTAGGCGATCCTTTGCCACTGGCAGCTTCTGGAGCAGGGATGCTGTTTCGCGAAAATTTCCAGTCAATACTGACACTGAAAGGGAGCGACATAAGCGAGTTCTCCGAAAGGGAGAACCATAGATTTTATAGCGCCGGAGGCTCAAGGAGCAACGACTATACCGCAGACATATTAGGAAGGATATCTGCTTCCGGTCCTCCCCTCTCTCGGAGCCGATGGATAAAGCCCATAGACAGGTCGGCAACAGGTAACTTTATCAAGAAGACAGGCAAGGACGCGACTCTTCGAGCGGACATAGGCTATGCATTCCTGAAGACAAAATATGACTATTCCGACTCCAGAGCCTATTTTGACGGAAACGACGATGTCATGATAACTCAGTTTTCTGCACCGGAAAGCAGAAGCCACAAGCCCACATTATCGTTTGAATACAAGCTTGACAAGGATGATGTTTACCTCACAAACTATTTTTCTGGGAAGGGAACTTTCTCGTCAGACTACATGCACGTTAATGCTTCTTCAAAAAATGTCACTGAAAAGGAACGGCTAAGCAACCTAAATTTCCGTGATTACTTGGATATTAGCTGGAAGGAAAGCAGGATGCGTTGGTATTCAAGCACTTCAATAGAATTCACCTCATCGCCGGAAGGATATATCGACATTTCAGAAAGCCAATTGACTGAATCGACTGATGCTGACATCCCAGTACGCTATCTTCTACAGGAAGGGCGGAGTCGTTCTTTCTCCATAATG
>JAIDSL010000163.1 GCA_029061255.1 Muribaculaceae bacterium
GCGTCATGACGGTGGCCTTGAGAGGGAGGAACTCCGTACTATCAAGAATAAGGATGGAGTCGACATCGTAGTTGGCCGTATGGGTGAAATGCGAATCGTAGAGCCCAAGAGCGGAATCGTGCTGACCAATGCGAATATCCCATATGGTTCTCGCCTCTATTTCAAAGATGGCGATATGGTGACCAAGGGAGATATGATCTGCGAATGGGACCCGTTCAATGCCGTGATCGTAGCAGAAGAGGGTGGTAAGGTAAGATTCGTCAATGTTGAGGAAGGTATTACTTACCGAGTTGAAACTGACGAGGCTTCCGGCATGCGCGATAAGATCATGATCGAATCCAAGGACCGTAACAAGGTGCCTGAGGCTCAGCTTCTCGACGCGGACGGCGAAGTGATCCGCACATACTCCCTCCCTGTAGGTGCACACCTTATGATTGAGGATGGCGAGGAGATCACTCCGGGTCAGGTATTCGTGAAGATTCCTCGTGCTGCGGGCAATGCAGGTGACATCACCGGTGGTCTTCCCCGTGTAACCGAGCTTTTCGAGGCGCGTAACCCGAGCAACCCAGCAGTGGTGAGTGAAATTGACGGTGAGGTGAAATTCGGTAAGATCAAGCGTGGTAACCGTGAGATCAGCGTTACTTCCAAGCTTGGTGAGACCAAGGAATATCTGGTGCCCCTTTCGAAGCAGATCCTCGTTCAGGAAAACGACTATGTTCGTGCCGGCACACCACTTTCCGACGGTGCTATCACTCCGAGTGATATCCTTAACATCAAGGGCCCGACAGCTGTACAGGAATATATCGTGAATGAGGTTCAGGACGTATACCGCATGCAGGGTGTGAAGATCAACGACAAGCATTTCGAGGTAATCGTACGCCAGATGATGCGTAAGGTCAACATCCTTGATCCAGGCGATACTCGCTTCTTGGAGCAGCAGGTGGTAGACAAACGCGATTTCATGGAGGAGAATGACCAGATATGGGGCAAGAAGGTGATCACCGATGCCGGTGACTCTACCAACTACCGCAAGGGTCAGATCATCACCCAGCGTAAGCTCCGCGATGAGAACTCGTCATTGAAGCGTAAGGACCTTAAGGTGATGGAAGTGCGCGACGCTATGCCGGCTACTTCTGAACAGGTGCTTCAGGGTATTACCCGTGCAGCCCTTCAGACCTCAAGCTTCATGAGTGCCGCTTCCTTCCAGGAGACAACCAAGGTGCTCAATGAGGCTGCAATCAACGGCAAGACCGACTATCTGGAGGGTATGAAGGAGAATGTGATCTGCGGTCACCTTATCCCTGCCGGTACCGGTCTGCGTGAATACAACCGTATCGTTGTTGCCAATAAGGATGAGCTTGCTGCCATGAACATCACTGATGATTATGCTTCGGTGGTGGATGTGGAAGCTGTAGAAGCTTGATCATCACTGCTTTTGAAATAGAATAGAAAAAGGAGCGAATCTTTCGGGATTCGCTCCTTTTTTATTTTTTCATGATTTATCATGATGCTGCATGATTTATCATGATATATCATGGAAAGTCTATGAAAGGGGGATTATTTATTCATCTTGCGGAGGAAGCATTCGAGGGTGTTGACCATGAGGCAAGCACGGGTCATTGGGCCGAGGCCTCCGGGTACCGGAGTAATGACAGATGCGACTTCCTTTACTGCGTCAAAGTCGACGTCGCCGCAGAGTTTGCCTGTCTCAGGGTTGCGATTAACGCCTACGTCCATTACGGCTGCTCCCGGTTTTACCATATCGGCTGTGACGAATTTGGGTTTGCCTATAGCCACTACAAGGATGTCAGCCTCGCGAGTCACTTCAGGGAGGTTTTTAGTGCGACTGTGTGCCATGGTGACGGTTGCGTTGTGATCAAGGAGGAGTTTGGATGCTGGAAGTCCTACGATGTTGCTTCTTCCGATGACTACGGCACGTTTTCCTTCGATCTCTACTCCGGCTTCCTTAAGCATCATGATGATACCTTGGGGGGTACAGGGGAGCAGGCATGGCTGTTTCTGCCATAGTGCAGCTACATTGAGAGGATGGAAACCGTCTACGTCCTTTTCCTTTGAGATTGCCTCGATTACTTTTGATTCGCTGATATGCTTTGGCAGCGGGAGCTGCACAAGGAGTCCGTCTACGCTGTCGTCAGCGTTAAGTTCGGCGATTTTGGCGAGGAGTTCTTCCTCACTGACAGTGTCAGGATATTTCAATGTCGTATTCTTGAACCCAACTTCTCCACAGTCGCGTGCTTTTCCTGTGACGTATGAAACGCTACCGGGATCCTCACCGACGAGAATAACGACAAGATGAGGCACACGTCCGTATTTTGCCTCACATTCTTTCACTCTTTCCGCTACGCCTTGCTTCACTTTCTTGGCAAGTGCTGTTCCGCTTACTATTTCAGCCATATTTCTAAATTATAGTGTTTTTACGATTGCTCTACAAAATTAGTGAAATTTTCTTTAATCAGCAAATCGAGAGTGAAGGTAGGGTATGACAGTGTGGGATATAGTCGACTTAGTTTTATATATGATTGAAAACGGGTCATTGTGTTTGTCCGAATGGAATACTGAGACAAAAATATACAATTTGCAAGAAAATAACATAATTTAACAAAAATTAACAATCGGGGGGGGTAATTGAGATTTTTGTATTACCTTTGTACTTTCTTATAGCATTTTTTTAGATTTGTAAAAAGATTTGCCAGGAATAATACACATTTTAAACCAAAATAAACAATGATGAAAACAACAATTAAACTTATGGCGATTATGCTGAGCATCTTCGCTGTCGCATTCGGAACTACATCATGCGACAAAATTAACGATGCACTTGAAGAGCATGATCCCAACGACGTAAAGTCTGTAAACGTGGAATACTCTATGGATTTGAGTCAGACATGGTTTGATTTCTATGACATCACGGTGACTTACTATGATGAGAATGGCAAAGAAAACAGCCTGAACGTAACGGAGAAATGGGAATACGGTTTTAGTGTTAAGCCAAACAAGGCTCCAAAAAACTATGTGTTTACAGTTGTGGCTACACCTAAAAAAGAGCATCCGGAGTTTGACAAGGCACAATATATCCTTTCAGAGGATATTCAGGCAAAGTTCTATGGCTTGCGTTATGACGGCAGCATATACAAGGAACTATGGTCTGATCTGCATCCCGTAACCTTGACTTGGAATGACATCTATACATTCACCGATACTCAGATGGAGAGTTACTTCGTCTCGGGTGCTCGTAATTTGGCTCAGTTCACCCATTCTTTTGACGGAGACTATTGATTGGGCAAGCATAATTCCATTTATATAGTGATATAAAAAGGCTCCAACATACTTGGACCGACTAACCATTTTTAAATTAAAATTTTTTTAGCTATGCTACCTACATCAAGAGTCTTTATTAAAGCTTTCCTTCTGAATCTCGTCACATTGGGATTCTACAACTGGTATCTTATCCATAGTTTCGCAAAAGAAACAAATATCGCATGCGCCGAAGATGGCCGACATACCAAGGGACTTTTGGCGTATGTGCTCCTGAACATGATCACCTTCGGAATCTATGGTATCTTCTGGTATTGCAATTGGATAGAGAGATGCAATAGCATGCTGCTCCGTCACCATCGCCCACAAGGTCTGCAGATGTCTACTTATCTTTTGACCACGTTGCTTTTAGGTGTGCTGACATTTGGAATCATGTTTTTTGTAGTCTACGCCAAGATGCTTTATCTGCAGAATGCTGTCAATAGATTGTATAATGATCTCAATGGCTTTAAGGAAGAGCCAGAAGAAGAGGCAATAGAGCAGGCGGAGGTCAAGGAAATCGCAATGGAAATCTAACAATATTGGATTAAAGAAGTATGAAAAAAACATTTTTATGCCTTACTATAGGAATAGCATCGCTTTCAATAGCAGCAGATGACTATATCTATCTTACAAAGAATAATGTGAATCTTCGCGAGGCTCCATCTACCTCGGCTCCCGTAGTGGAAAAGGGGAAGTTGGGAACAATATTCGTAGTGGAAGAGATGAAGGACGGATGGTATAAGGGCATAAATGCCCAATATGGCGACAATCCGGTATGGATCTCTTCATCAGTTTCAGAAAAATGTCATGAAGGAATATTAGCAGTTCCTGCTTGGAGCTATGTCAATATGCCGGGTGCTACTATCCCTTATGTAAGTGCAGAGCGTTCTTCAGGTGGTGAGGTACACAATACGTGGAACTTTACCTCATCAAATCCTAACTTTTGGAATGATGAGAAACCGGGAGCTGCCTTTGATGCCATTCTTAATAATTCAGTAATTTATAAAAATGGGAGTATAAGGGCATATGAGACCTTTTATAAAGGTGAGGCATATGCGTATTATCTGAAGCTTACAGAAGAATCGAATGACGGGGGCGAAAGCTACACCAAACTTGAGAGTCCAATATACGTATATCCGAGCTGGGGAGGAGAAAGTGGAATATATGTAGATGGAGTTCATTTTTATGATGATGTGATGGGTGATGAAGAATGGTAATATAAATATTATAGCTATGACATTACTGAAAAAAATCTTCGGGGCTGCGTTGACAGTGGCTGTCGCTACTTCTACGATAGCATGCGGTTCGAAGAAGGAAGCGGCAGAGGATACCGATGAAACCTCGTCTCCCGTCAATTTGACATCACAGGGAATCTGGGAAATGATTAGCATGGATGATGACGGCAATCTGCTTCAGATCACAGAAAATCATGTCTACTACTATACCCATGGCTATAGCAATTTACCGTACAAGGCCGAAATTGTGGAGCGTACCGATACGTCTGTCGCCTTTAAGAGTAAAGACAGAAACGGAGTAGTGCTTTTTTCTGAATACGATATCGACCTTCAGATTTACAAAGACGGAGAACTTGTAGGCTCCGAACAAAGCGGGGCTAAACCATGGCTCGGCGGCTTTGCAAGCATTAACAAGAATGAAGAAGACCGTACAGTCTACGCAGATTCTCTTCTCTCGAAGCCTATGGGGGTCGCCGGATATTGTGAGGCACTTCCTATAGTGTCAATCCAAGATAAGTTTAATAAAGTTATTTTCAATGGTACTGAGGCGTATATAAGCAGCAATGTCTTGAAGTTTGATTACGCAGTCTGCGACCTTGCTGTCTTTGAGGGAGGTCCATATTATAGAAACATTAATTCTCAAGTAAACATTACCTACAATATAGTGAAGTCTTTGGTGGATGAGCGCGACGGCAAACTTCGCTTTACCATTGAAAAAGACGAGATAACAGAATTTCGCATCTACAGCACATACTATTCCGGATATGCCGATGGCAACAAGATTGTGGTAGATTCGAAGACCGACGACTTTGATGCCTTTGAGTGTGCGGACTTTGCGAAGTTTGAATCTCTCGACAATACTTTTGAGATATTGGTCTGCAGAATGATGGCCCATAACTTCATTCTTGTCGACGGGGAAAGTTATCGCAAGCAGGACTAATTCAAACAGAGCCTCTGTCTTATCTAATGAGACAGGGGCTTAATGTAATCTTTGAATAGCATGGGAATCAATATAAAGACCACTGTTGAATTTTGAAGTTGTTTGAGAAAGAGTTTTCTTTTGTAGTAAGTTGATGATATTTTCGATATTTTCGCTCCTGTTTGTTTTTGGTGTGAGATATATTTTGTAAATTTGCACTATGAATAAACCGGCACTCTCCATAGATGAACAGTTGGCTCTGTTAAAAAGCAGGGGTCTTACGGTTCATGACGATGCTAAAGCAAAGGAAGTTTTAGGAGACATTGGCTATTATAGATTGGGATTCTATTTGTTTCCGTTTGAACGAACTTATCCGGAATTGCATCATCGTACCCATGAATACAGGGAGGGAACGAAATTCGGAGATGCAGTAAAGTTGTATTATTTTGATTTTGAACTGCGTAATCTACTGCTCAAATACATATCACGAATAGAGGTCTGTTTCAGAACAGTTTTGACTCTTGAAGGCTCCATCGCTTATAATCCAGATTCTTTATGGTTTGTAAATCCGAAATACGTTGACTATCCCTTTGTTGCTGCCTTTGACAGTAGTGTATATACGAAATCGTTTAAAAAGAATCCTACAATAAAGCGCCACCACAAAAGATATCCTGAGGATTCTTATGCTCCGGCATGGAAGACAATTGAATTGATGACATTGGGAGAAAATGTTAAGTTATACAGTTCTTTGCTTGACAATGATCTTAAACAGACTATTTGTATAAAATTCGGTGTCAGGTATGTTAACGTATTCGAGAATTACATTGAACTTGTAAGGATACTGCGTAATACCTGTGCGCATGGAAGTGTACTGTTTGATTTCAAGCCCTTCAAACGTATCAAGCGAGGTCCGGCTAATCTTGAATCTTCGGAAGAATATATGAATCTTTATGGTAGTATCAAAGTTGTACGATACTTGCTAAATCAAGTTTCCGAAAATAGAGCAAAAGATATGATGATGGAATTGCAGTTGATTCTAGATAAATACTACTCATATACCGAAATTGCAGAAATTCTTAAAAAATGCGCTGGGTTACCAAAGAAAATAGAGGATATGAACAGGAAAGATTAAAGTGCATTGCCAAGTTTTATCATTGTTGAGTAAAACTTTTTGCGAAAAAATTTGGTTTTTATAATAAAAATAGCTAATTTTGCTAATACCAAAGTGCCGGTATTGATTTTTAGTCTCAATATCCGCACTATAAAAGGACTAAGAGGTCAGGCTCGATGCTTGGCCTCATCTTTTATAACAAAGTGTATTTGGATTGATTTCATGTAGCCAACTCCATTATAGCCAAGATAAAAAGTCCAGCTTTTGGTTATGGTTCGCAATTTTTATATATTTCATACTCTAAATTCTATTTCTTAACATGTCGATATAGAAGAAGTTTGTTAAGCGAACAGAAGTGGCGTCGGTGGCGTTTAAATAATATAATGTATTATTAATATAGAAACTATAAACTTTATGCTTGGATATATATCTATCGGGGTGTTTATTGACGGGGGCTATTATGCCAAGGTCAACAGGGCACTAAAGAAATCGGAGAATTCAATAATACGAGTGAAGTCGCTTTTTGACTTCATCACTTTCCGTCTCGCTATGGAGGAAGACGTAGACCAGTCTGACTGCCAGATTACGGAGGCGCATTATTTCCGTGGACGCTACCGCGTGAAGGAAGCTTACGACAAGAAACTTCTCTACAATGAGCGAAAGTTTGAGGATACGCTTATTGAGAACGATGTTGTGTTCCATTACAAGCATCTTCGTGAAGTGGAGAAGGATGGGGTAGTGCAGGTAGTGGAAAAAGGGGTAGATGTTTGGTTTGCTCTTGAAGCCTATGAACTGGCTGCCTTCCGAAAGTTTGATTATGTGGTTCTGATTACCGGAGATGCCGATCATGAGATGCTCGTGAGGAAGCTGAAGGCATTGAAGGTAAAGACGGTGCTTCTGACATGGAACCTCACCGATGTAGATGCTACGTCGCCTTTGCTTAAGGAAGAGGCAGGACATCATTGGGAGCTTTCTCATATCATCTATGATCATCCGGAACTTCAACAAGAATTGCTCTATAAGCTAAAGGATCCAGCATTGAACCTTGGAGTTGAATTTTAGACAACCTTTAAAAGAATTTTATAAAATCATTAGGGCTTCCTTTTTGGGAAGCCCTTCTCATATTAAGATTAGTAAAATTGAATTATTTCTATCTTTATGTATTGGGATCGCGGCGGAGCTCTATAGGTCTCAAAATTCGATTTTTCAAAATCGTAAAAGGTTAGCAAAAGATTGTTTCAGGCGTTTCAGGTATAATGTTTAGGTGTTGTATTATGGCCTCCGCCGCTTATATGGCCTTCACAGGTCAATCCCATAATTTCATGTATTAGGTTCGAATGTATTACGATATATTTTTCCAATCCATCCGGCCTCCGAGGAGGCATCTAAGAAATCTCTCTTGATTTCGATTACAAAGTTAATACATAATTTTCAACTTTCCAAATGTCTTTTTTACAATCAAATTAAGAAACTATTTCAAAAAGCTACAAAAATATTAAAATTTTTCAAATATTTGGCAAAATGACATAATTTGTAATGTTTTTAATGATATTTCATAAATGTTACATATTATTGCACCGGTGTTTCATGTTAAGAAACATATTTTTAATGTGAAAAAAAAATTGGATGCAATCTTAAGTTTTAAGTTTTAAGATAGCTTACAGGCCAGTGGTATCACCTTCGACAATCCTGCTACGCATTGGGATAAACAAAAAATGGCCTCCGATTGAGTGGGGAGGCCATTTGTGGAAGGTGATTTTTTAGGGTTGATAGAGGAAGCGTTTGATGCTTCTCTTAGGAGTCTTTTCAAATTCTTTGTCGAAGATGCGTATCTCGGATATCTTGGAGTAGGATGGAAGTTGAGGATTGAGAAGCTTTAAGTTTTCATCCATTACTGTGTCAACATTCTTTCCATCTTTCTTCAGGGCATCAAAGTCAGGATATACGAGAGCAACGAGCTTTCCATTGTCGTCAATTACTACCGACTCGATCACATAAGGGAGATTGTTGATCTTTTGTTCGATTTCTTCAGGATAAATATTCTGTCCGGAAGGTCCGAGGATCATTGTCTTGGAGCGTCCCATTATTCGGATGTTTCCTTCCTTGTCGCATGTGACAAGGTCGCCGGTATTCATCCACCCGTCTTTCATCACTTCTTTAGTGGCATCATCATTTTTGTAGTAGCCTTTCATCACGTTATCTCCCCTTACCCATAAATTGCCGGGGATTGTTTCCGGATCCGGAGAATCAATCTTGGCTTCCATACGCTCTACAATCTTGCCGACAGTGCCTGGTTTTTCTTTTTCCGGTGTCTCATATGTGATGAGAGGTCCACATTCAGTCATGCCATAACCTACAGTGACAGGGAACTTGATCCTTGTCAGGAATTCCCCTACTTCGGCATTGAGGGCAGCACCTCCGATGATGACCTGCTTCACTTGACCGCCGAGAGCCTTCACGAGCTGATTTTTTATCTTGCCAAGTATGATTCCCTTTATGATAGGAAGCTTGAGCAGGAAGCGCATCTTGGGCTGATTTATCACAGGGAATATCTTTGTCTTCACAATCTTCTCCAGAACGAGAGGAACAGTGATGATGAGCTTAGGTTGCACTTCCGCAAATGCTGCCAGCAAGATGGCAGGAGAGGGTGTGCGCCCAAGGAATGTGCAGTGACATCCTTTTGCAAATGGGTGCAGCATCTCGATCACCATTCCATAGAGGTGGGCGAGAGGAAGCATATTGAGCACTCCATCGCCGGGGCGCAGGAAAGTCAGGAACTCCATGCAGAACTTTATGTTGCTCCAAATGGAGCGGAACGGAAGCATCACTCCCTTGCTCATGCCGGTGGAGCCGGATGTGTAGTTGATGACAGCGAGATCATCCGGTTTATCCCGAAACCAGTTTATATCTTTAGATGAGAACCCATGAGGAAACTTATCCTTGAAGAACTTTTCGATGTGGTCGTGGGCAATTGTGAGGTTCTCTGATTTTGAGTATGGAATGCCAAATTCACTGATATATATGACACCCTCAAGTTCAGGAAATTCGAGACGGTCAAGATGCTTCCAGATAGCTTCATCAACGAATAGCAGTTTAGCATCGGAATGGTTGACGAGATGGTGGATTGTCTCAGGTTTGAACTCATGCAAGATGGGCACGGCAACCACCCCGGCAGTGATGCAAGCAATGAAGGCCATAGCCCATTTAGCAGAGTTCTTGCCACAAATTGCTACCTTATCTCCTTCTTTTACTCCTGCAGCTTCAAAGAGAATATGAAGCTTTTCGATAAGCTCAGCCACGTGACCATACGTGCTGGTGGATCCTTTGTAGTCTGAAAGGGAGGGTAGATCCCAGTTGCGGCGGACGGAAGCCTCTAAAATGGCATTTAGCGATTCCGGAATATTTGTGAAGTATTGGTCGGTATCAGTTATTTCTACTTTTAAAGTAGAAGCATGGTCTTTTTTCATAGTCGATTGGGTTATAGTGGATGATTAAAAAAGTAAAAAGTAGAATGCACATAAAGAAGCTTTGTGTGCATCCTATAAATAGAACAAAAAAAGAGCCTGCTTGTTTGCAGGCTCTTTGATATATAGCAAAATAATATGCTAATTTAGTCTTGGTTGAGGTTTACGCGCTTGAAGTCGACTATGATGCAACCTTTAACCTCGCTGTCGAGATACTGGCCAACAGTAAGTTTAGCATCGCGGTGGTATTCCTGCTCCATAAGGCAAGATTCCTTGAAGAACTTATTGAGACGACCATTTGCAATGTTCTGAATCATAGCTTCGGGAAGGTTTGCAGCTTTTTCAGCACCTACCTTGGCAGCGATTTCAGCAGCCTTGTCAGCCTCCTCGCGGGTGAGCCAACCCTTAGCGATGTTGCTCTCTACGTGATCAGCGCTGTCTACGAGGTTGGGGTTGATGCCTGCTTTGCGGATAGCTGCCTCTACAGCTTTCTTCACCTGCTCTTCCTTAGTCTTTTCGATAGCGACAGTGAGTTCGCTTTCTACAACGTGAGCGTCAACATGGTCACGGTCAATAGCAATCGGGTTCATAGCTGCAACCTGCATGCAGATTTCGCGGCCCACTGCAGTGCTTACTCCTGGCACGCTGAGGCCAACAATAGTAGCAAGCTTATTGCCGAGGTGCTCGTATGCTGCAACTGAGGGAGCTTCAACGCACTCATATGCACCGAGTTCCATCTTTTCACCAGTCTTGCCGATTTCGTCGGTTACGAGTTCTGCTACTGTACGGCCTTCGAGGGGAAGAGCCTTCACTTCGTCGAGAGTCTTTGCTCCAGCTTCAACAGCTGCGTCAAGAATCTTCTTAGTAAGGGCACGGAAAGACTCGTTTTTAGCAACGAAGTCAGTTTCGCATTTAAGGGCTACGATAGCAGCGAAACCTTCTTTTGTGCCAGCGAGCACGCAGCCTTCAGCAGCTTCGCGGTCTTCGCGCTTAGCAGCTACAGCCTGGCCTTTCTTGCGGATGATTTCGATGGAAGCTTCGATGTCGCCACCTGTCTCAGCAAGTGCGTTCTTGCAGTCCATCATACCTGCGCCGGTCAAGTTGCGCAGTTTTTTGATATCTTCTATAGATACTGCCATTTTGTTTACTTTCTTGAATTATTGATGAATTACTCAGCAGCGGGAGCCTCTGCTTCAGCTTCGGTAGCTTCAGCGGGAGCCTCGGCGGCGGGAGCGCTGCGACGAACGCGACGACGCTTTCCGGGATTTGCCTCTGCGCCTTCTTCCTTATCTTCTGCATCAGCTTTCTCTACGCTGCGTTCCTGAAGACCCTCAGCCATAGCAGAGCAAAGAGCATCAAGAACGATTTCAATAGAGCGAGATGCATCATCGTTTGCTGGAATGACGTAGTCAACGTTGCTGGGGTCTGAGTTTGTGTCGACCATAGCGAAGACAGGTATACCAAGGCGGTTTGCTTCAGCCACTGCGATGTGCTCTTTCATAACGTCAACAACGAAGAGAGCGCTCGGAAGGCGACCAAGGTCAGCGATGGAACCGAGGTTCTTCTCGAGTTTAGCACGCTGGCGAGTGATCTGGAGTTTCTCACGCTTGCTGAGGTTGTCGAAAGTGCCGTCTTTTTCCATCTTGTCGATGGTGGTCATTTTCTTTACAGCCTTACGGATAGTTGGGAAGTTGGTAAGCATACCGCCGGGCCAACGTTCGATCACGTAGGGCATGCCGATTGCGCCTGCTTTTTCAGCGATAGCTTCCTTAGCCTGCTTCTTAGTGGCTACGAAAAGAACTTTCTTTCCGCTTTTTGCAATCTGCTTGAGGGCAGCAGCAGCTTCGTCGATCTTAGCAGCTGTCTTATAGAGGTCAATGATGTGGATTCCGTTGCGCTCCATGAAGATGTACGGCTCCATAGCCGGGTTCCATTTGCGCTTGAGGTGGCCGAAGTGGCATCCTGCTTCCAGGAGTTGTTCGAATGATGGTGTTGCCATTTTCTTTTTTTGTTTAAATTGTTTACGTTCTTTTTTTGGATTTAATCCCAATCAGCAGGTAGGCTGAAGAATTTTTTACTCCATGCATCCTGCTGATTTAGATACTAAACTCTATGCTGCAGTTTCCTTACGCTGAATAATATTAACGCTTGGAGAACTGGAAGCGCTTGCGGGCCTTGGGCTGACCGGGTTTCTTACGTTCTACAGAACGTGGGTCGCGGGTCATGAAGCCTTCAGCACGAAGAGCGGCTTTGTCTTCGGGGTTGATCTTGACGAGGGCGCGGGAGATAGCGAGACGAAGAGCCTCAGCCTGACCTTTGTAGCCACCGCCGTCGAGGTGAGCGTAGATATCGTATTTTTCTTCGCAGTCAAGAGCCTTGAGGGGCTGCTTCACTACATACTGAAGAATCGAAGAGGGGAAGTACTCGTCGAGAGAGCGCTTGTCGATTGTGATCTTACCTGTTCCTTCGGTGAGGTAAACGCGGGCAACTGCTGCTTTACGGCGGCCCAGAGCATTGATTTTTTCCATCTTCGTTTATTTCAGTTTGTTGATATCGATTACTTCCGGATTAACTGCCTCGTGTGGGTGCTCGCTACCATTGTAGACGTAGAGGTTCTTGAGCTGAGCTGCACCAAGTTTTGTCTTGGGGAGCATACCCTTCACTACCTTGATATAGAGAGGGTGTTTGCCAGCCTTGATAGTCTTCTTAAACGACTTGTTCATGAGGTCGCGGGGAGTATAGACGCGCTGACCACCGGGATAGCCGGTATAGCGGAGATACTCGTGCTTGTCCATCTTCAGGCCTGTCATGATGACTTTGTCAGCGTTGATGATGATCACGTTGTCGCCGCAGTCCATGTTTGGAGTGAAGTCAGGCTTGTATTTGCCGCGAAGAATTTTTGCTACTTTTGAGCAGAGGCGACCAAGCACCTGATCGGTGGCATCGATTACGACCCACTTCTTGTTGATTGTTTCCGGAGTAGCGGAAAGTGTCCTATAACTTAAAGAATCCACTTTTGTTTGTTTTATTTGATTTTTAAATTCCTGTTTTTGAACGGTTTCGGCGGTCTAAGTCTCCGCCTCGGCACGTTCAGTCTCACTGCTTCGGTAGATAGGAAGATCGGCCAAAATCCCTTTTCTGCCGGAGCTCGCAATGAGATCTGGATACAATCGGCTTGCAAAATTAATAATTTTTTCTGACATAGCAAAATATTTTTCTTTTTATTCATCGAATTTCAGAGAATTCACTAAAGATTTCAATTAAAAAAGCCCATGCGGTGCTTTCCCGCATGAGCTCTTGTTGAAAATCGTGTGAATTAGAAGTCTAAACAATAGTGTCAGACAGTTTTAAAGTGAGTATTCAATCATGGTGAATGAGTAGGGTGGTATGGGCATTTTAAACTTACTTGATGCCTTTATTGTCTCAGTCTTTGGAATGATGGGCTGGGCATCGTAGTTGTTTTCATCTTCCGGATTGCCTGATATCACAGTTTTGGTTGCTGTGCCTTTGGGCTTGAACTTGGAAATGTCAACATGTGCTGTCTTTGTATTACCGGAGGCATTTCCAACCTTTACATATAGTTTGCGTCCCTTTGTGTCGAGTATCACGGATTGTTCCTGCAGGTAACCTTCACCTTCAGATTTGTCGGGGTCGTCGATGGTCACACAGTCTCCGTAGTAATAATCACCTGCAGAATTTCCAAACATCTGCTGGATATAGTAGCTGCATGTAGGGTAGACAGTCTCGTTGTCGAAGTAGATGAGGTCTGGATTCCAGTTTGTGGCATTTTTGCGGGCGAATAGAGGTGCATATGATGTCATGTCGACAATGTCGCCATTGCGTTCCACATGTATCAGATAAAGTCCCTCTGCAAGGGCATCGATGAGTTTCTTGTCTTTTGACGCATATTCGCCGAGATACACCTTTGTCTTGCCATCGCGAGGATATGAGTCATATTGGCGCGACTTCATGAAATATTCGCGTGGCTCATAATAGTGCTCGTCAAGAATTGGAATCTCGAGTTCGCGTGCAAGTACCCAACCGTTTTCGTAGTCCGGATTGCCGGGATGAGAGCCGGGTCCGTCGGTGCCTACAATGATGATTTCAGGATGCGCCTTGGTGATTCGATCATACATATACTTGAATCTTTCGCTGAATTCCGGAGATATCTTCTCCTCGTTTCCGATGCCGAGATACTTCAGGTTGTAAGGTTCCGGATGTCCACCTTCAGCGCGTATCTTGCCCCACTTTGTATTGACGTCGCCATTAGCCCATTCGATAAGGTCGAGTGCTTCTTGAGTCCACATGTCCATATCAGCCATATCACAAGCATCTTGAGCCTGGTCGGGCCACATGCCCCAGCCACCGTTTGATCCTTGACAGTTTACTCCTGATGGAAGTATAGGAAGAGGTTCCATGCCGAGGTCTTCACAAAGCTGGAAATATTCGGGATAACCGAGATCGAACGACTGATGATACCCCCAACAGTTTTTCTGTTGCTTGCGGTTTTCTTTTGGCCCAACTGTTTCTTTCCAGCGATAAGTGTTCCAAAATCCGTCGCCTCCACCATGCACGATGCATCCACCGGGGAAACGCATGAATTTGGGATTCAAGGCAGCCAAGCTCTCCACGAGATCCTTGCGGAGTCCATGACCTTTGTAAGTATCTTCCGGTTTGAGCGACACCATATCGATATCTACAGCCCCCTTGTCAAGGAGCAGAATCATCAGGGCTGCTTTTTGGCAGGTCTTGGATGGAGTGAGAGAGCATTCGTATTTCTTCCAGTCATTTGACGAAATGGTCAATTCTGTATCTGCAAGCAGCTCCGGATCTTTCCCCCATCCCTGCGGCTCTACGAGTGCTACCCGAATTTTCATTGGGGTCTTCTCGACATTGCGTAGGAATACAGAGAAATCATATTTTTCACCTTCTTTCACAGAAATTCCATCGAAACCATCGTTTTGCAGTCCGAAGCCACGCCAACCGTTATAGTCCTTAAATTCGCGCGTGCGCTCAGCTTCAAGTCTCAGATAGTTGGGATTATTGGGATGAATAGGGTCCTGCTGCTTGATGATGATGTTTCCGAGGGAATGCCCGGGGCGAGACATTTTCCAGGCTGTTCCGGGGCCCCATCCATCACGTTCCATAGGGCTGAACTCAAATGAACCATTCTGGATGAGTTCTGCGCTAAGGCCTCCATCAGCTGATGAACTGATGTCTTCAAAGAAAATGCCTATCAGGTGATTGCTGATAGGTTTGCCACCTGCCGGGGCTTTGACCGGGGCTGCTGCTGAAAGCATAAGGGCTGAAGCAGCCATACTTAAAATGCAAAGTTGTCTTTTCATGATATTTCTTAATAATTAAGGGAGATCCCCGATGCGGGAATCTCCCTTTCGCTTATGAAAAAGTTTTCAAAAATCAGTTCTTCTCAGCTTTTGCGAGCTGCTCTTTGAGAGCCTGAAGTGCGCCAAGGTCGCCGAGAGTAGTCTTCTCGATTGCAGGAGCCTCTACGCGTTCTTCTTCCTGGCGGCGAGCATTACGCTCAGCGCGTTCAGCGCGGTTAGCCTGACGCTCTGCACGCTGAGCAGCACGAGTTGCGTCTTCAGCGATACGGCTGTGGCTGAGTATGATGCGCTTGCTGTCTTTGTTGAATTCGATCACCTTGAAGTTGAGCTTCTCGCCGAGCTTAGCCTGGCTTCCATCTTCCTTCACGAGATGCTTGGGAGTAGCGAAGCCTTCTACGCCACCATCAAGAGTGATGACAGCGCCCTTATCCATAACCTCGGATACGGTGCCTTCGTGGATGCTGCCAACAGTGAAGCGGCCTTCGAATTCTTCCCAAGGATTAGTCTCAAGCTGCTTGTGGCCGAGGCTGAGACGACGGTTGTCCTTGTCGATTTCGAGCACCTGAACTTCGATTTCGCTTCCAACAGAAGTGAACTCGCTCGGGTGTTTAACCTTCTTAGTCCAGCTGAGGTCAGAGATATGGATGAGACCGTCAACGCCTTCTTCAATCTCAACGAATACGCCGAAGTTGGTGAAGTTGCGCACTTTAGCAGTGTGGCGGCTGCCAATGGCATACTTAGTCTCGATGTTCTCCCAAGGATCGTTCTTGAGCTGCTTGATGCCAAGGCTCATCTTGCGGTCCTCACGGTCGAGGGTAAGGATGACTGCTTCGATTTCGTCGCCAACCTTGAGGAAATCCTGAGCGCTGCGGAGGTGCTGGCTCCAGCTCATCTCGCTTACGTGGATAAGACCCTCTACGCCCGGCTGAACTTCTACGAACGCACCGTAGTCTGCCATGACAACGACTTTACCCTTGATGTGGTCGCCCACCTTGAGGTTTGCGTCGAGGTTGTCCCATGGATGGGGCATGAGTTGCTTGAGACCGAGGGCGATACGCTTCTTCTCGTCGTCGAAGTCGAGGATTACGACCTTGATGTCCTGGTCAAGCTTAACTACCTCGTGAGGATCGCTTACGCGGCCCCAGCTGAGGTCTGTGATGTGAACGAGGCCGTCAACACCGCCAAGGTCGATGAATACGCCATAGTTGGTGATGTTCTTGACCTTGCCTTCGAGCACCTGTCCCTTCTCGAGCTTGGAGATGATCTCCTTCTTCTGAGCCTCGAGTTCGGCTTCGATAAGTGCCTTGTGGCTTACTACCACGTTCTTGTATTCCTGGTTGATCTTGACTACCTTGAATTCCATTGTCTTGTCGACGAATACATCGTAGTCGCGGATAGGACGAACGTCGATCTGGCTGCCGGGGAGGAATGCCTCGATACCGAATACGTCGACAATCATACCGCCCTTAGTACGGCTCTTGACGTAGCCCTTGATGATTTCGTCGTTTTCGAGAGCCTGGTTGACGCGATCCCAGCTGCGGGTCTGGCAGGCTTTCTTGTGGGAGAGGCGAAGCTGACCGTTCTTGTCTTCGAGAGTCTCGATGAATACCTCTACTTCATCGCCTTCCTTGAGGTCGGGATTGTAGCGGAATTCGCTTACGGGGATGATTGCATCGCTCTTCATGCCTATATCCACGCGTACTTCACGCTTTGAGATAGACTTTACAGTGCCGGTTACAACTTCGTTGTCTTTTGCTGTCTTGAGAGTCTCGTCGTAGGTCTTTTCTACTTCTTCGCGGCTCTTTGCGCCAGCGGTGGTGCCTTTTTCGTAGGCTTCCCAATCGAAATCTTCGATCGGGGTCTGAACATTAAGTTCGCTCATTAAAAAAGTTAGTTAATATGGTTAATAAATCTCTGTCTGAGGGCGGATGTCGGGGAGAGTTCCTGTAGTTTCCTTTCAGACCTGCAGGACCGGTCGGGACATACCTATCCCAAAGATGGCGCAAAATTAATACAAAAAATCCGAACTGCCAAATATTCAATGATTTTTATTTAGTATGGGATGTGATTTATAGAATAATTGACATATTTAATGTATATATGTGCATTTTTATACAAAGTCGATTCAAATCTTGTAAATTGAGGACATAAATTTGCAGTATATTGTAAAAATGATTAATTTTGCACCCTATCTAAAATAAATATTATGAAAGTACTGAAATTCGGAGGTTCTTCCGTGGGTTCTCATGAGGGTCTCACAAATATAAAAAAAATAGTTGAGGGGCAGGATTGTCCATGTATTGTAGTGGTGAGCGCATTGGGAGGAGTGACGGATTTGCTTTTGAACACAGCATTTAAGGCAGCTGCCGGCGATTCTTCCTATCTTGAAGGCGTTGCAAAACTCTATAGCCGCCATCATGAACTGATAAGGAGCATCATCACCGATCGCCCGGACGAACTTATTGAAGAAATCGACACGCTGCTTGCAGAGATAGCGTCGATCTATCATGGGCTTTCCTTGATTAAAGACCTTAGCAACAAGACGCTGGCTCTTATCGTAAGCTACGGTGAGCGCTTGAGCTCAAGAATAGTAGCAAGGCTTATCACAGGCTCTTTGCTTCACGACTCACGAAATTTTATCAAGACAGAAAACAAACATAACCGGCAGCTTCTTGCATCGGAGACCACTAACCACCTTGTGGCAGAAGAATTTGGCTCCGAAGTAAAGGGGTGTCATATAGTTCCCGGATTTATCTCTACTGATATTGCCACCGGGGAAGTGACCAATCTCGGCAGGGGAGGCAGCGACTACACTGCATCAATAATAGCAGCTGCGCTTGATGCTGAAGTGTTAGAAATCTGGACTGACGTTGATGGGTTCATGACTGCAGACCCGCGCGTGATTCCGACAGCATACACCATCAATGCCCTGACTTATCTGGAAGCTATGGAGCTTTCCAACTTCGGGGCAAAGGTGATCTATCCTCCTACAATATATCCTGTCTGTGTAAAGAATATCCCAATTCTCGTCAAGAACACATTCCATCCCGATGCATCCGGGTCGATAATACGAGAGCATATCGATGATGACAGCAAACCAATCAAGGGCATATCGAGTATAAGCGGGACCTCACTTATTACTGTGACCGGATTGTCGATGGTAGGCGTCATAGGTGTAAACCGTCGAATTTTCTCTGCTCTTGCTGACAATGGCATATCGGTGTTCCTCGTTTCCCAGGCTTCGTCTGAAAACTCTACTTCGGTGGGCGTGAGGGATGCTGATGCGGCAGAGGCTGTCCGTGTGTTGAATAAGGAGTTTGAAAAGGAAATCTCCACAGGGGCTATGAATCCGATGTCGCTGGAGACAGGGCTGGCCACAGTAGCAATCGTAGGCGAAAACATGAAGCATACCCCCGGCATAGCGGGCAAGCTTTTCGGAACTCTTGGAAGAAGCGGAATCAGTGTGATAGCATGTGCGCAGGGAGCCAGCGAGACCAACATATCATTCGTAGTAGACGGCAAGTCGCTTAGGAAGTCGCTTAATGTGATTCATGATTCTTTCTTCCTCAGTGAATATAAGGAATTGAATCTCTTCATCTGTGGTGTTGGTACGGTAGGCGGTATGCTAATAGAGCAAATTGCATCGCAGAAAGAGGAGCTGATGAAGACCCACAGGCTGAAACTCAATGTGGTTGGTATTGCCTCAAGCCGCAAGGCTTTGTTCTCGCGAGAGGGAATTGACCTTAAGAACTACCGTGAACTATTGGATAAGGAAGGAATAGCGAGCTCTCCTTCAAGATTGCGTGATGAAGTGCTCGGAATGAACATATTCAACAGCGTGTTTGTAGACTGCACAGCATCTAAGGAAATAGCAGATCTGTATCTGACATTTCTTGAGCACAATATCAGTGTGGTTGCCGCCAATAAGGTTGCGGCATCCAGCACATTCGACATATACCGCAAGCTCAAGGATACGGCTCTTCGCAGAGGTGTCAAATTCTTGTATGAAACCAACGTGGGAGCAGGGTTGCCAATCATCGGCACCATCAACGACCTTCGCTCATCAGGCGACCGCATCCTGAAAATCGAGGCTGTGCTCAGCGGGACCCTTAATTACATTTTCAATGCCATTTCTTCAGAAGTTCCTTTCTCTGAGACAGTTCGTCTTGCCAAAGAGCTTGGCTACAGTGAGCCTGACCCTCGCATAGACCTCAGTGGGGTCGATGTGATGCGTAAGCTCGTAATCCTTACGCGTGAAGGTGGATATCAAGTGGAACAAAGTGAAGTTGAGAAACAGCTTTTTGTCCCGGAACAACTACTTCAGGGAGCCATCGAGGAATTCTGGAATCGACTTCCGGAACTTGATGCTGACTTTGAGGAGCGGCGCAAGGTGCTGGAGGCTGAAGGTAAGCGCTGGCGATTTGTAGCGAGAATGGAAATGGGAAAGATGACCATTGGCCTGGAGGCAGTGGATGCCAGTCATCCATTCTATGATCTTGAGGGCTCCAACAATATTGTGATGTTGACAACTGAGCGCTATAAGAAATACCCCATGCTCATACAGGGCTACGGAGCCGGAGCAGGCGTGACGGCAGCCGGTGTTTTTGCCAATATAATCTCAACAGCCAACAATTGATGAAGCACATAATAATATTAGGCGATGGAATGAGCGACTATCCGGTTGCGAGCCTCGGGGGGAAGACGCCCCTTGAGTATGCCGCTACGCCGGCTTTCGACCGACTTGCCTCAATGGGTCGAAATGGTAGCCTTGTAACAATTCCGGAAGGTTTCCAGCCCGGTAGTGAAGTGGCTAATTCCGCTATCCTTGGCTATGACCTGAATAAGATATATGAAGGGCGTGGACCATTGGAGGCGGCGAGTATCGGCTATGACCTTGCTCCTGACGAATTGGCACTCAGATGCAATATAATTACCCTTGCCAATGGAAATATATTGAATCATCATGGCGGACACCTCACAAGTGCAGAAGGAAAAGAACTCATTGAGTTTCTTGATAAGGAGCTTGGCTCTGATCGTGTAAGACTTATTCCGGGCATTCAATATCGTCATCTTCTGGTCATAAAAGGTGGAAGTAAATATATAGAATGTGCGCCACCTCACGACCATCCGGGAGAGAATTGGGAAGGACTGCTCGTCAGGCCTATGGAGGATGCTCCTGTGGAAGAAGGAAGAATGTCGGCCCAGGAAACGTCTGATCTGATCAATGACCTTATACTTCGCTCCCAGCAGTTGCTTGCCGAGCATCCTTTCAATAAAGAAAGGAATACTCCTGCCAATTCCATATGGCCTTGGAGCGGAGGTTACCGTCCGGCTATGCTGACACTGCAAGAGATGTATCCTTCCATAAAATCCGGCGTGGTGATCACAGCAGTAGACCTTATCAGAGGAATAGGACGCTATGCAGGTCTGACACCAGTGGATGTGGATGGAGCGACAGGACTTGCTGACACCAATTATGAAGGAAAGGCCGCGGCTGCTCTTGAAGCACTGAGAGATAATGATTTTGTCTTTCTTCATATTGAAGCATCTGATGAAGCGGGGCATGATGGCGACGTAGAGCTAAAGGTGAAGACCATAGAGAATCTTGACCGTAGGATTGTAGCCCCGATACTCGATGAAGTGTCTAAATGGGAAGAACCTGTGGCTATAGCCCTCCTTCCGGATCATGCCACTCCGGTAGAACTTCGGGTACACAAAGGGGAACCGGTGCCATTTACTATATGGTATAATAGGATTGCTCCTGATGGAGTCAATGCTTTTTCTGAAGCATCTTGCTCTGAAGGAGGATTCGGACTTCTGAGACTTGAGGAATTTATGCAGGAATTTATGAAATTAAGATAATCATGAGATATTATAGCACCAATCATTCCGTTCCGGATGTGAGCCTCAGTGAGGCTGTCGTCAAGGGGCTTGCCGCAGATCGCGGTCTCTTTATGCCTGAGAAGATAGAGAGATTGCCGGAATCTTTTTTCGATAACATTGATAAGCTTTCTTTGCAAGATATTGCTGTCAGGGTGGCAGAGGCATTTTTCGGAGAGGATGTGGAGCCGAAGGCCTTGGAAAATATTGTCAGGGATACTCTTTCGTTTGATACACCTGTGGTGGAGGTGGAGAAAGACATTTACAGCCTTGAGCTTTTCCATGGCCCTACGTTGGCGTTTAAGGATGTAGGAGCGAGGTTTATGGCTCGGTTGCTGCAATATTTCATTTCCAAGAAGACAGATGGCAAGACTGTTAATGTCCTTGTTGCCACGAGCGGTGACACAGGTTCGGCTGTAGCAAATGGATTCCTTGGTGTGGAAGGAATACACGTCTATGTTCTCTATCCCAAAGGGAAAGTGAGTCCGATTCAGGAGTGTCAGTTCACCACGCTTGGCAGAAACATAACAGCCATAGAGGTGGATGGAAATTTCGATGATTGCCAAAGGCTCGTGAAGAGTGCGTTTCTTGATGAGGAGTTGAATGAGAAAATGCTTCTAACTTCTGCTAATTCAATAAATGTGGCTCGGTTCCTTCCTCAGGCTTTTTATTATTTCAGTGGCTATGCGCAGCTAAAGGCAAAGGGTAAGGCAGAAGACATCATGGTCTGTGTCCCAAGCGGTAATTTTGGAAATATTACAGCCGGATTGATTGCACACCGGATGGGTCTTCCTATCAAGCGCTTTATTGCTGCAAACAATGCAAACGATATCTTCTATAATTATCTCCAGACTGGAGAATACAATCCGAAGGCAAGTGTTCAGACTCTCGCAAACGCTATGGATGTAGGGGATCCAAGCAATTTTGCCAGAGTACTCGACCTCTATGCCGGAAAGCATGAAGTGATCGCTTCATTGATAAGCGGCACTACTTTCAGCGATGCAGAGATAGCTGTGACTATGAAGGAGTGTTATGAAAAGACCGGTTATGTGCTTGATCCGCATGGGGCATGCGGATATTTGGCCTTGAAGCAGCTATTGAAGGAAGGGGAGACGGGACTGTTTCTTGAGACAGCTCATCCGGCAAAATTCCATGATACCGTAGTAGAAATAATCGGCAAAGAAATTGCAATCCCAAAGCGTCTTCAGGAGTTTATGAAAGGGGAGAAGAAATCGGTGGCCATGACCTCTGATTTTACAGACTTTAAGAATTATCTGCTGTCTGAATAATTGCATTGTTTTATCTTGCCACGATAAAGATGCTTTCGTAGGGTCTTAGGCTTAATATGGAGTCATGCTTAATGATTCTTTCAGCAGTCAAAGGATTCCAGACCTCCAGATGCTTTCTATCTGACCGGAGTCTTAACGGTGAAGAGAAGGGTTTCTGACTATGGTTGTATACAAAGTAGATATCCTCATCTTCGGTCTGACGATGAGTGAAATATACCTTGCTTTCCGGGAGATCATCACTCTTTATGTGTAAGTCGGGGGAGAATCCTGTCTTTGCTAACGCATCGGCAAGAGTCTCTCCTTTATCGCATCTGACGATGGGCATACCTCGTTTTTTCAGGATTTCAAACATCTTTTCCGCTTCCTCGGAAATATCGGAACGGTCTTGGACAGCGAGTATTCTGTATTCCGGTGATAGCTCTGTCGGATTCTCTATCCACTGCTTTAAGGAAGCAGGGGTGCATACGTCGAAATTGTATCCTTCCGGGATTTCAGGCAGTTTGAATGCCATGGTCTTAGCCGGAAGGTCACTGCCGATATAAACAAGAATATCCACTACAGGGCGACCCGCCTGAAGCATCTGCGAGCAACGGGCTTGATATTCCCAGAAATGTTCACGGCTCTTGTCCCAAGCCGAATTGTGACGGTGGAAGATATATGGATGTGCGCTTGCCGAGTCGTCATATTTCCTGTCGAGCCATGGTTGATAAGAGGAAGCGCAAACCACAAATTCATTTATCCCTTTGCAGTAGGCAAGATTGGCAATCTGAAGCAGCTCATGCCATCCACGCTCTTTCCATATTGAATCGTTTTCATTTTCCGGGAAGAAATAAGGAGAATCTGTGAAGGCTTCTCCGGAAGCAATTTTTTTTCCGTAGAGGTGAGCTGCCGATGCGGCATCAAGACAGTCATAGTTTCCGTTTTTCTGATAACCCCAGAATTCCCCCTGAGGTTTTGCCACACAGCCTCGTGAAGCTATGTTGTCGTTGGTGCATCCGAGCATAGCCTGAGAAGTCAGTGTCACTCCGTCGCGACGGCAAAGAGATTCGATTGTGCCGTAAAACTGTTCTCTGACAAGTTCGCTTAGGGTGAGTTTGAAATCTCTGAGAAATTTTTCCGTGGCTTCACGACTATCTACGATATAGCCACCGAGAGCCGGAATCCATCTTTCGATGTCATAACCGCGCAATCTCTTGAAATGATCAGGCATCTTTTCCGTCCAGTTTGCTATTCCGGCTTCATGGCTGTCGATTTGCATGCCCCCGGGTTTGCATCCGATCGAGGTAAGGGTATCGTGGATAGCCTTAAAGTAACTGTTATAGTGTATTTCTGCAGCTTTGGCGCTCAATACGTCAGCCTCCGGCCAAGTCTTGGCATGTAGGGTATCTCCGTTCCAGACAATTCGTGAGCGTCCATGCTTGGCGTGACCCCCTGTCGGCGCGTATCCGATGATGACATCGCCCGCAAAGGGTTTGAAATCTGAATTTCGGTCTATTGCGCATTCCGAAGGAAGTTCGCTGCGGAGACCGCTCTTGTTTTCCCAGTTGTCTGTCATGTCATAGCTCATCAGGCGTATGTTTTCCAGATAAAGGTTATTGTGTTTTTCAGAGGAACCTTGCCAGTCGTGTATGTTAAGGCGGAAGAAGCGTGCTGTGACAGGTGGGAAGTTGACGGTGCGCTGGCGGCTTTTATGTCCGATCACGTCCTCGATTCCTCGGAGTGAAGTGACAGTGGTCCAGTTTATACCGTCATCGCTACATTCGAGTTCTCCGATAGGAGGGAAGAGGATATACATCGCCCCGAAATAGTCTTTTTGTGGCTTGCCGGGGATATTCATTGATCCATAAGCTCCTTTCCCTCTCGGTCTTGCTATGTAGCTAATGGTGCGAATTTCTTTTGTAGTCCCGAAATCAGCTGTGATCTGAAGAGGTTTGTTGTCAAGTAATGTGACTCGCTCTTTGAGTATCAGCGTGTCGATGAATGTTGATTCCACAGGAAGGGGAGTGGATATAGATGTGAGAGGTCGGAAACCTGCCGGGGCTTCTTCTCCCGGTCTCAGTGTCACTATCTTTTGCATTCCGTTTTCAGGAGTTATCCAAGGTCCTCCTGCTACATAACCGTTTGTAGATGCTATATCGAAAGTCAGCCCAACTTCCTTAGCTTTGAGAGCAGCATACTTGAGCATTTCCCACCAATCCTGAGAGAGTGCAGGGCAAGCGCCTTCCTGATTGCCATGCGTCTGATCATAGAACACTACGCCTCCTATGCCTGCATCCTTGAACGCTTGCAAATCTGCATCAATACCTTCACGAGTTGTCTCAGTCTCACCGTGAAACCACCACAGTTTCGTTCGAGCCTCGTTTGATGGATTGATAAAGGAGTTCCATAGACTGTCGGCTTTACAGGGGAAAGATATCAAAAAAGAGAGGAGCAGAATCGATATATAGGTTGTAAAATTGATTATCGGTTTCATATATTTGCAAAATTACTGAATCTTTCTCTCTTTTGCAAATGAAAACATATCTAAAACTTGGTTTTCAGAATTTGAAGGAGTCGGCATATTGGTCGATAATCATTTCCATCTTGGAATTAATGTCATCAATTCTTTTTAGAAGTTTCAACATCTCTGAAGAAGTATTTATTGGCATAGTTTTGAGCATATTTATCTGACTTTGCAGGTTGTTTATCATATCGCGGTAGGTCTGCAAAGTTCTCATTAAGTCTGCATACCGCGTACTGTTGGCGGGACTTTGCGCAACATCAACACCAAAGCTTTCGAAAAGATCGGCGAGGGAGTCCTTATTAAGCCATGCGTTGGTCATGAACGTATACTGCTGTTGGTTGTGTATGTCGTAGTAGCCGTTGTGCACGGTCATGTCGACAGTAAAGCCAGGTATGAAGTATATCTGTATCCATGCAGGGCATAGATCATCACCCGGCATGATGGCACGTATACGTCCGGCCTTCATTGTGCTGAGATCAGTCTCAAAGCGAAACCTTTTGTTTTTAACCGGAACGCAAGCCACTAAGTCGGATTCTGTAATCTCTTTGTCGATATCAGTTATATATATATTATAGCACGAGTCAGGAATGTCGATTGCTACATGCCCGTCAATGACGAACTTATGCTGCCCTGTTATGGCTTGCTCTCCTTCTGAAGTCATCATGCGGCTTTCCGATAAAGTATTCTTATCTTTCTTTGCGTCCATTTCTAATGGGAAAGAAGTCACAAGAGTTAATACAAGGAGAATGGAGGTTAGAATTCTTTTCATAATCTTCTGATTTTTCGGGATGGTAGTTATTATTGATAAACGTTTTCTTCTGTCATTAATTGCGAAATATATGCTTGGTTTGCCTCTATTTCATCTCGCATCCGCTCGATGTAGGCTATCTCAGCGTTTCGGCGTGTTTCGATCAAACGCGTCCTTATTTCATCCGGATCCAAAGATTCCTCCTTGTTGACCATTGGCATCTCGCCTTCTGTCACCGGTTGGGGTTCAGTTTCTGTAAGATTCTCCTCCAAGATAATGGGTTTTGAGGATTTGGCTTGTCGGGACTGATTCTTCTTCGTTGGAATCAATTTGGAAACCTGTTCTTTCTCCGGAAAAGCTTGTGTGGTGGCGGCAAGAAGCTGTTTTTGGGGAGTAATCTTTATAGTATCGGCTGGGGTAGGGGTCTGATTTTCAATTTTAGCCGTAATCTGTGGTGTTTCTGCGGCAGTGTCTGTCTTGCTGAAATGGAATGCGGTAATGATTACTATTGCCACTACGGCTGCAGCTACAGTCGCAGTGAGGTACGGAATCCAGCGATAGCGTCGATGATGCCGGATTGACCGAGCCTCTGTCATCACCCGATCCTTAAAATCGGAAGAGACTTTGAACTCACATCTTGGACTCAGAATATCTTCGATGTCAAGATCCTCGTCGTATATTTTATCGTTATCTTCATTCATTTTCATATATGAGTATATTGGGTAGATTGATATATCATTGGTTTAGCTTTTGGCGGATATGTCGGATAGCATATCGGTATCTTGACTTTACAGTAGCTTCCGGGATATCTTGAAGATCTGCAATTTGACAAAAAGTCAAACCATCGTAGCATTTGAGCCGTACTGTCTCGGCCTGTTCGAAAGGTAGACCATCAAGGAGAATGCATATACGGCGGAATTCCTCATCGATGTCCCGGTCGGCAATATCGGGAATATCGCCGATCTCTTCAAGCCTGAGAGAAGGGGGCTTTTTGCGCCGGAGATGATCAATACAGGCATTGCTGACGCTTCGGAGCAGAAAACTCTCATGACTTCGAATTTCCTTACCGGCAGAAATCACCCCGTAGAGGCGCAGAAGCACGTCTTGCACGATATCTTCAGCAACTTCGCGCGCTCCGACACGCATGAATGCGAATCGGAACAGTCGGTCCTGATATAGGTCGACTATCTCTTCGAAGAAGTCTATGTCGGATTTTTTTTTCGAATTCATGAATTGGATTACGCGCTTTTATATAGAATGACGCAAGGGCGCACGAAAAGATTTAAATCTTTGATAATTTTTTTCAACCTTATAAGTTAATATTTGTTTTATGGTAAATTAAACCTTATTAAACGATAGAAATACTATGAAAAAGACGATTCTACTGCTTTTCGCTTTTGTTGCCGCCCTCACAGGTATGGCACAGGTGCAAATTCCTTATCAGGAGCTTCCTTACAACGTACATTATCACTGGGGAATTGTAGATGTGAACATTGGTCATGGCAAGGTGACACTTTCTTCACAAGGAAATCAGTTTAATGCTACTCTCGACGGCAATACTATCCCCTGGGAAGGTCGAATCTTTTGTGTGAGCGATACACTGAATGCTACAATGACCCCGGGCACTCCTTATAGCCATGAGAGGGTAGACTATGAAAACGGATGGTATCTGAAGCCAAAGGTGATGGAATATCGTAGCGACGGTTTTGTTGCATCAAATCCCGCTAACTATAAGAATATCGCCGGTCAAGGGGAGCTCAATGCCGATGCAGAGACGATGGAGGCTGTGACTGTCACTGCCGATATGCTCGGGATGTTCTATTATTTCCACGAGATTGATTTTGCAAGTATGTCGCCGGGTCAGCAGGTGACAATCCCCATTGAAGGTGGATATGCACAGTCGGTGACTGTGACATATAATGGAGAATCAAATTATGGAGGATATTCTACATACTCCGTTTCATTCGAGTACACTTATCAGGGAGCGGCAACGGGCTATGCCGTACAGGCACAGGTAGACCAAAGCAGTAGGATTCCGGTGCTTCTCAGCGCTGAACTCGCCATCGGCCATGTGGAGATGATCTATGAATAATTGAGAATATAGAATTTGCTTAATATATTTAATGCGGATCGCTTGGTTAAGCGGTCCGCATTTACTTTCTATGCGCCAAGTACGGAAGTGAAAACGCGACAAGTACGGAAGTTAAAGCGCGCCAAGTACGGAAATAACTTTTATATATAGTTGATTTATAGTAGAATAATGTTTGGATGGAAATCATCGAATTAGGTTAGAATTCACGTCAAACGACCTCAATACATTTGGCTTTATTTTTGAATGTCTATGTGTAAGAGATTTAAGGATGTATGCTCAACCTCTTGATGGAAAAGTATATCATTTCAGGGATAAGTCAGGCCTTGAGTGTGATGCAGTTGTGCATCTCCGAAATGGCAGTTATGGTCTGGTCGAAATCAAATTGGGAGGAGATAAGTTAATCAATGAAGGCGCTGCAAACCTGATAAAACTGCATAACCGCATCGACACTACAAAGATGAAAGCCCCTTCATTCGAGATGGTGCTGACGGCATTAGGAGACTATGCCTACCGTCGCACGGACAGAGTCTTTGTGGTCCCTGTCGGCTGCCTAAAAGACTGAAATTATATTCCGTAATTTTATAAATTGATCTAAAATATTAACGTTAAATTGTGAAATTTTCGATGGAAAACTAAAACTTTTTAAGTAAGATAATTTGTATTTGTAATACAAATGTGTTAGCTTTGCATACAAAAAGATATGATTATGGAATTAGCAATACAGAAAAAAGCGCAGAGCTTCCGTTTGCCTGTGGAACTCATAGAGCGTTTGAAGAAAATGGCAAAGAGGGAAAACCGCAGTCTAAATAACTTCGTAGAGTGTGCGTTGTTAGATCTTGCATATTCAGAGCCGAATGAAGAGACAAAAGCTGCTATCGAAGAGGCGAGGTCTGGAAAGCTTCAGGGTCCCCTTGATGTGTCGAGTGTAGAAGCAATGTATAAGTCTATGGGATTATGAAAATCCTAAGATTCTCCACTCAGTATAAAAAGGACGCTAAGAAGTTTCGTAATCAACCGAAGAAGATGGAGAAGGTTGCCAAAATACTTCAGTGTCTTCGGGATGAGAAACAAATTCCGGAGAATGCATATATATCATTTTGAATTGGATCGATACTGTTTTCATAAATCTTTATCTTTGACATGTTTTGTGGCTCAAAGCCATCGTATGGTCTTTTGATATCCAGCTTTATATGTGATGAGAACCAACCGGCATCGATTGTTCGCATTCTAAAATACTTGTCTATCTCAATGGCAATAAGCTGCTTTTCTTCTTTTATCATTTTTGTGAAGATCAATTTATAGAAACTATTTCAAGTCACTATAGTCTAAAAGATGGTATTGTCACACTAATATGTAACCCGAACGATAGTAAAGGGACGCACGAACCGTGCGTCCCTACAAGGTTAATGGTATATCAAGTAATAATTGATTAGTTATTTGAGTTTGGGCTTCAACTCGTCGGGAGTTTCGTTAGTGTACATTTCTACCAGTGCTGTCTCTTTTGTGAAGAAGTCGGTTATTGTTTCGGGTGTGAGTGTCATTGTAGGATTGAAGTCATCGCTTGCCATGTAATCCAGGACGGCGTTGCGCATGCGCTTCGCAACCACTCGCTTGTCAAGGTCGGTGTCAAGGTCCATCGTAGTCATGAAGAGCTTTCCATTCAAGACGTTTGCCTCAACCACCATGCCCAGCTTGCGGCTCAGATGCCAGGTGTCGATCGGCTGGATTGGCGACTGATATTCAGCAGGGAGTTCGAGAAGGTTCATCACCTGCGCCTTGTTGAGAAGCTCCCACCAGTTGAGATTGCTCCAGTCATCGGTCGGAAAACCGTGATCAAAAAGCGGGTGTTCAGTATTGATATAAGCTCCCGTAGTGTGTGGCGGACGCATCTTAAACCAGCTTGTGTTCCAGAACACGGGCATATAGTTCTGAACAATATCCTTACCAAGTGTCACTTTCCCGGCAGCCGTCAGAAGTACGTTGCCCCCTTTCTCAAGTATTTCCAAGGCCTTGCCATCGAGCGTATCAGTAACAAATACATTATTCGGCACATCAAGAACGGCCTCTTCTGGATATACCCAATATTCCCAGCTATTACGTCCCTCTTCTCCGACATTTACTGTAAGTGTGTATTTCATTGGGGCTGTTACCTTGTTGATTGGTAAGTTTACGGCTCCGGCGTTATTATTTTTGCCAATGGGTATTTCTTGATCGTTCAATGTGCCCGATGCAACTGATGCACCATCTTGATTTGTCACTGAATAAGTCACATTGGTCTTTCCAAGATCTCCGGAAGTAGCATTGATGATTTCAACCGGGATAGATATTGTTTCGGTGTCAGTGAATACGAATTTAGGGAACTTCGCCAATGGAACCACCGGACTGCAGAACTCCCGCCACTGCTCTCCATCTACATATCCTTTCTCTTTCCAGAATACGTTGAGCACTCCTTCAAGAGCAGTTCCTTGTCCACTATAGTCGTTGAGGGCAAGAAGTTGGAATCCTGTATAGTCGGGAGTCCGTAGGTTGCGTTCTATCTCGTATTTATAGCAAAGAGTCTGAAGCTTGCCACTTGAAGTAAGGAATTTCTTATCCATTCCCTTCATTCCGTTTTTTTCAAGAAGATCGCGGAAAATCTCGAAATTGCGAGCCTTGTATGGTCCGGTGTATTGCGATGTCTCATCCAGATCTGGGAATGCACACCATTGACCCTGTTCATGTGCGAGAATAGGGGAGTTGTTTTCAGGAAGAGAATCGGTGGGCTTGAAATTCCGTGGAGTGTGGATGTCTGCAAGATAGTCATCATCGCTCGAAGGCATTCGGTTGGTCCAATTGAGACCGCGACCACCTCCCTTCACATGGTATTCGCTTCCGCTGTCCCATGCCCAACCACCTCCTACGGATGCTCCGCAGTAGATCTTCGTGGGGTCATAGTCTTTCATTGTCGCTACCCACATGTCGGTATAAGGCACCCAGTTTCCGGCCGGTTCATTGCCGGCGGCAAACATCACAAAAGAGGGATGATTGCCGTATGCGTCGATGATAGCCTTTCCTTCATCAATCAAGTATTGATCAATTGCCATGCCGCTTCGTAGCTTCACCCCGTGGTTTGGCCATGACGGACCTTCCGGTTGCAAATAGATACCTGCTTTGTCGGCCGCCGCAAAGGCTGCTGCCGGAGGACAATAGCTATGGAATCGCATCATGTTGATGCCGTATTCCTTACATTTGGCAAATACATTTGCCCAAGACTCCTCGTCAGTAGGGGCGTAACCGGTAAGCGGGAAGCAACAGTTTTCAACAGTGCCACGCACGTACATAGGGCGCCCATTGATGAGGATGTCGCGACCGGCAACGCTGATGTCGCGCATTCCAAACTGAGTATCAGCCGTGTCATCACCGAAATTGACAGTAACTCTATATAAAGGCGTAGAAAACTCATCCCAAGTCTTCATCTTGTCGCCAAAATCCACTGTGAAAGTAATGGTGTCCCCATTGAGTCTCCATTCCCGAAGGTTAAAAATATCCAATCCATCGTCAGATACAACCTTTGCAGAAACCTTCTTTATTTTCTTGGCATCCCCACCTTTGATCACTTTGATGTCGGCTTTTTTGCCAATTACGTCGGGATATACCCGTACATTTTTGATATATGCATCTTTCGGGGTCGCTTTTAAGTATATGTCTCCGGCAATCCCGTTCCAGTTCCCTTGTGTTTGGTCAGTAACGCTGTGTGAATCCTGACCTACACATACATTCTCAATGCCGTTGTAGACAGTCAGCTCTATGTCATTGTTCTTGCCGGCGTTGACATATTTGGTGATATCATACTCATGAGGGGTAGACAAAGACATTTGATGTCCAACGTCTTCTCCATTGACCTTGAGTGTTGTCTCAATATGCGGACGTTCGAGATGCAGTATAACCCGCTGGTCTTTCCAATCAGCTGGAATCTTCACTTTTTTCTTATAGTAAGCGTTGCCTACATACTCCTTGTTGGGGGTAAGGAAGAAGGGAAACTTTATGTTGCCCGGCTCGCGGTAAGGTTTGTATAGATCGCTGTAGTAGTACGACATATCATAGAGTGATCCGGTCCATTTTGTTTCGGTGTCCACATCCCGTCCTTTGCCGTTGGTCAGCATCGATCCGGGAAGGGTTATCTTGTCATTAAAGACAGGAGTGTCGCCATATCCGAACTCCCATGTTCCGGAGAGGTCTATTTTGTTGTCGGTGGCTGCGAAAGCAGACGCAACTGACAAAAATGCTATAGAAAGAATAGTCGTTTTCACAAAAATGAGATATTTAGATTAAAGGATAATATACTGATAATCTTGTAGGGACGCACGGCTCGTGCGTCCTTAAGA
>JAIDSL010000164.1 GCA_029061255.1 Muribaculaceae bacterium
AATATATAAGGTTGGAATCTTTTTGACGGAAACCCCGAGAGATTACCTCGTGTTCCCTTGTCTCTGCTGCGCCTGACTCCTTACCTTGATAAGTGTCAGCGCTGCTTGTCTTGTGGCATCATGTCATTGTTCTCAATCTTCTCTTGCCCCGGGCGGTGGCCTCGCTGCTTCCAGCCGCTCACCGTTTGTTTCCCGATTGCGGATGCAAAATTACAACATTTTTCCGCCCTCCGCAAGTCTTTTTGTAAAATTTTTATGTTTTTCAGCATATTTCCCATATATCACATTGTCAATCAAAGAAATCAACAAATGTTAAATTATCCTTCGTTATGTTAACACAACGAACCTTCCTCCCCCTCGTTTGTTGCAATCCCATCAAAAGCACCCATGGGAGGGCGGTTTCCCAACCGCCCGGAGAGTCTAAATCAGTAGCAAGCGCACTCCGTGCGCGTCCCCACACGTCAAATATGGAAGGGAGGCTTCCCAGCCTCCCGACAAAAGCACCCATGGTAGGGCGGTTTCCCAACCGCCCTCAAAAGCAAAAAAGCGTCAACCCCATGGTCAACGCTTCATATTATTATCGATAATCCTTAAGAATCTCCCTCAAACGCTTTCGAGTAAAAAATATCCTCGACTTGACAGTTCCCAAAGGCATATCAAGCTTATCTGATATTTCCTCGTATTTATATCCTGCCACATGCATCGAAAATGGCTTTCGGAAGTCAGGAGCAAATCCTGCAAGTATACTGTAGATTTCTTGAATCGCATAACTGGTCTCCGGTGTCCCTATGCCCGAATCTTGGGATAGGTTCAAATGATAACAGTCTTCTGAGGAATCTATCACAGTATTCTCACGGGTATTTTTCCTGTAATTATTGATGAAGATATTACGCATGATGGTCAGCATCCACCCTTTGAAGTTCGCATTAGCAACATACTTGTCCTCGTTGTTAAGCGCTTTCAATGTAGTATCCTGCACAAGATCTTCAGCCTCCTCCCTGTTGAGGGTGAGCTTGAGGGCAAACGAAAGTAGATTGCCCTGCATCCCCAGTATTGAATCTTGAAAAGAAGTAGATCCGTTCATATTAGTTAGTTTAGATATAGTAGCCTTTAAAAGGCACGGTAGAAGATAGATTTTTGTTCAAGTGGCTGTTTCCAATGGCAAAGTTAGAACTTTTTTTTGAAACACACAAAAAAAATGTGATATTTTTTAAAACTTTTTTCAAAAATAATTGTTACCGATATTTAAAATTCCTTAAACACTGCTATCCACACACAGATCAAGTAGGGACGCACGGCTCGTGCGTCCGGAAAAACGCCTCTTCATAAAATAAAGACGCGTCCCTTCCGAGACGCGCCTTTCTTATGTGGATTAGTGATTATCCAATTAACAACGAATCATTAATAGCCTGGATTCTGCCATGCTGCCTGCTGACCCTCTGTAAGATTAGTACCATCGCTATTCTTAAGCTGGTCAAGGAATGTCTGAGGTATCGGGCGCAGATTCTTAGTCTCGTTCAGACCTGCAGCATCAGGATTGAATGCCTTGCCACGAAGAACGAGGGTATTCGTACGGCTGAGGGTCTCCCAACGCTGCCATTCGCCGATAAGCTCGCGTGTACGCTCGTTGAGGATAAAGTGAAGGGCCCTCTGATAATCACCGCTCACGCCAAGTGTGGCGAGAACGGCCTCGTCCTCTTCCGGAAGATTGGAGGGGAACGACTTCAGCTGAAGGTCAGATGCTGCTGTTGTCCAGTCAAGCTCAGGATTAGAGAGATAATAGGTATTAATTGTAAGAAGAGTCTGGTCGAGCTTCTCTACATTTGCACCTGGCTGCGTACGAGCTGCCTCGGAACCATCGATATAGTATGAACGGTTTTCACCTTCCTTCCAACTTGCACGCTTACGGATTACATTGATATCCTCCAAAGCACCCGCATAGTCACCCTTGCGAACCTTGAGCTCTGCACGCATAAGATAAGTCTCACCTGAGCGGGACATTGTTACGTCGCGGTAGCTATCATCAGCCTGGTCCTTAGCACCATCGCCTGCTGTAGTTTTGTTGATATGAGCATACATGTTGCATCGGGGCTGGCTCTTGAATTCATCGCGAACCCACTTGCCGTTCTGATAAAGGATACCTGCGATTGGAACCCACTGGTTCTTCTGCTCTGTAAAGTGTCCTTCTTCCGGTGTATTCTCACCCTTTCCCCATGCAGGGAGACGACCGGCCTCGTCCCTGAATGTAGGATTCTGAACTGCTGCACCAAAAGTATACTTATCATACGTATGATCATCCTTCTTATTAAGGATAAATACAATTGCCGGATCTCCGAGAGCTATCTGCTGGGGCTGATCCTCTACATTTTTGTCAGTATTAGCACCCATCACAGTACGGAAAGTCTTCCAAAGACGAGCATCTGCAACATGATCATAAATTCCATAAGTATATTCGGTAGGAACACAACGCTGGAAGTCCTTGCCACCTGTCACGTATCCACGCGCGATCCATCCACCTGAGTAGTTGGAGAACTGGCTGTGGAAGTAGTAGAGCGTACGGTTTCCATAGCGACCTTTGGTATTGCTTGTAGCATTGGAAGGAGATGCCATAATAATCTCAGAAGTAGATTCTATAGGACAGTTTACACCTGTATAATTGGCATAAAGGTCACTGTAGTTCGCAACAAGAGGATGCTGAGCTATAGCATAGTCGCACATCTTGATAGCTTCTTCTATATCTGCGCTCTTATACTTTTCATTCCATGAATCGTTGCGTTCTGATACACGGAAAAGAAGAGCCTTTGCAAGCCAGTGTGCTGCTGTCGACTTATTCCATGTCACACCTTTACCGAAACGATCATCCTCACCTGCAAACAGATTATATGCCGTGCGAAGGTCACTGATGGTCTGCTCCCAACACTGCTCAGGAGTCGCATCCTCAAAGTTTCTTACCACGCCATCCGTAGGAGTCGTCTGCAGTACACAATGGCCATACTGAGCGGTAAGTCGATAATAGTTGTAGCCTCTCAGGAAGTACGCAGTTGCGAGACACCAATTGCGAAGAGTAGCATCTTCTATTACGTTCTCCGCCTTTGCTATGATAGTGTTGCAGGAAGCGATACCATAATACATCTGGTTCCAAAGGCCATCAGTAGGAGGACAGTTCCAGTTTGGAGCGCCTACATTTGGAGTATAATTGAGAGGGCCAAGGTTATTATTATAGGTATTCCATGGTTCAGACGTATTGTCGTTACCCATAGTGAACTCGTCTGTGCCATAGAGGGTGATACCATATGCCCACTCATATCCAAAATGCCAACGGATGTTGCCATAGAGGGAAATGGTGAGCTGTTCCAAACCCTCAGGTGTGTTGAAGTAGTCGGTATCGTAGGCTGTAGTTTGCTCCTCATCAAGGAAGCTCTCTGCACAGGACGGCATCGAAATCACCGCACAAGCCATTGCAGCACCTACAAGATATTTATTTAGTTTCATTATTGTCTTTTTTTTGAATTAAGTTGATGACTTAAAAGCCCAGTTCCAGACCGAACACAAAGCTACGGTTGTAGTAAGTAGTATTGACAGCAACACCGTTTGCATCTTTTCCAAATGCATCAAGGTTATAGCCAGGTACTGCCTGATAGAAATGGAACGGATTCACACACTGTACATAGATCTTAGCATGATCAAGCGTAGCCTTGGAAATGATTTCTTTGGGGAAGTTGTAACCGAGCGAAATGTCGCGCATGGTCACGAAACCACCATTTCTGTAGCCGAGGAGGCTTGCGAAGCTATCGCCGGCACCTGCTGATGCCTGGGCAAGTATAGGCTTCTGATAGTATGCACCGGTATTCTCCGGAGTCCAGTAATCAACTACATTTTGGTTAGCATGAGCAGTCATGGCCTGTGCTCCACAATTTACTTTATAGCCAAGTCGGCTGATGATCTGGAAACCGAGTTCGATACCCTTCCAAGTGAAATGGTTGCTCCAGCCAAGTGTCCACTGAGGATTAGAGTTGCCGATGATCACACGGTCAGCGTCAGTCATCATATAGTCGCCATCCTGATCTTTCGGACGGACGTTACCGGGAGTGAACTTATAGCCATTTGCATTCCATTTCTCCATTTCCGCACGGTCTTCCGGAGTATCCTGCCAGAGGCCGAGATTGTCGTAAGCATAGAGAACGCCAATCTCATGTCCGATAAACCATCCCTGAGAAATGTCATCCTCCTTACCATTGGCAAGCTCAACAATCTTGTTTTTCTGGAATGCCATATTGAAATTAGTCTCCCACTGGAAATCACCAGCTATCACAGGGAAAGCATCAATGGTAAGTTCGACACCATGATTGGCTGTCTTGCCAATATTTGCCCAAGTAGTGGTATATCCCGTAGGAGATGGAACAGTCATCTGCATCAAAATGTCGTTTGTTCTTGACCAATAGAATTCAAGAGCACCGCCAATGCGGTTGTTGAGAAAACCGAAATCAAGACCAAGGTTCCACTGAGTGGTCTTTTCCCATCCAAGATCAAGGTTTGCAAGAGTATTTGCGATGTTATAATAGCCCTCAGTTGTAGAGTACGCAGGAGTTGATCCGTCTCCAAACGGAAGGAACATCTGAGAAATAGTACCTTTTGTAGCATATGCCGATACAGCCGCATTACCGGTGACACCTACACCTGCACGAATCTTAAGATTGTTGATCCAATAGTAAGGACTCATGAAATCTTCCTGATCAATACGCCATGCAAGTGCCATCGAGGGGAAGAAATCCCATTTGTGACCGGGAGCAAGCTGAGAAGCACCATCCCAACGTCCGGATGCTGTCAATAGATAACGATTGTCAAAGCCATAGTTAAGACGAACCATATAAGACTCCATTGATGTTTCAGTCAGACCGGAACCCATAGAAGCGCCATTATTAGTGTCTGTAATAGAAGCAGAGCCCATATTGTTCCACATATAAGATTCCTTCGGTATATTGCTGATGCCCATCGAAGAGTTCTCGTATGTATACTTAGATGAAGTCTGCAGCAATGTCAAGCCAACGTTGTGTTTCTCGGCAAAAGTACGGTTATAGTTGATAAGGTTGTCGAGTGTCCAAGAGAAATACTGCTGGTTGGCAAGGCTTGCAGAGTTCTTTCCGGTAGCACCGTCCATGGTGATTCTGTATGAAGAGTCGCCACTGATCCACGATCCGGCACGATAGTGACGATAATCAGGACCAAAACCAATCTTATAAGTTAGACCCTCAAGAGGCTTCCACATTTCACCGAATTTCAATGTTGCGGCAAAATTACCGAGAGCACGGAATGTCTGACGCTTGTAGGTCTGATATTCAAGCTCACCTATGATAGTGTAAAGAGCATCCTCGCCACCGGGACGGATGATGCGGTCGCCGTTTTCATAATACATGGGAGCGTAACGATAGAACTGCTTTGCCACTTCATAGATAGTGGTAGGCACTGATTTAGAACGTGCGTTTGTACCAGACAAGCCATAATCTTGATTCTGCCATGAGGCGTTGATGCTTGCATCGATTTGCATCCACTTCACAGGCGTGATGCTCACAGTCACCTTACCGGTATAGCGCTTAAACCACTGGCCCTTTTGAGTACCCTGATTATCAAGGTATCCAAAAGATGCATATGCATTCATCTTTTCTGTGCCTCCGGATGCAGAAAGAGTATGCTCCTGTGTGACACCGGTCTGAGTGTAAAGGTCAGTCCAGTCATAATCAATGATAGCTGAAGGATCCCACGAGCCGGTAGCCCAACCGCGCATCACGTTGTCGCGTGAAGTCTGGCCATCGATTGGGGAGTCAAAAATTATCATATCATTCTCCTTTGTCGGACTGTTGGGATGTGCATACTTCTCTGGGTCAAGATTATAGGCAGCCCAACGACGGAAATTGACAAATTCTCCAGGGTTCATTGATTTTGAACGGTCAACGATTGTTGATGTAGTCACAGAACCTGAATAATTAAGGCTGAAACGTCCGGGTTTGCCACCCTTTGTTGTAATGATGACAACACCGTTGGCACCGCGTGAACCATAGATGGCTGTTGCGGAAGCATCCTTAAGAATGTCGATAGCCTCAATATCGCGAGGGTTGATAGATTCGATACCGCCTGATTGCAGAGGTACACCATCGACTACATAGAGAGGTGATTGGAGTTTTGAATCGAGAGAACGATTACCGCGGATACGGATCTCACCAATTTCACCAGGACGTTGCTGAGTTGTGATATCTACACCTGCAGCCTTTCCCTGAAGTGCTTCAAGAGCATTACTGGTCGGGCGGGAGTTAAGGGTCTCTGAGTCAACACGTGTCAGTGCACCGGTAACGTCGCTCTTCTTCTGAACGCCATAACCTACTACAATTAGGTCATCAAGTACTTCGGAATCTTCTCTCATCACAACGTCAATCACCGAGCGTCCTGCCACTTTGGCTTCCTGCTGAACACAGCCTACATAGCTGAAGACAAGAGTTGCGTTTTCTGCGACATTCTTTAGCGCATATGCGCCATCGAAGTCAGTTGCTGTGCCCACTGAGGTGCCTTTGACTACGACGGTCACACCGATCATCGGATCACCGTTCTCATCAAGTACCTTACCAGACACCGATTTGCCCTGAGCAGCAGCTGATAAGCCCACTACTGCCATAAGAGCCACAAACAGGAATCTACGGCATATCGCCGCGAATCCTGAACTTTCCTTGCGGTAGTTCATAATTAGATGTTGGTTAATTAAATTATTAGGTTAATATTAGTTATATCTCATTTTTCATGGTTCAGAATGCTTTGTCAGTACTTCTGCGACATACCACAATTTCATATACTGACAATTTCATTAAGTTTTAAATGCAAAATTAAACAAAATTTCACATTTACCAATCCTTCAAATGTTAAAATTTATTAACAAAATTAGATTGAATCACATTTTTGGAAAAGCTAAAGCGTACCCAAAATGGATACGCTTTCCTTATCTTGAAAATTTTATGAGATTGAGTCTTACTTTAATTAGAAATTTCATATATTTTTACCAGCTCAATCCTCGTTGTAGACATCCGGGCAATTATAAACTTCAATCCTCCGATCTCAAACTCATCCCCCTCCGCAGGAAGAGCCTCTGTATAGTGAAGTATATACCCTGCTATAGTATTATAATCCTCAGATTCCTTAAGGTCAAGACCAAGACCCTCATTCACAGCAGCAATCTCCGCCCTTCCTGAAATTTCATAGCCTCCATCCGGAAGTTTACGGAAAAGTTGTCGCTGACGGTCATGCTCATCCTCAATCTCACCGAAAATTTCTTCCACGAGGTCCTCAAGTGTCGCCAGCCCAGATGTGCCGCCAAATTCATCTATCACGATGCAAAGTGATCTCTTTTCAGCTATCATTCTCCTCATCATCTTATTGGCGAGCATAGTCTCCGGTGTGAATATGACAGGCTTAAGATGCTCCCTCCAGTCGGAATCGATGTTGAAAAGCTCGGAAATGTGTATATAGCCAACCACATCGTCAATATCCTCACGATATACAACTATCTTCGACAGTCCTGTGCGCGAAAAGAGGGAAAGAAGATCTTCCCGCGTAGTCGTGTCCTTCTCCACTGCCACTATCTCATTGCGAGGCCGCATGCACTCCCCTATCGTGGTGTCCTTGAAGTCTACAGCCTTCCTGAAGATCTTCACCTCATTCTCAACTTCCACCTCCGACTGCTGTGTAGAGTGAAGCGACTCCTCAAGATAATCATCCAATTGGTCCATCGTGATAAGACTCGCTCCTACCCTATTCTCCTTGATACCGAAAAGCCCCATCAGCCCTTTTGTAATGAAGGAAATAAACTTCGATATAGGATACAGAATGATATATATGACATATAGAGGCAATGCAAACATCCTCATCATGAAATTCGGGTTGATCCGGAAGGTAGCCTTAGGGATAAATTCTCCGCACAGGAGAATAACGAGGGTAGAAAACACCGTATTGGCAATGAGCACCATAGCCTCCGAATCGCCAAACCATCTTTCAAGCACCGGATTGATAAGAACAGAAAGCGTGATACCATATACTACAAGAACCACGTTGTTTCCCACAAGAAGTGATGAGATGAACATATCCTCATTTTGGCTGAATCCACGGATTATGCGGTCAACCACACCGCCCCGCGAACCATCAATCTGCATACGGACCTTATTCGACTGCACGTAGGCTATCTCCATCCCTGAAAACAGAGCAGAGAAAACAACCGCTAAGATAGTAAGCACCAAAGCTACGGTAAACGTCATAATCTCTCAATTAATTAATATTTATATTCCTACCCTTCTATTCTACGCACCACGCACCACGCACTACGCATCACGCACCACGCAAGACTCACCTCCGCATATCCTCGCTAACCGGGAAGATACCAGTAGGGCGACGTATGGAGTATTTCGTAAGCCGGTCATTGCTCTCAAATCCGTGACCTTCAAGCATACGGTCAGGAGTCTCGATGTGGATAAAAGAGTCGCTGTAAAGTCTGTTGCGGCGTTGATCCCAAAACAGCTGCTGCGTCAGGAACAACTCTCCGGGCTCCTTCTTCAGCTCAACGTTCCCGTCAAGTTTCCAAAGGTTCTGAAGTCTGAAAAACTTCGCCGAATCAGCAGCTACTGAAGCTATCACATTAAACTTTCTGTCAAATTTCTGAAGATAGATTCCTTTTGGGAAATTCCAGTATGGCGTATCCACTTCATCATATACGTTCCAGAGTGGAGACACTATCTTATACTGTGTGATGCCGGAGTCAGATATCAGGGTTGCCACATTGACAGTCGACATCGAAGGCATTTTCTTCGGATCAATTCGCGTGGCCACACCGAGCTTTCCATCTTCCTTGCATCCGGAAAACATAACGACCATTGCAGCTGCAAAAGCCACAGCCAAACCCGAAAACCTGAAAATCCGACAACCTGAAAACCTGAAAACCTGAAAACCTGAAAACATCAATTAATCTTCCGCTTAAAGAACCAAACTTCATTGAAGTTGACTCCAACCATGATATTGAAATAGTTTTCTGAAAGCATATTGACCGGTGAGCTCTGACGATGACGCCACTCAAGGCCGAAATTTATCATCGTCTTGCCTCCGGGCGCTGCAAACCCTGTGCCGAGCGAGACTCCATATTCCTTCATCGTGTTGCCGTTGATCTTCAAATAGTCGTCGGTATAGAAAGCCCCCAGGCGCCATGGTATTCTTTCAAAATAGCTGCCGCGAACATTATGGGTATATTCCCCTCCCACGGCAAACCTTCTTCTGTCGTTGAACTTCATTCCTACGAATACCTCCTGCCCGGCCTCATCATAGAGTGATGAGAATTTCGCATCGCTCCATTGCTGCAGTGAGAAGTCAGCCTCCACTAGTATCTTGTGCACCTTCTCATGGGTATACGCCAACCCGACACCAAAAGACTGGGGTGAATAATATTTCCCTTTCATATTGGCCTTTGCCACGGTGTCAGGGCGGGAATCAGATGAAAGATCCTGTATCGTAAGCCAGGTATTGCCATGAAAGCTTTTCTTTGGAGAGTAAGTGGCGCCTACGGTCACATAATTATACCGGTTGATCGGTTGCTTATACTGCACTCCTGCCACTACATTCCAGTCTCTCACCTGCATTATCTGCTCAAATAGAGATTGACTCAAGGATGTGGTACCCGACACGGGAGTCGCATACACGTCATTTTGAATCGTACCAAAGTCATACGAGACATTGACTCCGATTGAAAGACCTCCTATTTTCCCGGATATGCCGGCATAAGCCTCAGTGATGCCGCCACTACCCTGATTCTGGCGAGCTCCAAACTTTATGTCATCGCCAAAAGAATATCCCACCTGTGTAAGAGGCACCATACCTATCGACATTCCCATATATTTGGATAGCGGGAACTCCATAGTCACATAGTCAAGCCCTCCACCAAAGCCATGGTTGGACCCTGAGTTGTCCTTGCTCCATTGCATCGACATATTGGCCCCCATATCCCAAAGGAACGTCAACGAGTCGATCGATGCATACGATGCCGGATTCATTACATTGATCTGGCGCCCCGACTGCATGGCATAACCCACGCCACCCATCTGCCGCTGCATGGATGTGGCCCGGTCGCCCAGGACTCCATACCCATACATCGAATAGGGTGTGTTGACGTCGGCATTCGCCACGCCTATGATCGACAACAACGCCACTACGGCGCCTAATGATTTTAACTTAGATTTCATTGTAATTATAGATATAAAGCAGACCCCGGGCTATTAGATCCGGAACATGGTCGGCAGGTATGCGTGAATTGATGCATTCGGCAAGTAAGCCGGCGTCGCCACCGGCAAGCAAAAGCCTGCTGCATCCAAAAATATTTTTATATTGTTTATACGTCTCTACTATCTCATCTGATAGTCCACAGACCACTCCCGAGCGGATAGCTGTATCTGTGGAATATCCGATCAATGGATGCTCTCCATCAGCATCAAGCAGCGGGAGCGCGGATGTATGGGCATGGAGTGCCTCAAAGCGCAAGCGTATTCCCGGAGTGATGCGCCCTCCGCGGAAGCAAGCCCCGGAATCCACCACATCCAGTGTGACAGCTGTCCCTGCATCTGCCACCATCACAGTCTCCCCCTGATAAAGGTTGGCAGCTCCGGCGGCCAATGCCACACGGTCAAGTCCAAGGGTAGACGGAGTGGCATAGTCTATCCCGATTGGCAGACGCGTAGAGCGTGATAGTATCAGCAGATGCCCGTCAAGAGCTATGCGTAGCGACTCCACCATCCTGGAGTCTATCTTCCCCACCGAGCAGAATGCACCACAGTCAGGGTTCCATCGCTCCACTGCAGAAAACGCTTCCTCCATGGCATCTGATGAAAACCGGCATGCCTCCTGAAGCTCACTATCTTCAAACAGAGTGAGCTTCAGCAAGGAATTACCTTGGTCGACTGCGATAAATCTCTTATGCTCCATATAATTCATTCACCTCATCAGGCCTTATATTCTTTTTTCATCCGGAAGGCAATCATCCAACTCGCCACTATCTGTATCACAGCCCCGGCCATTGTGAACGCTACAGTCTGGCGCATCACGGCGAGCGGCCCTGCAAGCAGACCCGAGAAATACTGGAGTTTATAAAACCAAAATGCAGCGCCTACTATGAAACAGACTCCTGCCCAGAATTCAAGTCGGCGTAGTCGGCGAAGCCTTAGTGAATCGCCGGGAGCATTGACATTGACAACCCGTGCAGAAGTGTACACGAGGGCTCCACTTGCGTAAACCCACTTCGCCCACATCATGGAGCGGCCTATAAGCCCCTCAAAAAAAGGAGCCATCATGGCAAAGAGCACAAGCAGCAACCCTATGGCAGCGGCTATCTCTACATATTTTCGCCTTGCCTCCAGTTTAGCCGAAACTCCGGCATCCTGCGAGGTATCCTTTCCATCTTTCATCTGAAGGTCATTTTGTGGCTGGCACCAATAAGAAAACGTCTTCCGTAGGCCGTTTCATATGATACTGTTCCCTGGCTATAAACTCAAGAGCATCATCCCCCCGCTCTATCGCAAGCCTTCGGCTTCGATAGTAAGCGGCGGAATCCTTATTTTCCTTTATCTCCTTTTTCAACCGGAGTATCTCCTTCTCAAAGATCATGCTCTGCGAAAAAGATGCATCCTCATTGAGCAACAACAGCCCAATGAAAAACACTCCTATGATCAGAAGCGGTATGTTGGCGCTCCTTTTAAACCAATATGCGGCCTTTCTTGAAAAACTGCTCACTTAGTTGTGTATATTTGTTGAACCAAAATGCAAAATTAATCAAATATATGCGAAAAAACTAAAGAAGAGTCTAAAAAAATGTGAACAAACGTGTTTTTCATATATTTCATACTCTTGCAATATAAGCTTAATATATATTATACATATCACCCTATTTTTCTTTGTTATTAAATAAAAACAAACATCCAGCCGGATGCTTGTCCGCAAACGCCTGTGACAGATACTCAACGAACATAGATAAGCCCACTCAAAAGCATACACTCATCTTTTACTCCACCACGCATTACGATTCCATCATTCTATATAAAGCATTGAGCACTGAAATCAACATTTCACAATTATCACTTCATCCTAATCCTAAGTAACATACTGCGAGGGGTGCTGACTGAAAAGCCATCACCCCTCTTTCTTATATTCTTATGTAAAGTCAGCCCCATAACCTTTCTCTGGCGAAAGGAGACTCATCACTCCCCTCCAAGAAAGCTTTCGGCATGCAGACGGTCGCGTGTATTGTCTACGTCAAATGCAATTGAGAATTCGAATGGACGCACCTTCACAGGGGTTGCCACTGCAAGCAGCCTCTGGAAATCGCTCAGCGATTCCGGTTCAAGACCCAATTCAGGAATGACATTCATGATCTTACCGGATAAGCCATAAAGTCCTGCCGATACGATCACTCCCTCCTCAAATGGAGAGCCGCCATACCTGTAGTCTATTACTTCTCCATCTTCAGTCACCCTTGCATAAAGCGGACTTTCATCCTCCACAAATCTGGTCAAGCCCATCAATGCTTCATCGGCAGGAGAGTTCTCCACACACTCTATATATTTCCGAAATTCATCTGTAGGGAAAATGGCATCGCACGTCATGGCGATAAACTTTCCCTCTATTCCTTCAGAAGCAGCCTTAAGTGTACAATATGAATTGTCAGTAATGATCGGTCGAGTGATTACTGGAAGCCCTTCGCCTCGAAGCTCCTCGAGATAGTCAAGCAGCATCTGCATCCTGGCATTAGCTCCTACATAGATATGCTCCGCACCACACTTCATCAGTGTGTTGATCAGCACTCCTATCATCGGTTTTCCGAATAGAGGCACCAACGGCTTCGGGCACTCATATCCTTCCTTCACAAACCTCGATCCCAATCCTCCGGCAAGTATCACAAAATCCATATCTTATTTCGTAAAAATTTTCATTAATTCAAGTTTCTCTTGTTTCAATTCATTGTGATTTAATGCCTCAATCTTTAGAAATGCGTAGTTTTCTCTGCGTGCTCCAGCCGATGCGAAGCAGGCTGTTCTCTCAGCGAGCTTGCCACAACCGAGTTGCGAAGCTTCTCAAAGCGATGAAACTCTGCTCCTTTGCGGACTCTGCGTGAGATTTTAAGCTTGCAAAAGTTGAGTCATTAAATTATTCATTAAGGAGATCCGGCCGCAACATCCTTGTCCTTTCAAGCGCCTGATCCATCCTCCACTGCGCGATCTTTGCCTCATGCCCGCTTAAAAGCACATCAGGCACCTTCCATCCTTTATAATCAGCCGGCCTTGTATAGACGGGAGGGGCAAGCAGATTATCCTGAAAAGAGTCAGACAGTGCCGACTGCTCGTCGCCGATAGCTCCCGGGATAAGGCGCACGACTGCATCCACAACGCACGCTGCCGGAAGTTCACCCCCGGTCAATACATAGTCGCCTATAGATATCTCCTTTGTCACAAAATGCTCCCTTATGCGATAGTCGATCCCCTTGTAATGCCCACACAGTATTATTATATTGTTGAGCAAAGAAAGGGAGTTTGCCATAGGCTGGTCAAAAGTCTTCCCATCCGGGGTCATGAATATCACCTCGTCGTAGTCTCGCTCGCTTTTTAGCTTCGATATGCAGGCATCCACGGGTTGCACCTTCATCACCATCCCGGCCTCTCCTCCGAATGGATAGTCATCCACCTTGCGGTGTTTGTCGGTAGTATAGTCGCGCAGATTGTGCACATATATTTCGGCGAGTCCCTTATCCCGAGCGCGCTTCACGATCGAACAGTTGAGAGGAGACTCCAGCATTTCCGGCATGACAGTCAATATATCTATTCTCATATATTATAAACGTATTTTAAGTTTCGCTTGTTCTAATTCATTGTCGCGTAATATTCAGAATTAAAAAACTGCGTAGCTTTCTCTGCGAACTCCGGCCGATGCGTAGCAGGCCGCAATCATTGCGAGCTTGCCATAACCCCGACGCGAAGTTTCCCAAAGCATTGAAACTCTGTCCCTTTGCGCCTTTGCGTGAGAATTTCATAAAAGCGGGACGTCCTTTCACAAGGGCGTCCCTGCTATCAGAAGGATGTCTGTATCCTCCATTGGAAAAAGCTATCAATCGATTTCTTCGTCTGCCTCGTAGCCGCCCATCTCGCGGATCGCGTTCTTCAGCATCACATACTGCTGGAAAAGATGATTGACAGGCACCTCGCCCTTAGTGTAGTCGTGCATTGGGCTCTTCAGGAAGAAGCTCAAGAAGCGCTGGATGCCACTACGGCCGGCACGCGCAGCAAGGTCGCTGAGCAATACAAGGTCAAGGCAGAGCGGAGCGGCAAGGATGGAGTCGCGGCAGAGGAAGTTGATCTTGATCTGCATCGGGTAGCCCATCCAGCCGAAGATGTCTATATTATCCCAACCCTCTTTATTATCGTTGCGGGGTGGGTAGTAGTTGATACGCACTTTATGGTAATACTGTGTGTCCTCATCGTTGCCGTGGCCATAAAGGTCGGGCTGGTTTTCCGGTACGAGGATAGACTCCAGCGTAGAAAGTTTTGACACCTCTTTTGTGCGGAAGTTGGCGGGTTCATCAAGCACCAGACCGTCTCGGTTGCCGAGGATATTGGTTGAGAACCATCCTGAAAGGCCGAGGCAACGAGTGCCTATGATGGGAGCGAAACCTGACTTGACAAGTGTCTGGCCGGTCTTGAAGTCCTTTCCAGCGATAGGCATGCCGGTCTGCTCGGAAAGTTCCCACATTGCAGGGATATCTACTGTTGTGTTGGGAGCACCCATGATGAAGGGCGCGCCTTCCTTCAGCGCTGCATATGCATAGCACATGGATGGAGCGATCTTCTCCTTGTCGTCTGCCTTCATGGCTGCCTCAAGCGATTCCACTGTAGCATGAACCTTCTCATCCACCGGGACATATACCTCTGTTGAGGCTGCCCAAAGCACTACCACTCGGTCAAGACCCTTTTCCTTCTTGAAGTTGCGGATATCCTCGCGGAGCTGCTCTGCCATCTCCCAACGGGTCTTTCCTTCCATCACGTTGTCTCCATCAAGACGCTTTGCATAGTTCTTGTCGAAGGCTGCCTTCATTGGCACGATTGCCTCAAGCTCCTCTTTCACTGGGTTGATGTCCTTTTCCTTAAGAACTTCTGCATTCAGGGCTGCCTCATATGCATTTGCCGGATACACATCCCATGTTGCAAACTCTATGTCGTTCAGGTCTGCAAGTGGCACTATGTCCTTATAGTGGAGATATTTCTTGTCCTCGCCTTTGCCAACGCGGATTTTGTCGTACATACACATGCTGCCAACGGGCTTGGTAAGACCCTTGCGTGCCATAAGCACACCGGTCATAAATGTTGTGGCCACGGCACCATTGCCAACCACCATCACACCCAATTTTCCGTTGGGCTTTGCTGCTTTATTTGCCATAATCTCTGTTTTTAGCAAGCGGAAATCTTATTCAGACCCCCCTTTATTTTTATTTTGTTATTGTCTAAATCTTCGTTTTTTTCGTAAAACGCATTACGCATCAAGTCATACGTCAATCCGAAAAACGTCGGCAAAGTTAAGACTAAATTTTCATTCCACAAAGATATTTATCACTTTTTTACATCATCTCAATGTTAATATTTATTAAATTTACCTATAATATTTAATTTTTCTTAATTTAAATTATGATTTTAGTATTTATGTTAATTTTAGTTAATAATGATAATATTTTTTAATCTGCCATTAAGCCATCCTCTGCCACAAGCAAAATCCTGTACTGATCATACGGACATATATTTTCTTACATCCTATTTAGATAAAAATTGTTATAATAATAGATAACACATAAACACCTATTAAAATGACTGGAAATATATTTGAAGTCGCACCAGACATCATATACATCGGTGTCGATGACCACGCTATAGAAAAATTTGAAAACCAATATAATGTCCCTAATGGTGTCAGCTACAACTCATACCTTATAAAAGGAGAAAAGATTGCTGTCGTCGACACCACCGACGACCAGACCGGCACAGAATGGCTTGCCAACCTCAACAAAGCTCTCGATGGCGCAAAGCCGGACTACCTCGTCATCGAGCATCTCGAGCCTGATCACTCTTCTCTTATATCTACATTTGTGGAGATTTATCCGGAAGCCACACTTGTGATGTCGGCCACTGCAGCTCGTATGCTTCCAAACTACTTCGACCCGATTCCTGCAGATTGCAAGATTATGACAGTGAAAGAAGGCGACACGCTCGACCTTGGCGGTCTTTCACTCCAATTCTATCTTGCACCGATGGTGCACTGGCCCGAAGTTATGATGGCATATTGCCCGCAACGAAAGCTCCTCTTCAGTGCCGACGCATTCGGTACATTCGGTGCCCTCGACTCACTCTCCGTTGACTGGGCTGAAGAAGCAAGAAGATATTATTTCAATATAGTAGGCAAATATGGCCCGCAAGTTCAAAGTGCTCTCAAAAAGCTTGCCAATCTCGAAATAGAGACAATCTGTCCTCTCCACGGACCAGTACTTACCGAAAACATTGGTCACTATATCGGCTTATATGACACTTGGAGCAGCTACCGCCCGGAATCTGACGGAGTTTTCATTGCATCCGCTTCAATCCACGGCAATACCCTCGAAGCCGCAGAATATCTTGCCGAAAAGCTGCGACAGCTCGGTGTCAAGGATGTATTCGTAGCCGACCTTACACGCTACGATCTCTCGGCAGCTCTTGCAGAAGCCTTCAAATACCCTACGGCCGTCTTCTGCGCATCAAGCTACGATGCCGGGCTTTTCACACCCATGTATACCTTCCTCCACATGCTCGCATCCAAAGGCTACTGCAACCGCAAAGCAGCTATTGTAGAAAATGGCTCTTGGGCTCCATCTGCCGGGAAAATCATGCGCACCATGCTTGAAAGCATGAAAGGCATCGAAATCATCCCCGAGACAGTCACAATACGCGGTGCCTTCAAAGAAGCCGACCGCGCTCCCCTCGACGCCCTCGCCCAAGCCCTCCTCGCCTAAACATATCCTCGCGAAGCCGTTTCCGCCCGCAGCTTCTGCTGCGCAAAACATAAGGGCGCACCATCGGGTGCGCCCTTTACTTTCTTCTCTCCACCCTACACTCTCCACTCTCCACTATTTCACAAAATACTGATTATACACCAATCCCGCCACTATCAAAGCAAGCCCGACATAAGTTCCGGTAGCTATTGTCTCCCCCAACACCATAGCTATCAGGAACAGTGACAAAAATGGCGACAGATAACACATTTGATTGATTAGAGCCGGATTCTTCGTAATCCGCAGCGCCATCCCAAATGTAAGGAATGGAATCCCCATCTCAAACAATCCGATATATATTCCGGACAATAAACTTTCAAGTGAATCAACTTCAACTCCTACAAAGCATCCGCTCACCCCAAGAACAACACTTCCGGCAAAAAACTCCAGAAACAATGCCACTGTTGCATCCACCTTCCCACTAAGCCTATTGTTAAGCATCCAATATGCTGCCCATAGCACCGCACTAAATAGGGCCAAAAGAATACCTGCCAAAGACACTTGCCCTTTCACACCCCCGCCTCCGAGTGATATACATACCACCCCGCATACAGATATCAACATACCAATATATTTCCGGGCTGGTATCTTCTCATGATTAAACACCGCAAGAAGCACCAATAAGAATATAGGCCATGCATAATTGAGTGGCTGTGCCATCTGGGCAGGCAACATGTCGTATGCCCGGAAAAGCACAAGATAATACACTACTGGATTCAAAACACCAAGAAGTGCTGTCTTCACAATTACATCATTCGGCAATTTCCTCAGCACACTCCACTTTTTCTCCACCGCCATCATCACGGTATATACCACAAAAGCTGTGACTGTCGCTATCAGAAGCATACAGAACACCGAAAGATGCATCAACGCAATCTTAAAAGCAGTGGCTACCGTTGCCCAGCTAAGCACTGCCACCCCTGCCAACACTATCGACTTAGTATCTTTAGTCATATCATCATTATATTTAAATACATCCTCTTTCCATCCCTGCAAAGCCGTTCTACTTCCTCTCGAAGCCGTTCTCCATCCTCAAGAATCCGCTCTCCTTCCTCGCGAAGCCGTTTCCGCTCGCAGCTTTTGCTGCGTTCATCAGCCCCTGCATATATTCCTGACCATACTAAAAAATCCAAGTGCAAAATTACTAAATTTTTTCTTATCAAACTAACCATCCCATTTTTTCAATGTTTATATTATATATCGCAAATCGCAAATCGTAAAACGCAAAACGCAAAACGCAAAAATTATGATCGACAAAAAAGAACTCCAATCCTTCGTAGAAGAACAACTCAAGGACTCCGAATATTTCCTTACAGACCTTAAGGTCACTCCATCCAACGAGATCACAGTCGAGATCGACAGCATAACCCCGGGCGACATCGAAGAATGCGTCAATCTCACTCGAGCCATAGAGGAAGCTTTCGACCGCGATGTCGAAGACTATGAACTCGAAGTCGGCACCGCCGGCCTAACATCTCCACTCAAAGTCCCACGTCAATATGAAAAATATGTCGGACAAGACCTTGAGGTCCTAACAGCCGACGGAAGAAAGCTCCACGGAATGCTTCGTAAAGTAAATGACGACGGTATCATACTCGCCATTCAGCAAAAAGTGAAAAAAGAAGGAAGCAAAAAACCCGTCATTGAGACATCCGAGCTCGACATCCCCTTCTCCAACATCAAAAAAGCTGTCTACGACCTCAACTTCTAAACTGATTTTTATGCTGACCTACCATAACATCAAGCGACTGATCGCCTCCATACTATTTTGCATTGTGGCATCCACTTCTTTTGCTGACTTCGATACATTTCCCGACGGTTCTCCGGTCGGGAACTGGTTTAACGATACTTCTCTTCCCCCTACTGATCAACTTGGCAAACGCTATGTGGTCACAGATTTTGGAGTTGCCAACGACAGCTGTGCCATCCAGACAGAGGCCATCCAAAAAGTGATTGACCTTGCAGCCTCCAGTGGAGGGGGAGTCATTGTCATCCCACAGGGCACATTCCTGTCAGGTTCACTTTTCTTCAAGCCGGGCACTCATCTGCATCTCGAGAAAGGCGCAAGGCTTAAGGGGTCGGACGCAATCACCAATTATCAGATCATACCCACGCGCCTTGAAGGCCAGACCATCAACTACTTCGCAGCCCTTGTCAATGCTGACCACTGTGATGGTTTCTCCATTTCAGGAGAAGGAACTATCGACGGCAATGGACACCGCTTCTACGATGAATTCTGGCTCCGTCGCAAAGTCAATCCCAAATGCACCAACCTTGAGGCTCTCCGACCCCGCATGGCATATATCTCCAATTCCAAAGATGTCACCGTAAGCGGCATCCATATGGTAAACTCCGGCTTCTGGACCAACCATCTCTACAACTGCGAACGTATAAAATACATTGGAGTCACTATCCTTGCCCCCACCGATGGATATCCGAAAGGACCTTCCACCGACGCCATTGACCTCGACGTGTGCAACGACGTCCTCATTTCCCAATGCCACATGAACGTCAACGACGATGGGGTTTGCCTTAAAGGAGGAAAGGGCACATACGTCGATACAATCGCCGGCAACGGACCGGCACAGCGCGTGATCATCGACCGATGCTCATTTGGAAAGACCAACGCAGGCGTCACCTTTGGCAGCGAGGCATGGGACTGCTCTAACGTGATAATGAAAGATTGCACATTCGACGGGACATACCATGTCCTACTTTTTAAAATGCGTCCTGACACACCGCAGCAATACCGTAATGTCCTCGTCGATGGTGCCACGGGCACTGTTCGAAATGCAGTGGAAGTGCAGACCTGGACACAATTCTTCAACAAAGTGGATCGGGACCCGATGCCGATGTCGATTGTTGACAACGTCACATTCCGCAACGCGCATCTTAAATGCACACGCAACTTCTACCGTGACCGCAAGACCGACGACTACATCCTATCCAACTTCACGTTCACCGACATTGTGGCCGAAGCCCCCGACATCACATTCGACCTTTCAAATATCTCCAACCCCACCACCTCCAACGTCACTC